>NZ_JAGDEZ010000008.1:102638-223548 GCF_017498305.1 Pseudomonas sp. OA65
TGGGGCCGCTGCGCGACCCAGCGGGAGCAAGCTCCCTCGCCACAGGGTCGTGCAGTACCCAAAAACCTTGTGGGTATCCAACATCACCGCAAACCGACCCTCCGACATCGCGAGCAAGCTCGCTCCCGCAAAGAGCCCAGCGCATAAGGGCCTTCAATCAATGCCCCGCCGCCATTTCGGCCTGGCCAGCGGACGGCGTCACGATATGGCCCAGGTCAATATGTTTCCAAGCCGGTTTCGCCCCCAACCGCGCATTGAAACGATAGTTGAACGTAAACTCATCCTCCGTCGGCTGCCTCAACGACCGGCCATAAACCGATTCAACCCCAACCGGGTCATACCCCATCAACTGCAACAGCGTCGGAAAGATGTTGTAGTGGCTCGAACGATCCTTGTTCCGCGCCCAAGCTCCACGCCAATCAAGGCTATTCAATTGGTTGCCCTGGATCACCACCAACGGCACCAACCCCTCTTCGGGCATCGGGTCGCCACCGCAATGAGTGTTGAGCCCAGGATTGCCACGCTCGTGCAGGTCCTGGCCATGGTCGGAGGTGTAGATCAGTACCGTACGGCTCAAATCAGCCTGCTGGAAAATTCGCGTGAAGAACTCGCCGACGTTCCACAGCAAGGTGTTCTGGTACGCGTTGCGATACAGCAACCAATCATCGTTCTGCCCGTTGAAACCGTCGCGACTGCCGGTATCGGCCACTTCCTGGAACTGCCCGCGCGGCAAGGCCGGCCGGTAATTCATGAAGTCGTCGGGGTATTTGTCGTGTACCGGAAAATGCGCCCCCACCTTGTTGATCACCACCAGTTCGGCCTGGTGGTCGCCCAGCAGTTCGATCAACTTCGCCGCCGCCGCCATGTCGCGGTCGCGCACGCTGGTCTGGTCGAATTGGACGAACTCATCGATGTCCTGTTTTTCCAGTTCGGTCATCAGGTTCTGCAAGTTGCCGCCGGTGCGCTGGGCGTCGATATAGACGGTACGCAAGCCGGCCTTCTTGGCGTACTGCCAGATCGACGGACGAGTGCTGTTGATGCGTATGTAATCGGCGCGCGTCCCCCCGTAGCGCAAGGTGACATTGGTGTCGGCGCTGCAATTGGCGATCGAAGCTGCGTAGCCGAAATTGAAAATTTCCACGCCCTCGGGCGGCGTCTTCAGTCCGCTGCGCACGCCGAAGGGCGTGTTGATGTCCAAGTAATTTCCACCGACGCTTTCATCGATGATCAGCACTATGTCCTGCTCGATCAAGGATGATCGGCGCGTTAGTGTGACCGGCTCCCGGGGACCGATCGTGCTGTGCAAGGACTCATAGGCGAGGAGATTCAAATAGGCCAACGGCGTGTACATCACCGGCAGGCCGCGCGCACCTTCGCCCGCCCGCACGAACAATACGCCACTGAGCAACATCACCCCCAGCACGGGCGCGACCACAGGTAGATAACCGGGCACTCGCAGCGTTCGTTGAGGCTTGAGAGCGATGCCGAACAACAGCAACAAACCGCCGATCACCGCATCGATGATCACCTCGCGATACTGATAGGCCGCCTCCTGGATGAACCCTCCCGAGTACACCAGCGAAACAAACTGGCTGTAGGTCAGGTAGCTGTCCGTGACCTTCGTGTACACCTCGAAAAACACCGCCGAAACAAACCACGCCAAGGCAAACACATGCCTCACCAACGTCTGGCGAATGTAGGCGCTCAGCCACAGCGCCAGCACCAACACCACGAACATGGCGCCGAACAGCACGGTCGCCAAACCCAGGCCCAACGCGTCGAGACGGTCGAGGTAATAGTCGTACCCCTTGAGCAGGTACAAAAGCAGCAGCAATTCCTTGAGGTAGCGGGCCATGTTTTCCTCGACCGGATCGCGGTATCGAAAGCGCTTCGTTCCTGCACGTTAGCAGCCGGTTTTCAAAGCGCAAGAAACGCCCTTCACAACCACGCGTCAAAAAAAAGTTACCCCAAAAACGACACGAAAACAGGTAACAAAATATAAAAATCTATGGATAACGACCGTTTATCGCTTTGTTAAATGCCTGTCATCCCCAGTAAAACAGCCACTTTGCTAGGACAGTCAATGACTTGATATCAAAAGGCCCGATTTCACATGAATTGCCAACACTGACAACTGTCATTTTGCTGACACGCTTTTCTGAAGCTGCGCTATACCCCTCTAAACAGTTTCATCCGAGTTACATCATTCGGTTTGCGAGGCGCGCCAAAAATGGACGTGAGCGTATTTGGTACGGGGTATGTCGGGCTGATCCAGGCGGCTGCAATGGCGGACGTCGGACACCGCGTTTTGTGCATCGATATCGACCCGAACAAGATCCGGCAACTGCAACAGGCTGTGCCAACCATCAGCGAGCCGGGACTGTCCAATCTGCTCGAAGACAACATCAAGGCCGGACGCTTGTCGTTCAGCTACCAGGCCAGCGACGCGGTCAATCATGGCGAGCTGATCTTCATCGCCGTCGGCACCCCCGCCGATGAAGATGGTTCGGCCGACCTGAGCCATGTACTGGCCGTCACCCGGCAGATCGCCGATTTCATGGACAGCGACCGCACCCTGGTCATCAAGTCCACCGTGCCGGTGGGCACCGCCGACAAGGTGGCCGAATGCGCTCGCCAGACATTGGCTCGGCGCGGCCTGAAACAACTGAACGTACGCGTCGTGTCCAATCCCGAATTTCTCAAGGAGGGCAGCGCCCTGGCCGATTGCATGCGTCCGGACCGGATCATCGTCGGCACCGCCGACCCGGTAGCCCGCGACCAGATGACCGAGCTCTACGCGCCCTTCTGCCGCAACCACGAAAAATTGATGTTCATGGACAACCGCAGCGCCGAACTGACCAAGTACGCCGCCAACGCCATGCTCGCCACGCGCATCAGTTTCATGAACGAACTGGCCAACCTCACCGAACGGCTGGGCGCCGACATCGAAGCGGTGCGCAAGGGCATCGGCTCGGACCCGCGCATCGGTTACCACTTCATCTACCCCGGCTGCGGTTTTGGCGGCTCGTGCTTTCCCAAGGACCTGCGGGCCCTGCTGCACACCGCCGAACAAAGCGGCATGCCGCTGCGCCTGCTGCGTAGCGTCACCGACGTCAACGACAGCCAGCGGCACATCCTCTTCGAAAAACTGGCCAAGCAGTTCCAGGATGGCCTGGCCGGCAAGTCGATTGCGATCTGGGGCCTGGCGTTCAAGCCCAACACCGATGACATGCGTGAAGCCCCCAGCCGCTACCTGATGGAAGCGCTCTGGCGCGAAGGCGCCCGGGTCCAGGCCTACGACCCGGAAGCCATGTCCGAATGCCGTCGCCTCTACGGCTATCGCAAGGACCTCAACCTGTGTGCAACCCGCGATGACACCTTGGAAGACGCCGATGCCCTGGTGATCTGCACCGAGTGGAAGAACTTTCGCGTGGTGGATTTCGACCTGTTGGCCAGCAAGTTGCGCGCCCGGGTGATCATCGACGGCCGCAACCTGTACAACCCCGAACACCTGGCCGCCGCCGGGCTGTTGTATCGCGGTATCGGGCTGCGCCACACCGTACCCGGCACCCCCGCGCCAGGGCCGCAAGCATGAACATCCTGGTCACCGGCGCAGCCGGTTTCATCGGTGCCCATGTCGTGCTGCGGTTGCTGCGCGACGGCCATCGGGTGTGCGGGCTGGACAATTTCAACGACTACTACGACCCGCAGCTCAAGCACGACCGCGTGGCCTGGGTGAACGACCAGGTCGGCACTTTCCCCTTGGCGCGGCTCGACCTGGCCGACGCGCCAGCCATCGATGAACTGTTCCAGGCCCAGCGCCCGGACGTGGTGATTCACCTCGCGGCCCAGGCCGGCGTGCGCCACTCCCTGGAAAACCCGAAGGCCTACGTCGACAGCAACATCACCGGGTTCCTGAGCATCCTGGAAAGCTGCCGCCGGTATCCGGTCAAGCACTTGATCTACGCCTCCTCGAGCTCGGTGTACGGCGCCAACCCGCGCACGCCTTATTCGGTGCAGGACAACGTCGACCATCCATTGTCGCTGTACGCGGCCAGCAAAAAAGCCAACGAGCTGATGGCCCACAGCTACAGCCACTTGTTTGGCATTCCCTGCACCGGCCTGAGGTTCTTTACCGTGTACGGCCCTTGGGGCCGGCCGGACATGTCGCCGATCCAGTTTGCCCGCGCCATCGCCGAAGACCGGGTGCTGCAATTGTTCAACCACGGCGAGCACCAACGGGATTTCACCTACATCGACGACATCGTCGAAAGCATCGCCCGCCTGATCGACCGTGCACCCCAGGTCACGCCCTTGCTGGATCACGAACAACCGGACCCGGCCACCAGCCGCGCGCCCTGGCGGATCTACAACATCGGCGGGCAGCAGCCGGTGGCGCTGCGCACCTACGTCGCGCTGCTGGAAAAACACCTGGGACGCGCCGCCCGTATCGAGTTGCTGCCCCTGCAAGCGGGCGATGTGCTCAACACCTGCGCCGACGCCAGCGACCTGGTACGGGCCACCGGTTTCAAGCCGTGCATCGAACTGGACGACGGCCTGGGTCGCTTCATCCAGTGGTTCCGCGATTACTACCCACTGCCTGCCCACGCGCCGTTTGCGGCCCAACCTCAGCGGAGGAGTCTATGACCCGACATGAACAAGCCATCGAGATCAACGCCCCCGGACGCGACAAACGTGTCGATCCCGAGCACCGCAGGCGCCTGGACGCGGCCATCCACCGCCAGGGCCGAGGTTGGTTGACTGGACGCGACGGCGGCCGGCCCTGGACGGTCTCGCGCACCAACCGTGTCGTGGCCAGCCTCGGCGCACTGGCAATCCTGGTGGTGTTCTGCCCGTTGTTGCTGGGCCTGGCACTGCTGGTCAAATTTTCCAGCCCGGGCCCGGTGCTGTTCATACAGAAGCGCACCGGTTATCGCGGGCGGGTGTTCGGCATGTACAAGTTCCGCACCATGGTCGCCGACGCCGAGGCCCTCAAGGAGTCGCTGCGCCACCTCAACAAACACGGCGCCGATGCGATCGATTTCAAGATCGACAACGACCCGCGCATCACGCCCATCGGCCGATTCCTGCGTCGCAGCAGCCTCGACGAACTGCCGAACCTGATCAACGTAGTGACCGGCGACATGCGCCTGGTGGGCCCGCGGCCGACCTCGTTCAACGCCTATCGCTACAAGGACAACCATCTTGTGCGCCTGAGCATCTACCCCGGCATGACCGGCCTGTGGCAGATCTCCGGGCGCAGCAATATCGACTTCGACCAGCGCGTGGAATTGGACCTCAGCTATATCGCTGAACAAAGCCTGTGGCTGGATTTGAAGATCCTGATGCTGACCCCCTTCAAAGTTTTCAGCGGCCACGGAGCGAGTTAAATGGACGGTTCAACGAATATCCTGACCATAGCCAGCCCGAGCGAGACCAACCTGACCTCGACCGTGCTCGACCCTTCCCTGCGGATCCTGCTCTTGACGTCCGCCAACACCGGCACCGGTACCAGCACCAGCAGCATGGCGCTGGCCGCTCAACTGGCGCAGATGAGCAACGGTCGCGTCCTGCTGGTGGATGCCAGCCAGTCACCGCGCAACCTCAGCCAACAACTGTCGTTGCACAAGGAGCGCGGCTTTACCGACCTGCTATTCAACAGCCTTGCCCCGCCCCTGTTGCAGGACTGCGTGGTGCAGGCGTCCAGCCTGCCCTTCGACGTGCTGCCCCACGGTCGCCTCGGCCGCAATGCCGAACACCTGAGCCCCGAGCGCCTGCGCCCGCTGTTCAGGCAACTGGCGGCGCAATACCGCTTTGTGGTGATTGACGCCGACGCGGTGTATTCGGCCAGCGACACCCTGGTGCTCAGCACCCAAGTGGACGGCGTCGTGCTGGTGGTGCGCGGTGAAGACACCCGTTGGGAAGTGGCCCAGGCCGCCCGCCAGCGCTTGTCCCAGGCGGGCGCGAAAGTGGTCGGCAGCGTGTTCAACCGCCGCAAGTACTACATGCCCAAGTGGCTCTACAACAACCTGTAAGCCTGCAAAAGGATGACGAGATGAACGCCAGAATGCTTGTCCTGCTGTTGCTGCCGCTTGCCGGTTGCTCCAGCACCACCGATACCCGCTCGATGCCGGTGCAGATCCTCACGGCCGCGCCGGCCAACGCCCAGGCCACCGACATGCCCAGGGTCGAACAGACCCTGCGGCCCCAGGACATACTGGATGTGATTTTTCACATCGACACGACCTCTTCCCAGGCTTATCGAGTGCAACCTGGCGATCAAGTCGCCCTGAACTTCACCGCCGCCAGCCAGCTCAACGGCACGCAACAAGTGATGCCCGACGGCAGTATCGAACTGCCGGGCGCCAACACCTCGGTGAAAGTCGCCGGCCTGACCACCGACGAAGCCCGCCTGGAAGTGCAGCGTGCCTACAACCAAAAGATGCTGTTCCAACCCAATCGCAACCAACTGACCGTTCTGGTGACGAGCCCGTTGTCCGGCGAGACGAACTTGCGCAACACCCTGACCCACCCGGCCACGGGCATGAGCCGGGAAATCATCGTGGGCCGGGATGGCTACGCCAGCTTCCCGGAAATCGGCTCGGTGCCGTTGCAAGGCATGACCGTCACCCAGCTGGAAACCTTCCTCAACGAGCGCTACGCGCAGTTGCCCGGCCATATGACGGTGGATGTGCTGCTCAAGTCCACCGCCGGGAACGAGATCTATGTCCTCGGTGAAGTGGCCCAGCCGGGGTCCTACCCGATCCGCCGGCCAATCTCGGTCCTCGAGGCCCTGACTCTGGCTCGTGGCACCAACGTCAAGGCGAGACTCGACTCGGTGGTGATCATGCGTCGCAACGGCAATCAGGTTGAAGCCCGCCACTACGACGTGGAGAAGGCCCTGAGCGGTGACGCCTCGCAGATCGCCTACCTGCAACCGGAAGACATGCTGTATGTGCCCAAGACCGGCTTGGCCAAAGCCGGTGAAATGGCCAGGCAACTGGCCGACGTGGTGCTGTTCCAGGGCGTTGGCGTCAGCTTCGGCTACGACCTCGACAACGACAGCAGCGGCAACTGACCCAGGTGAATGATCATGAACCCCAAGGAAAACTATCTGCACGAGTTCTTCAGGATCTTCTTTGCCAACAAGCAGTGGGTGAAGCGCGTCTTCCTGATTTTCGCCATGATCGCCCTGGTGCTGCCGTTGATGCTCAAGCAGAGCTTCGACATCACCGCCCAAGTGATCGTCCAGTCGAAAAAACTCTCCCAGGGCGACGCCACCACGTCGCTGAACCAGGAAAACGCAACCTTCATTCCACCATCCCTGGCGGACATGGAAACCGAGAGCAACATCCTGCGCTCGCCGGCGCTGATCCGGCAGACCATCAGTGTCCTGCGCGAACAGGGTGAATACACCCCAAGCCCCGGCATTCTCAACAAATGGGTGAGCGAACCGCTCAAGCGCTACATCACCCAGCCCCTGCGTGAGTACGTCGTCAACCCGCTGCGCGATGGCCTGGGGCTTGAGGTCGATCCGGTGCGCGACACCGTGCTCGATACCCTGACCGACGAGGCCATCGAAAACCTGAAGATCGAGACGCTGCCCGGCTCCAACGTCATTTCCATCGTCTACAGCTTCGGCGACCCTGCCCAGGGCACTCGGTTCGTGGCGCAACTGCTGCAGAACTACCTCAGCAACCGCCAGGACCTGCAGTCGATCGAACTGCCGCAGACCTTCTACGAGCAGAAGAAAGCCCAATACCAGACGCGCCTTGACGGCTTGGAAGGCAACCGCCTGACGCTGCTTGAGGGCGTCGGCTCTTCCGATCCCAAGGAAGAAATCACCTTCCGCTTGAATGCGATCAACACCGAGGAGCAGGCCCTGAACCTGTACCGGGATCGCCTGCTGCAAAGCCAACGCTGGCTCGATTACCTCAAGACCAGCCTGACGGCGGCGAACAGCTCGCGGTTCAACGACTACACCTTCCCGTTCACGTTCACCACCACCGTGGACAACATTGCCTTCGAAGACCGGGAAATCCGGCAAATGGGCGAGCAATTGACCAGCCAGGTGAGCCGCTACATGAACGACCTGGCGATCTTCCAGCCCAGCAGCGAACCCATGCTGCTGGCCCGGGAGCAGATCGTGCGCACGCGCCAGCAATTCCTCAAAGTGGTGAACAACCGCATCCAGGAACGCACCACCGACCTGGCGGTGGTCAGCTCGGTGATCAACCAGAAAGTCGAACGCATCGCAGCCTTCAAGGAACGCATCCACCAGTTGCAGGAAACCCAGAGCAAGCTGCGGCAGATGGACACCGAGATCAACGCCCTGCATGCGGCCTTCTCGACTTATGCCCAACGCTTCGCCGAGGCCAGCACTGCGCGCTCGCTGGACAACGACCTGTCCAACGCCCGGGTCCTGAGCCCGCCGTTCGAACCCACCGCCGCGGCCTTTCCCAAGCCGATGCTGATCATTGTCTTCGGCATGTTCAGTGGCCTGCTGCTGGCGATCGCCCTGGTCTACGTGCGTGAGTTCTTCGACCATCGCTTCAAGCACCCAGCGCAAATCAGCCAGCAACTGGATCTGCCGGTCTTGCTGGTGATCAACGAGCAGTCACCCGAGCAGATCAATCCACACCGCAACTGGAGCCTGCCCAGCCTTGTCCATTGGGTGAGAAATTGAACGCGCCGTTCGGCCCGTCCCGCCATGACAGCCCCTTGTCGATCATTCATCTGCTCGACAGCGGCGGCTTCTATGGGGCCGAGCGGATGCTGCTCGATCATTGCCTGGCGACACCCGGCCAACATCAGGTGGTGTTTCTGGCGGCGCCGCCGACCTTGATCACGCGGTTCCGCCAAGCCGGGGTCGATTGCCACCACTGCGCCAGCTGGGCTGAATTGTTGCAACATTTGCGGCAACGGCGCGCCGAGCGACCGCTGATCAATACCCACAACTTCAAGGGGCTGTTGTTCGGCTGGTCGGCGGCCACGATGCTGCGCCTGCCGCTGGTGATCACCCAGCACGGCTTCACGCCGCGCAGTCCAAAGCAGCGCTTCTATACGTGGCTGAGCCTGCAACTGTGCCGTACCGCGCCGGTCAAGCGCGTGGTCTGCGTGGCCGAAAGCATCGCGGCGCTGCACCGCCAGGCCAGCGTGAAAGCGGAAAAACTCGATGTAATCCCCAACGGCCTGCCCGCCGTCACGACTCCACTGCCCCACCACGCCGACAGGCAGCGCTGGCGGGTCGGCTACGTCGGTCGGTTGAGCAGCGAAAAAGGTCCGGACCTGTTCCTCGACGCGATGATCCCGCTGTGCCAGCGCCATGCGTCGCTGCACGCGGTGATGCTCGGCGACGGCCCGGAACGCCAGTCCTTGCTCAAACGCATCACCGATGCCGGGCTGCCCACGCGCATCGAACTGCCTGGTTATCAGACAGACATGAACGGCTGGTGGAGCCGCCTCGATGCGCTGGTGATCAGTTCACGCACCGAAGGCACGCCGATGATCCTGCTCGAAGCCATGCAGGCCGGCGTGCCGGTGGTGGCGTTCGGCGTCGGCGGCATTCCCGATATCCTGCAAGACCGCCACAACGGCCTGCTCGCTACACCGGCCGACAGCGAGGCGCTGGCCAGCCAGATCGAAACGCTGTTCAGCGAACCGCCCCTGGCGCGGATCCTCGCCGACAACGCGCGGTGCACCCAACGCGACCGCTACGACCTGCGCACGCTGGCCGAACGCTGGTCACAACTCTATATCCGCACGGCACGGGAGGCTCGGCCATGATCGTCCCGCTCTCGATCGTCAGTCTGCTGGGGCTGGTCTGCCTGGCATTGCTGGCCAGTCCTTATCCGTTCCTGGCACCGGGCGCCGTATTCGGCCTGGTGGGCGTCGCCATGCTGTACCGCAAGCCTGGCTGGGGCCTGCTGGGCATTACCGCGCTGCTGCCGTTCGAAGGCCTGTTCAAGGACAACGCGTTTTCCGGCAGCAAATTCCTCGGCGTGGCGCTGATCCTGATCCTGATGCTGCAGTTGGCCTTGCACCAGATCCCTGGGACGCGCTTGCGCAGCAACATCTGGAAGCCGTTACTCGGTTTCATGGCGTTGTATGGCCTGAGCCTGTTGATCTCGGAAAACATCGGCGTGTCCCTGACGCACCTGCGTGAACTCGCCGTAGGGCTGATTCTGTTCGTGATCACGTTGCTGATCGGTCGCGAGTTGAACCTGGATATGTTCGCCCGCCTGATGACGGTGAGCGTCGCCACGGCCTGCGTGCTCGCGATGTTTTCAGCCAAATATCAGGATCAGGGTCGCGCCTCGGGTTTGTTGGAAGACCCGAACGCCTTTGCGTTGTTGATTGCGTTTACCGTCCCCCTGGCATTGTTGTTGGCCATACGCAGCCAGAACCTGTTGCACCGGTTGTTCTGGGGCGGCGCTTTCATCCTGTTGTTGGGCGGAATGACCAAGACAGAATCGCGTTCAGGGCTGGTTGTGCTGCTGCTCAGCCTGATGATCGGGTTGTATCACTATCGGGCGCAGCTACCTCGCGTACGTCCTCGGCACCTGGGGTTCGCGATGCTCGGCCTGGCACTCGCGGTGCCGGTGACAATCGCCGTGATGCCGGCTGGCTACGTGGCACGCATCCAGTCATTGAGCATCCTCAGCTCCGGCACCAATGCCCACAAGGACGGATCCTTGGGTCGCCGCGCCTCCTACATTGTGGTGGGCAGCCAGATGATCCGAGAGAACCCGATACTCGGTTCCGGCCCCGGGACGTTTCCGCAGCACTATGCCCCCACTGGCTACGCGAAAGCATTCTCGGCCAATCGCAAAATGGGCGATCTGTATCGCCAGGCCCATAACACCTACCTGGAAATCTTCAGCGAAATCGGCGTGCCAGGCGGCTTGATGTTTGTCGCGACGATTGGGCTGGGCCTCTACAACCTGATGCGCGCGCGCCAACTCTGGCTCCAGCGCCGGGACTGGGTCCAGGCGGACCTGTTGACGCATTTGGGTATGAGCTTCCTGTCGCTGGCGTTGTTCCTGATGTTCCTCAGTGCGCCGAACCACAAGTTGCTGTGGATCATGCTCGCCTTGACCAGCATTTTGCGCTACGACGCCGAACAGGCCGCGCCGCAGGAGGCCCGTTCATGATCCGCGTAAGCATCGTCATCCCGATGTACAACGAGGCCCGGCACATCGGCCGCACACTGCTGGCGGCGCAGGAAGCGGCTCGCCAGGCGCAACTGGATTGCGAGTTGATCGTGGTGGACAACGGCTCCGACGACCATGGCCCGCGCATCGCCAACGAACTGGGCGCGAGGGTGTTGATCGTACCTGGCGTGCACATCGGCGCCCTGCGCAACCGTGGCGCGGCGCTCGCCACTGGTGAATGGCTGGCGTTCATCGACGCCGACATGGAAATGCCGGCCGACTGGCTCAAGTCGCTGGTCGAGATGGAAGGCCACCAGGGCGATGTGCTGGGCCTTGACCTGGACACGCCCAGCCAAGCGCCGTGGTTCGCACAGGCTTGGCAGCGCCGCAGTCGGCGTCCAGGCTCGCGCCCCTTGCATCGCGTCCAATGGTTACCCAGCGCCAATCTATTGATGCGTCGCGCCTGGTTCGAACGGGTAGACGGTTTCGACGAGACCTTGCGCACGGGTGAAGACAAGGATTTCTCCCTGCGCCTGCGTCACGCCGGTGCGCAGTTGTTGCTGGTCAACGAAAGCGTGGCCCTGCACTGGGGTTATGAAGGCAGTTGGCGCGAATGGATGAGCAAGGAACTGTGGCGCCAGGGCAGTCACTGGCAGTTGTTGCGCAGCCACGGGCCGAGCCTGCGCCTGCTGCGCTTCCCCGCGCTGTCCATTGGCACCTGGGGCATGGATTTGCTGGCACTGATCGCCCTGCTTCAGGGCCAGGCGCGCCTGGGGTTGATGCTGTTGTTCATCAGCACATTGCCGGCCTTGGTGCTGAGCCTGCGCCAGAGCCAACGCGACCCGCGCCTGACCTTGCAACTGTGGACCTTGCACGGGGTGCGCCTGCACCTGACCGGCGCCGCGCTGCTGCTCAATCTTTTTCAACGGAACGTCAGGAGACCTGCCCGTGGCTGAATATCTGTATTGGTCTTGCCTGTTGCTGCCGGTGTACGCCTACCTCGGCTACCCCGTGCTGTTGACCTTGCTCACCCCGCTGTTTCCGGTACGCCGCTACATCACCGCAGTGCCCATGGACGTCAGCATTATCATTGCTGCCCATAACGAGGCGCGGCACATCGAAGCGAAGTTGCGCATGTTGCTGGCTCAGGATTACCCGGCGCGCTCGCTGCAAATCATCCTCGCCAGCGACGGTTCCACGGACGACACGGTGACCTGTGCGCGCAAAGTCATCGACCCGCGAATCACCGTGCTCGACCTGCCACGCCAGGGCAAGGCGGCCGCCCTCAATACCGGCGTGGCCCACAGCAACGGCGAGATCCTGGTGTTCACCGATGCCGACAACCAATGGTTTCCCGACACCCTCGGCCATTTGTTGGCACCGCTCGGGGATCCTGAGGTTGGCGCCTGTGCCGGGCACATGGAAATCCCGGTGCCGGGCAAGGGCCTGAGCCTGGGGGACAGTCTGTATCGTCATTACGAAGGCTGGTTGCGGCGGGTGGAAAGTCGCACCGACTGCATGGTCTCGGCCGACGGCGCCCTGTTGGCGCTGCGCCGGGTTTTGTTCCAACCGATACCGGCGCAAGTCAACGATGACTTTTTCCTCAGCACCTGCGCGCCGGCCGCCGGCAAGTCCATTGTCTACGTGCCCCGGGCCCGGGTGACCGACCAGGGCGTGGACGAAGCCGACAAGCAGTTTCGCCGCCGCCAGCGGGTCACCGTCGGTGGGTTGCAGAGCCTGGCCCAGCGCAAGGAACTGCTCAACCCACTGCGGCATGGCCTCTACGCCATCGGGCTGATCAGCCACAAACTGATCCGCCGCCTCGCGCCAGTGTTGCTCTTGCCGCTGTTGCTGAGCAATGCCTGGCTGTGGGACGACCATCCGTTCTACCGCCTGACCCTGGTGGCGCAGCTACTCGGCTACGCCATGGCACTGATCGGCTTGATGGACGCCGGCCATCGCTTGCCCCGCCCCTTTCGCCTGGCCGCGTTCGTGCTGGTGACGCTGGCGGGCATGAGCATCGGGCTCTGGCAGTTTCTGCGCGGTCATCGCTACAGCCAATGGAACCCCGAGCAGAATCGCTAAGGAGAAAGGCCGATGTCGATCAAACACGTCTTCAAGCGCACGGGTGGCTGGCTGTACCTGAACACGTCCCTGGGCCGCCACCCCCTGCGTGGCGCTGGCGTGATCCTGATGCTGCATCGGGTGTTGAACAACGACCGCGCCGCCGAATTGCCCCATCGCAACGAGTTGTGCGTGGGACCCGATGCGTTTGAACATCTGCTGATCTGGCTGCAACGGCATTTCGAATGCGTACCACTGATGACCCTGTTGCTGGCCGACCCTGAGAGCGTCCCCAACCGTCCGCGGGTGGCCCTGACCTTCGACGATGGCTGGCGCGACAACGCCATGAATGCCTTTCCGTTGCTGCGCCAATACCAGGTGCCGGCGAGCATTTTCCTGTCCACCGACTTCGTCGGCAGTCGCCAGCACTTCTGGTGGGAAAGCATCGGCGAAACCCTGTGGGGCAGCCATGGACAGGTGGCACGACATTCACTGATCGAGCAGTTGCAACACGTCGGCCGGCCGTTGCCGGTGCTGCTCGATGACATCGACGATGAGCGCCGCAGCCTGGCGCTGCTGCATTATCTGCAAAGCCTCAAGACCCTCGATCCACGCACCTTGAGCGATCTCACTCAGGCCTGCCCGCACGGCTCGCAACCCCAAGCGCTGGATTGGCCCCAAGTGCGCATGCTCGAAGACTCCGGGCTGATCCGCTTCGGCCCCCATGGCGCCAGCCACGCGATCCTGACCGGGCTGGACGACCAGCGCCTGCACGAAGAGTTGACCCGCAGCTGGACAGCCTTGGAAAACGGCTGCGCCCAACCCCTGCCGGTGTATTGCTATCCCAATGGTGATAACGATGCCCGCGTGCGCCAACAGGTGGCGGCCCACGGTTTTGCCTTCGCCCTGGGCACCGAGGCCGGGCTGTATCGCAACGATGGCGACCCTTTGAACCTGCCACGTTTTGGCGTCAGCCAGCGCAACGCCTGCCACCCTGAATTGTTGGCCTGGCGCATTCGCCAAGGAGCCCGTTCATGAATCGCGCACATTACCTCAGGCTCTTGGTGTTGAGCATGGGCACGAGCCTGGCGATGATCGGCCTGCGCCTGCTGCGCAACGTGTTGCTGGCACGGATCCTGGGGCCCAGTGAGCGTGGGCTGTTGGCGCTGCTGAGCACCCTGCCGGACCTGATCAGCGCCATCACCAGCGGGGGCCTGAATTCCGCCGTGGGTTATCAGGCAGCGCAGCATCGCTCGATGAGCCTGTTGCTCAGCCACGTGCTGGTCTTCGGCTGCCTGCTGGCGGGGTTGCTGACGCTGCTGGTGGTGGCGCTGGTGCGTGAGTTCGGCGCCGAACTGGACATCACCCTGCAACTTGGGCTGCTGGCCTGGCTGCTGTTGCTGGCCGTGCCGCTGGCGGTACTCAAGAGCGGCCTGCTGACGCTGCACAACGCCTCCGGCGGCGTCGGTGCGTTCAATGCCTTACGGCTGATGGAATCCCTGGTTCCGCTGTTGCTGTTCGTGGCGCTGTTCTGGATGTGGAAAGACACGGCGCTGGAAGCGGCGCTGATCAGCTGGCTGGCGGGCCTGAGCCTGGTGGTACTGGCGGGCTGGATGTGGTTGCGCCGAGATCATGCGTTCACGCTACGCTGGGATCGCACCGGCCAGAATGAACTGTTGCGTTACGGTGTCCGCAGTCATCCGGACCTGTTGTTCCAGCAACTGATGATGCGCTCGGATTACCTGTTCATCGGCGCACTGCTGGGCAGCACGGCGCTGGGACACTACGCCATGGCCAGCGCCGCGGCTGAACTGCTGCATATCGTGCCGGAAGCGGTCACCACGCCACTGATGAAACGCCTGCTGCAGCAAGACACCGACATGAAGCGCCTGACCCCGCTAGCCTTGCGCCTGACCGCCACGGCCATGCTAGCCGCCTGCCTGGGCATGGTATTGGTCGGCGAATGGCTGATCGTTACCATGTTCGGCATCGCCTATCAACCGGCGTACCCGGCCCTGCTGGCGCTGCTGCCTGGGGTGTTCGGGTTGTGCTACGCAAGCATCCTGCGCCTGGACCTGCTAGGCAAGGGCCGCCCCGGAAGCGTTTCGTTGCTGATGGGTGTGGGTGCGCTATTGAACCTGGCGCTGAACCTGATCCTGATTCCGAGCTACGGCATCGTCGGCGCTGCCGCCGCTTCGTCGATCGCCTACTTGGGCGTGACCGTTGCCATGCTGGTGATGTATTGCCGTCTCAGCGGCGTGGCACCGTGGCAGACACTGATTATCCTGCCCAGCGATTTGCTGCCGATGCGTCAGATGCTGCTGGGGAAATCCGCGTGAACACCGTCGCCAGCAAAACCGCCATCGCGAGCAAGCTCGCCCCCACAGGGTCCGGTATGTGCAAGCACCACAAATCCCTTGTGGGAGCGGGCTTGCTCGCGAAAGCGGTGGGGCAGCTTGCGATGATGTTGAAAGTGACGGCCTCTTCGCGAGCAAGCCCGCGCCCACAAAAGCCTGGCGCCGAGCACAATTTTCATGACCACCACAAATCCACTGTGGGAGCGAGCCTGCTCGCGATGAGGCCAGTGCAGCGCATGCTCAAAATGAGCGGTTGCCTGTGTTTCCTGCTTTTGGCCACCCCGGCCCAAGCCGCGTCCATGCAGTGGACCGGTATCCGTGACGGCAGCCTGTACCTGCAAACGGACCGTCCGGATGCTGTCACCGTACGCTGGGTGCCCGCCTGGCAAGCCGAGGCCAATGCCGAACACCTGTATCTGCTCGACGGCCACGGGCGGTTGGCGGGCGAACGCCTGGTCAAGGCCGACCAGGTGCGCGGAGAGCAACAATGGCCCTTGCTGCCCGGCGCCGCCAGTTATCGGTTGGAGATTCCCGGCTACAGTTTCCGGCGCTATAGCGTCGAACACGACGCCCGCACCCGCGCCCTGTTTGCTCCGGCCAAGGTGCATTTCAGTGCTGAAATCCACGATGGCGACGAGCTGTATTTCAAAGTGGCGGCCGGCGAACAGGCGGTGCTGGCAGGCAAGTTCCACGGCGGCGCGCGGGCACTGCAAGCCCGGCGCGTCGCCGATGGCAAGCAGCTGCAACTGAACCTCAAGCCGTACCGGGCCTATTGGCAGTTCGACCAAGTGGCCCTGCCGGTGACGGATGTTGAACAAGTCTGGCGCCTGCATGTGCAGGGCAATGGCAAGCTGGCGTTCTGGCTGGACGGCACGGCCAACCTGTTCGCCCAGGACCCGGCGCACTTGCAACCGGTGCGCCAGGATCCGGGGCAGACCCACCTGACGCTACACGACGAGACGCTCGGCACGACCCCCAAGCTGGGCATATACCTGCCCTACGAATTACTGCCGCCCTCCAGCTACGCGATGCTCGATGCGCTCAAACCCCAGGCGGCAAGCCTCTACAGTTTTGTCGATGTCATGGCGGCCAAGGTCAATCATGAAGATGCCTTCCGACGTTTGTATCAGGGCCGCTTCGGCATCAGCCAGGACATCACCCTGCTGGCCGCTACCCAGCGCCGGGCGGATCTGCAGGCCGACCGGACCAGTCTCAGCGGTTTGCAAGCCTGGCTCATGTCGACCCGGGCTTCGGGCGGCAACGGTATCCATTACCTCAGTTTTGCCGATGAGCCAAACCTGAACTACCCAGACTTCGCCAGTTTCCAGCAACTGTTCCAGAGCATGGCGGCCCAGGTCCGCGCCGACCCTGCCAACGCACGCGCCGGTGTCCGCATCGCCATACCCGCCAGTTCCCGATTCACCAACGGCCCCTTCACCGACAATGCGGCTGACAAGCGCGGGATCGACTGGGCCCGGCGCCTGCTCGCGACGTCCGACGACCAGATCGACGCCTTGGCCTGGCACGAATGGATGATCCGCGACCTGCTGGCGACCCGGGTCTACCGCGACAGCGTCCGTCAGGCCGCCAACCTGGTGGGGCTGGACAGTCAGGGCCTGCCGCGCAAGGCGTTGCTGTTGGACCAGACCAACATGTCCAGCGGCTCGAGCCTGAGCCCTTACGATCAGGAAACCCACTACGCCGCTTTGTGGTGGACCTCGGTGGCGATCAACGCCTCCGCGGATGGTTGGCTCGACATGCTCAACTGGTTCATGCTCGCCGACGAACCTGAATACCCCAAAGGCATGGTGCGGGTGCTGGACAATCAGCGCTTCGAGCTCAAGCCCGTGGGCCTGGCCCAGCAGTTCATCCAACAGCACTGGCTCGACCAGGTGCTGCGCCTGGACAACGACGCGTTTGAAGTCGACGTACTGGCCATGGCCACCGACAAGCAACGCAATCTGCTGGGCGTGAACAAAAGCACACGCGCCCATCAGGTCAGCCTCGACGGCACGGCCTGCCCTCAGCCAGGCATGAGCTTGATGTATTTCGGCCCGGATAACCGCAGCCAAAACGCTGCGTTTGAGTGCAAGGCCGGCCAGGTCGGGTTTCTCCTGCCAGGGGAAACCGTGTTCGTCCTCAGTTGGACAGCTCCCCTTCCCCCCAAACCTGCCACCCGTCAGGAGGCACCATGAACGCTCTGCAAACATTGCGTGATCGCATTCAGAAAAAAGGTCTGCGCGCCGTTCTAAAGCAGCTGTGCAGACGCTACCTATTTTCCCACACCCGACTGGTGTGGCTGGAGCATGACATACGGACCCCGCTCCCCCCCCATAACCTCAAGCCCTACCCACCGATGCGCCTGGAGTTCATCACGGTCAGCAACGCCGATGCGTTTGCCCGACACTTCGGCGACCGCGTCGAAACCATGCGCGAGTTGGCGGCCGAAGGCTACACAGGCTTGATGTACCTGGATGATCAGGGCGACAGCGTGGGCTTCGCCTGGGCCAGTACACGGGACTATTTCGACCGCCATTTCTACCGCTGCAACTTTCCGATCAAGCCTGGCGAATACTTTCAGTTCGGTGGCGAGGCGATTCGTCAATACTGGGGGACCAGTATCTCGGCGGACATGCAGTTGGAGGTGTGGAAAGTCATGGCGAACCAGGGTTGCAGCACGATGGTCGATGTCTGCGATCTGCAAAACATCCAGGCGATCAAGATGCACATCCGCATGGGCTTCCAGGAGCGCGGGCAGATCACCCACCTCTACCGTTTGTTCGGTCATTGGCGGTTCCTGCGCAATACGTCTTACGCCGGCACGGCACTGGACGCGTTCCGTAAACCGGCCCAGCCGGCTGCCTCGACTTCGGCGGCCTGACCCCATGGCGATCCGGTTCCAATGGTGTCGCTCCCTGGGCGCAGCGGATTTTCCTGTATCAGCTTATGAACAGCTGCTGGCCCAGGTGCCCGACGCAACACCGTTCAATACCCTGGCCTGGCTGCAAGCGGCGGAATTCGCCCTGTTGCCCGAGCAGCAGTTGCATGTACTGCTGGGTTGGCAAGACCAGGCCTTGTGCCTTTGCCTGCCCCTGATATCAGGACGTGAACGGATCGGCGGGCTGCGGTTCAGGGTGTTGCATCACCTGGGTTTTCCAATGACCGACCGCATCGCCTTGCTGGCGCGCCTGCCCCCCGAAGACATGGGCCAGGCGCTGATGCAGATCCGTCAGCATTTGCCTCACGCGTTGCTGCAATTGAATGAGGTGATCGAGCCCATCGGTGAGCAAAGCGTCCTCAGCGCCTGGATGGCGCTGAGTTCAACCGGCGAACGGCGGCTCAGTTGCAGGGTTCCGGTGCACTTGATCAATGACAGTGACCGACAAGAGATATCCGGCGATCCACGCTACAAATTGCGCCGGGCGCGCAAGCGGATCGCCGCCTGTGGCGCCGAGATCCGCCGGGTGACACCGGATGCCATCAGCATGGGCCAATTGCTGCGGTCCCTCGCCGATGTCGAGGCGGTCAGTTGGAAAGGCGAGGAAGGTGTCGGCATCTTCGCCGACCCCAGGCGCCAGCAATGGATGAACCACGCCTTCACCGCCCTCGCCGCCCAAGGCCTGGTGCGGGTGGTGCTGCTGGAGCTGAACGACGAGTGCATCAGCTATCGCCTCGGCCTGCTGGACCAGGGCCGGCTGTACGATTACAACCTGGCATTCCTGCCACAGCATGCCGACCTGGGCAGTGGCCGGGTGTTGCTTGAAGAGTGGATCCGCTGGGGGCTGGACGAAAACTGGCGCTGGATCGATGCGTCGCGGGTCAGTCTCAATAACTCCAACCATCAATTGCACGAGCGCATGACCGGCCTGCTGGAACACTGGCGTTGGAGTTTCTATTCCTGGCAGCCTGATGGTTTGCTCCTGGGTTTCGCCTTGCGGCTTTGGAAGAGCCTGAAACCATGGCTTGGCCAGCGCAAGACGAAACCAACCGCGGCGACGTCATCGTCTTCCACCAAGCCCCAGGAGAACACCCATGCCTCGCCAAGCGATCATCAACGCTGACGACTTTGGACTCAGCCTTAGCGCAAACGCATTGATCCTGCGGGCCTTCGAGACCGGCGTGATCAGTTCCGCCTCAGCCATGGCCAACATGCCGGGTTTCGAGCAAGCCTGTGAATTGGCCCGGCAACCGCTGCTCGACGGCCACGTTGGCCTGCACTTCAATCTCAGCTACGGCCCGCCGCTGGGCCAGGCAATCGCATCGCGCCAGCTTTTTTGCGACGCCAATGGCCAGTTCGACCTGAACCTGTCGCGGTATTGCCTGCGCCTGGGTGCAAAGGACCTGGCGGCGGTGGAAGATGAGCTCCACGCGCAATGGCAACACTGTCTGGACCATGGCCTGAGCCCCAGCCATCTCGACTCTCATCAACACGTGCACAATATCTGGCCCATCGGCGAACTGGTGGCCCGCTTCGCCGCCCGGCAAGGCGTGCCCATGCGCCTGGCGCGCAACCTGGGGCTGAACTTGAACCTGCCCAAGCGCATATTCAAGACCCTGCTCAACCGCCGCTTGCGCAGCCTGTGCGGGGCGACAGCGGATTACGTCTGCACGCCGGCCGACCTGGACCACGCCGCGCCGCCGGAACACGGCTCGCTCGAGGTCATCGTTCATCCGCTGCAATTGGACGGGGATTTTGGCGATGCCAGCCTGATGCCAGGAGACTCATTGACCCACCTACTGCACAAGCGCCTGGCGGGCGTGCCCAAGGTCGCGTATGACCGGACCACGCGAGTGTTGAAGCTGGTTGAGCGTGGGGACGGGCACTGACAGGGACGCGTATACCTGTGGCGAGGGAGCTTGCTCCCGCTGGGTCGCGTAGCGGCCCCTCAGGCTTCAATGGTGACTTGTCGGGGACTGCTTCGCAGTCCAGCGGGAGCAAGCTCCCTCGCCACAAGTCATCATTGTTTCAACTACCGATGCTCATCCGCGCCAGCGAGGCACGGCGATCGATGGCCTCACGCAACCGGCGCTTCTGCGCCTCCCAGACATTGGCATCCACCCGGGGTGAACGCATCAGCGCCAACATCGCTTCCTTGGCGTTGAGGTATTCGGCCCACGCATCCCGCGCCTTGAGACTGCGCCGCTCTTCCTCGCTCATGTCCATGCGCCGCAGGGCCAGGGCACATTCGTCCTGGATCAACGGGCCGAGGGTCGCCTGGATCTTGTGGGGTGCCTTGAAACACGCCGTGCCGGCGACGATCTCCCGCGCCCGGTCCAGGCCCCATTCCAACGCCTGGGCCAGCGGTTCATGAAGGGCGCGGTCGTAGAATTCTTCGATCCAAACGGATCCGTTCGGACGATAAACACAGACGAAGACTTGTGTCATGCCCTGCTGATTGATTCTTGCCTGAACCTCGACCTGCGTGCCGTCCTCCAGGTTCTCTTCGTGGTTGCGCGCCGGCAACCGGCTGTCCACCCAAAGCCAATACTGTGCGCTTCTACGTCGCATCGCGTTGCCCTCCCCCAAAGGAATAGGGAGTAAGACACAGGGTTTGGGGATTTTCCAGCGCCGACAAGCGCGCTTCAGACGAATGACAGCCCGAAATCCCTGCGCCGCTTTCGGAGAATCTGCTACAAGGCATCTTCGATTTCGAGTGGCGAATGGCATCGATGTTTTCACTCTTACTTTCTGGCTTGAAACGCCGCTGGTTGGCTTGGCTGTGCATGAGCGCATTGGTGGTCGGCCTGCCGGTAGGCTGCGCTGTGTTGCAGCACAAAGAGCGGGAACTGGTCTTTCGCATCGAGCCCGGGACCGCTCGCTGGTTCAGTGGGCTGCCCAGCGGTGTGCAGGAGTTCGACCTCAAGCCAACAAGCTTCAAGGCCGGGGAAAATATCCACGGCTGGTGGTGGCCGGCCGAACGCAAGAACGCGCCGGCCATCCTGTATTTACACGGCGTGCGCTGGAATTTGACCGGCCAACTGTTCCGTATCCAACAACTGCGGGCGCTGGGCTATTCGGTCCTGGCCATCGACTACCGTGGCTTTGGCAAAAGCCATGGGGAGCTGCCGTCGGAAGCCAGCGTCTATGAAGACGCGCGCATCGCCTGGGAGCGTCTCGAAGTCTTGCAACCGAACCCAAGCCTGCGGCTGATCTACGGACATTCCCTGGGCGGTGCCGTCGCGGTGGACCTCGCCGCGCAGCTTGGCCAAGAGACAGCGAAGGATGGCAAGGCCCGGGTTCGAGGCCTAGTGATCGAGTCCACGTTCACGTCCCTGGGCGATGTCGCCACCGCGATGGCGAATACCTCCCTGCCGGTGCGCTGGCTGTTGTCGCAGAAGTTCGACTCCATCGACAAGATCGGCGAGATCAACATGCCGCTGCTGATCGTCCATGGCGCTGCCGACCGCTACGTGCCGCCACGGTTCAGCGAGCAACTGTTCAACGCCGCCCGGGAACCCAAGCGCCTGCTGCTGGTGCCTGGGGCGACGCATAACAACAGCATGAGCCTGGCGGGTAAAAACTACCGGCAGGCCTTGGATGCACTGATGAAAAGCTCACCATCGCCTGTGGCCGGAAACACCCCCACTGCCCCGGCCAAAGCGGGTTGAGCCCCTGAATCTCCATGCCTCCTGTGGGAAGCGGTGGGTCAGTTAGTAGCGATGTTGGCTGTGCCGGCGCCATCGCGAGCAGGCTCGATCCCACCGTTTGTCCGAGGGGTTCGCAAATATTGCATACACCAAAAACCCTGTGGGAGCGGGCTTGCTCGCGAAAGCGGTGGGTCAGTTGGTAAAGACATTGACTGTACCGCCATCTTCGCGAGCAAGCCCGCTCCCACAGGGTTCCGAGGCGTTCAAGAAATCGGCGTCAGCCGCTGATCCCTTGTGGGAGCGAGCCTGCTCGCGATGGCGGTGGGTCAGGCGACGATGAGCCGTCAGGATCCCGCGCCGAACCGGTCACGGCTGTTGGTCAGGTGCAGCCACATGGCGGCGCGGGCGGCGTCCGGGTCCTGGCGCTTGATGGCGTTGAAGATCGCCTCGTGTTCAAGGTTGGCCCACTGCGCCAGCTTGCTCAGATCCGCCTGGCCGCGCTCGGCCACGTTCACGCGGGTCCTGGGAATCATCGCATTGCCCAGGTGCTGCATGATCTCGACAAAACAGGTGTTGTCCGTGGCCTCGGCGATGAGCAGATGGAAACGCCGGTCGGCTTCGACACAGCTGTCGTTGTTGTTGGACAACCGCTGATAGTCATCCAGCGCCTGGCGCATCTGCTGTAATTGATGCTCGCTGCGGCGCTGGGCCGCCAGGGCAACCGCCTGGGTTTCCAGGCCCAGGCGCAGTTCCAGAATCGCCCGCACCCCCGCCGCGGTGTCGACATTCAGCCGCAGCCCCTGCTCGCCGGTTTGCGCCAGCACAAAGGTGCCGATGCCGTGGCGAGTCTCCACCAGCCCCGAGGCCTGCAATTTGGAAATCGCCTCGCGCACCACCGTACGACTGACGCCATGGGCCTGCACGATGGCACCTTCCGACGGTAACTTCTCGCCCGGTTTCAACTGCCCCAGCAGGATGCTCTGGCTCAGCTTCGCCACCAGGTCATGGGCCAGGTTGTGGGTGCGCTTGCGCAGGGGCGCTTCGGTATCTTGCGGCATCGCCGGGGTTCCTTGAAAACAGGCTGACTGATCGTATCACCAGCGGGCGCCGGAAATCTCCTCGACGAACCGTCAACTTGTATGACAACACTCAAGATCAGCTGATTTTCATTGAAATCCGCACTCATTAAATAAAGCTACCAACACCCTAAAAAACCCTGAACAACATCGACGACTTCGGCCAAAGCCAACAAACACGCAATAAAAACCTTCCCCACCCAATCCAATCATGCTGAAAAACTGCTTGTCATCCAAAAAAATCAGGTTGTATGATGTCTATCAACATCGACACATACACGATGCCCCGCATAAAAATAACGAGTGGGAGAAAACCAGTGAACACATCCAGCCTCAAGGCGAATGCCGGAGCGGATCCGGTGCTGCTGTCGGCCATCGCCAAGGTCAAGCGCCACATCCTGCCGCTGTTCGTCATCATGTTTATCGTCAACTACATCGACCGCGTGAACATCGGCTTCGTGCGTGCCCACATGGAGCACGACCTGGGCATCGGTGCCGCGGCCTATGGCTTTGGCGCCGGCCTGTTCTTCATCGGCTATGCGCTGTTCGAAGTGCCGTCCAACATCCTCTTGCAACGAATCGGTGCACGCATCTGGCTGACCCGCATCATGCTCACCTGGGGCCTGGTGGCTGCGGGCATGGCCTTCATCCAGAACGAAACCCATTTCTACATCCTGCGCTTCTTGCTGGGCGTGGCCGAAGCCGGGTTTTTCCCCGGGGTCATCTACTACTTCACTCGCTGGCTGCCCGGCGTCGAGCGCGGCAAAGCCATCGCCATCATCCTCAGCGGTTCGGCCATTGCGTCGCTGATCTCCGGCCCGCTGTCGGGGCTGCTGCTGCAAATCAACGGCCTGGGCATGCACGGCTGGCAATGGATGTACTTCATCGAAGGGATGTTTTCCGTCTGCCTGTGCGTCTTCGTCTGGTTCTGGCTGGATTCCAAGCCCCACGACGCCAAATGGCTGAGCCGTGAAGAGCAGGATGTGCTGGTCAAGGCCATCGACGATGAACAGCGCGCTCGGGAAGCCGCCTCGCCGATCAAGCTGTCCATCGGCCAGTTGCTCAAGGACCGCCAGATCATCCTGTTCTGCCTGATCTATTTCTTCATTCAGTTGACGATCTATGCCGCCACCTTCTGGCTGCCGAGCATCATCAAGAAGATGGGCGAACTGAGTGACCTTCAAGTGGGGCTGTTCAACTCGATCCCGTGGCTGCTGTCGATCGTCGGCATGTACGCCTTCGCCTCGCTGTCGGCCAAATGGAAATTCCAGCAGGCCTGGGTCGCTGCGGCCCTGTTGATCGCCGCGGCGGGGATGTTCATGTCCACCACCGGCGGGCCGATCTTTGCCTTCGTCGCCATCTGCTTCGCGGCCCTGGGCTTCAAGTCGGCGTCGTCGCTGTTCTGGCCGATTCCCCAAGCCTACCTGGACGCCCGCATCGCCGCCGGAGTGATTGCCCTGATCAACTCGGTGGGCAACCTCGGCGGGTTCGTCGCCCCGACCACATTCGGCCTGCTGGAGCAGCACACCGGCTCGATCCAGGGCGGCCTCTATGGTTTGGCGGCCACTTCGATCATCGCCGCGATCATCGTATTTGCCGCACGTAATACACCCAAACCGAAAACAATCGCTGCCTCCGTCGACCCCGCGACCAACCACGCCTGATCACAACAATAATTCAAGGATACGTACACGATGACTACGCCAGACACCCGCAAAGCCCCGATCATCACCAGCATGCAGGTCGTACCCGTGGCCGGCCACGACGGCATGCTGCTGAACCTCAGCGGCGCCCATGGTCCGTTCTTCACCCGCAACATCGTCATTCTCAAGGACAACGCCGGCCACACCGGGGTGGGCGAAGTGCCCGGCGGTGAGCGCATTCGCCAGACCCTTGAAGATGCCCGTTCGTTGGTGGTCGGCAGCCCCATCGGCACGTACCAGAAGATTCTCAACACCGTGCACCACGCCTTCGCCGACCGCGATGCCGGCGGCCGTGGCCTGCAGACCTTCGACCTGCGCATCACCATCCACGCGGTTACCGGCCTGGAAGCGGCCTTGCTGGACCTGCTCGGCCAACACCTGGACGTACCGGTCGCCGCCCTGCTCGGCGAAGGCCAGCAGCGTGATGAAGTGAAGATGCTCGGCTATCTGTTTTACGTCGGTGATCGCCAGCAGACCGACCTGGCCTATCGCAGCGAGCCGGATGCCGACAATGACTGGTTCCGCGTTCGCCACGAAAAAGCCCTGGACGCCGACGCCGTGGTCCGCCTGGCCGAAGCGGCCCAGGCTCGTTATGGTTTCCAGGACTTCAAGCTCAAGGGCGGCGTGCTCCAGGGCGACGCGGAAATCGAAGCGGTCACGGCCCTGGCCGAGCGCTTTCCACAGGCGCGCATCACCCTGGATCCGAACGGCGCCTGGTCACTCAAGGAGGCGATCCGTTTGTGCCGCGACCAGCACAAAGTGCTGGCCTATGCCGAAGACCCTTGCGGTGCCGAGAATGGCTATTCCGGGCGCGAGGTCATGGCCGAATTCCGCCGCGCCACGGGCCTGAAGACCGCCACCAACATGATCGCCACCGATTGGCGCGAAATGGGCCACGCCATCACCTTGCAGTCCGTGGACATTCCCCTGGCCGACCCGCATTTCTGGACGATGCAGGGCTCCGTGCGCGTGGCGCAGATGTGCAATGAGTGGGGCCTGACCTGGGGCTCGCATTCCAACAACCACTTCGATATTTCCCTGGCGATGTTCACGCATGTGGCCGCCGCGGCACCGGGCGACATCACGGCCATCGACACCCATTGGATCTGGCAGGACGGTCAGCGACTGACCAAGGTGCCGCTGCAGATCCAGGGCGGTTGCGTGCAAGTGCCGAAAAAACCGGGGCTGGGGATCGAGCTGGACACCGACCAACTGGCCAAGGCCCATGAGCTGTACAAAGGCATGGGCCTAGGGGCGCGGGACGATGCGGTGGCGATGCAGTTCCTGATACCGGGCTGGACGTTCAACAACAAGCAACCGTGCCTGGTTCGCTGAGTCGATCAACTTCCCTGTGGGAGCTGCCTCCCACATTGGGATCTGGGTGGCCTTTGATTTCATGACCGCCGCAAACACCTGTGGCGAGGGAGCTTGCTCCCGCTGGGCTGCGTAGCGGCCCCCTTCCGGCGGTTGCTGCGCAACCGAGCGGGAGCAAGCTCCCTCGCCACAGTCATCATCTTCAAATATCACCTAACCCGCTGCCAGCTATCCGCCCGGCCTCAGGCATTCAGGCTCAACCCTCCGGCCGCAGGATCAACACCGCCAACGGCGGCAGGTTGAGTTCCAGCGACAAGGCCTGGCCATGGCTGGGCACTTCTTCGGTGGAGGCGCCGCCGCCGTTGCCGTAGTTGGAACCGGCGTAGGTATCGGCATCGCTGTTGAGCAATTCGACCCAACGCCCGCCGAACGGCACGCCGACCCGATAGGCCTCGCGCGGTACCGGGGTGAAGTTGGCGACCACCAGCACCGGCCGGCCATCCTTGCTCCAGCGCAGCCAGGCGTAGACGCTGTTGAGGGCATCGTCGCCAATCAGCCATTGGAAACCCTGGGGCGCGTCATCCTGGTCATGCAACGCCGGTTCTTCGCGATAGAGCCGGTTCAGATCGCTCACCAGCTTCTGCACGCCCCGGTGCTCAGGGTATTGCAGCAGGTACCAATCCAACTGCTGGTCGTGGTTCCACTCGCGCCATTGGCCGAACTCACAGCCCATGAACAACAGTTTCTTGCCAGGATGGCCCCACATGAAACTCAAGTAGGCCCTGAGGTTGGCGAATTTTTGCCAGCGATCACCGGGCATCTTGTCGATCAGCGAGCGTTTGCCATGGACCACTTCGTCGTGGGAAATCGGCAGCACGAAACGCTCGGACCAGGCATACACCAGGCCGAAGCTCAGTTCGTTATGGTGATGGGCGCGGTACACCGGGTCTTGCTGGATGTAGTGCAGCGAATCGTGCATCCAGCCCATGTTCCATTTGTAGGCGAAACCCAGGCCGCCCTGCTGGGTGCTCTGGCTGACGCCCGGCCACGCGGTGGACTCTTCGGCGATGACCAGGGCACCGGGGGTTTCCAGCGCCACCACATCGTTGAGGTGCCGCAGGAAATCGATGGCTTCGAGGTTTTCCCGCCCGCCGTGACGGTTGGGCACCCACTCACCCGCCTTGCGCGAATAGTCGCGGTACAACATCGAGGCCACGGCATCCACCCGCAGGCCGTCGACGTGGAAATGCTTGAGCCAGTGCAACGCCGACGCCAGCATGAAGCCGTGCACTTCGGTACGGCCCAGGTTGTAGATCAGCGTGTCCCAATCCTGATGGAAGCCTTCCAACGGATTGCCGTATTCGTACAGAGCGGTGCCGTCGAACTGGGCCAGGCCGTGGGTATCGGTGGGGAAATGCGCCGGCACCCAGTCGAGGATGACGCCGATATTGGCCTGGTGGCAGGCGTTGACGAACGCGGCGAAATCGTCCGGCGAACCGAAGCGTGCCGTCGGCGCGAACTGTGACAACGGCTGATAGCCCCAGGAACCGCCGAACGGGTGCTCCATGATCGGCATCAGCTCGATGTGGGTGAAGCCCAGGTCCTTGACATAGGGAATCAACCGCTCGGCCATTTCATGCCAGTTGTATTGCCGGGCTACCTCCCCCGCCTCGTCGATTTCGCACTGCCAAGAGCCGGCGTGCAGTTCATAGATCGACAACGGCGCGCCCGGTAACTGGCGTTCGCGACGGCTTTGCATCCACTCATCGTCGTGCCATTCGATCTTCAACGGCGAGGCGACCTTGGAGGCGGTGTCCGGCGGCATCTGGGTAGCCAGCGCCACCGGGTCGGCCTTGAGCGGCAGGATGCCGTGGGCGCCGAGGATTTCATACTTGTAGCCTTCGCCGGCGCCGAGCCTCGGGATGAAGATCTCCCACACGCCGGACGGATAACGGATGCGCATCGGATGCCGCCGCCCGTCCCAGACGTTGAAATCCCCCACCACCGACACCCGTCGCGCGTTCGGAGCCCAGACCGCGAAACGCACGCCGTCGATGCCATCGACGGTGGTCAGTTGCGCACCGAGGCAGGAACTGAGGTCGCGGTGATTACCCTCGGCGAACAGGTAAAGGTCCATCTCCCCCAGCAACGGGCCGAAGCTGTAGGGGTCCTCGGCCACCTGCTCGCCGCCGGCCCACCGGGTGCGCAGCAAGTACGCCTGGGCGCGAGGAAAATGGCCGACGAACAGCCCCGGGGTTTCGGTGACTTGCAGCTCTCCCAGCTCTTCGCCGCTGTCCCGGGCCAGCACATGCACGCTCAGGGCACCGGGCAGGTAGGCGCGGATGAACTGGCCGCCGGCGCCGTCGCCATGGGGCCCCAGGATGGAAAACGGGTCGTGATGTTCGGCACGCACCAGCGCGTCGATGTCATGGGGCGCCGGCAGCAAGGACTCCTTGGCCTGCCCCTGGGGTTCTTTGTTCGAGACACTCATGATTCTCTCCACTAAATCGGTCCGGCTACGTCGGAAAAGGGTTGCAGCCCCCTTAACAACCCGACCAGGCCGTGCAGCGGCACGGGCAGCCAGGTGGGGCGATTCTCGGCTTCATAGGCCACTTCATAGGCCGCCTTCTCCAGGCCGAACAACGCCAGCGCGGCGTCTTCGCCTTCAGCATCCTTCCACTCATGGGCAAGACTAGCTGCCGCCAGCCGATATGCCTCGACAAATGCCTGGCGAGCCTCTTTCAAATAACGATCGGCGACCCGTTGCCGCGCCGCATCGGCATCGGCCGTGCTGTCGACGGTGTGCAAATGAATCGCCATGGCCGCCGCATAATCGAAGGAACGCAACACGCCACTGACATCCTTGTACGGACTGTGCTTGCCCCGGCGCTCATGCAATGGCCGCGCCGGCTCACCTTCGAAGTCGATCAGGTAAGCATCGCCCTTGATCACCAGGACTTGGCCCAGGTGCAGGTCGCCATGGACGCGAATGCGCAAGCCACCGGCGGCCTTGCCGGCCAGTTCCTGGACATGGGCCAGGACGGTTTTCTTGTGCTCCAGCAAGCGTGCGACCATGGCCTGGTCGGCGGGGTTCAATTGGCCTTGGTTCTGCTTGAGCAGGCGCAAGGCGTTGTCCACCTGGGCGGCCACGTCCTTGCCGATGGCCTGGGCTTCCTTGGCGTTGGTGGTTTGCGGCGTGAAGTCCGGGTCGTCGGTGGCCTGGGCCAATATCTGGTGCATTTCCCCCAGGCGTTGGCCGAGCATGCCGGCGAAATCCTTCAGCTCACCGAGGGCGTTGTAATGCTGCTCCTGCTCGGACACAGCGTCCGCCAGCTCATCGCGCAAGGCGCGTTCGAGGTTGTTCTGAGTCCATTCCCAGGCGTCGCCCTGGTTGCTCAGGTAGCCTTGGGCGATCATCAGCAACGCATCTTCGCCTTGGGCGTCGCGGCGAATCACCGAACCCAGCAGCGGTGAAATGTTGCTGAACCCCGCTGCGGTCAGGTAGGCGCTCATTTCCAGTTCCGGGTGCACACCCGAGGCGACCTTGCGGATCAGCTTGAGGACGAGGCTGCCCCCCACCACCACCGAGCTGTTGGATTGTTCGGCGGACAGGTAGCGCACCTCCGGCTCTTCTCCCAACTGCAACGCGGCCAGGCCTTCGGTCGGCTCGAAACGCAACTCACCGTCGGCGAACGGCAGCACCGTGGCGGCCTGCATGCTGTGCAGCACGGCGCGCACGAAGCTTTCCAGGCTGAAGGCATCGGTGATCAAGCCCACCTGGCGCACCCGACGTACCCGCGACAAGGCCAGTTGCTGCGGCAACGCGGCGCCGACCTGGTCCTCGGCAAGCAGGCCGAACGGCAATTGGTAACGCAGGGTCTGGCCACCACTGGTGACATCGATTTCACTGAGCAACACCGGGTGCTGTGGATCGCCGAAGCGCACGCCATAGACAATATCCACCTTCTCGATCGCACTGTCCTTGCCGGCGAACCAGCGCCGGTTCTGCAACCAGGTCGGCAGGATGGTTTGCTCCAATGTGGTGCGCGATGGCGCTTCGAGCAATTCTTCCAGGCGTTTTTTCAGCACCAACGTGGTGAAGTCCGGCAGGCTCTGGGCCGGTTCCACGTGCCAGCTCGGCATCTGGTTTTCTGCCGCCAGGGCGAACCAATAGAAGCCATACGGCGCCAGGGTCAGCAGGAAGTTCAACTGGCCGATGGGCGGGAAGGCGTTGCCGCCGAGCATCTCCACCGGGACCATGCCGGCGTAGGCCGACAGGTCCAATTCGGCAGCCTGGGCGCTACGGGACACGTTGGCCACGCACAGGATGATTTCGTGCTTGCCGTCAGGCCCGGTGTATTCGCGGGTATAGGCCAGGATCCGGCGGTTGCTCGGCGAGAGCATCTTCAACGTGCCACGCCCGAAGGCCTTGGACTGCTTGCGCACCGCCAGCATGCGGCGGTTCCAATTGAGCAGCGAGTGCGGGTCGCCGGCCTGGGTCTCGACGTTGACCGACTGGTAGCCGTACAGCGGGTCCATGATCGGCGGCAGCACCAGGCTGGCCGGGTCGGCGCGGGAAAACCCACCGTTGCGGTCGATGGACCACTGCATCGGCGTACGCACACCATCGCGGTCGCCCAGGTAGATGTTGTCGCCCATGCCGATTTCATCGCCGTAGTACAACGTCGGCGTACCGGGCATCGACAGCAGCAGGCTGTTGAGCAGCTCGACGCGACGACGATCGCGCTCCACCAGTGGCGCCAGGCGCCGGCGAATGCCCAGGTTGATACGCGCCCGACGGTCGGCCGCGTAGTAATTCCACAGGTAATCGCGCTCCTTGTCGGTGACCATTTCCAGGGTCAGCTCATCGTGGTTGCGCAGGAAAATCGCCCACTGGCAATTGGCGGGAATCTCCGGGGTCTGGCGCAAAATATCGGTGATCGGGAAACGATCTTCCTGGGCCAGGGCCATGTACATGCGTGGCATCAGCGGGAAGTGGAAGGCCATGTGGCATTCGTCACCGTTCAGCCCTTGAGCGTCGACATCGCCGAAGTACAACTGAGTGTCTTCCGGCCATTGGTTGGCCTCGGCCAGCAACATGCGGTCGGGGTAGTTGGCGTCGATCTCGGCACGGATCAGCTTCAGGACATCATGGGTCTCGGGCAGGTTCTCGTTATTGGTGCCGTCACGCTCGATCAGGTACGGGATGGCGTCCAGGCGCAGGCCGTCGATGCCCATGTCCAGCCAGTAGCGCATCACCGACAACACAGCCTTGATGACCTGCGGGTTGTCGAAATTGAGGTCGGGCTGATGGGAATAGAAGCGGTGCCAGAAGTACTGGCCCGCCACCGGGTCCCAGGTCCAGTTGGACTTCTCGGTGTCGAGGAAAATGATGCGCGTGCCGTCGTACTTGTGGTCGTCATCGGACCAGACGTAGAAGTCCCGCGCCTTCGAACCTTTCTTGGCTTTGCGCGCGCGCTGGAACCAGGGGTGCTGGTCCGAGGTGTGGTTGATGACCAGCTCGGTGATCACCCGCAGGTTGCGCTTGTGGGCTTCGGCAATGAACCGCCGCGCATCGGCCATGGTGCCGTAGTCGGCGCTGACGCCGCGATATTCGGCGATGTCATAACCGTCGTCGCGCCGGGGGGAAGGATAGAACGGCAGCAGCCAGATGGTGTTGACGCCCAGGTCGGCGATGTAGTCGAGTTTTTCGATCAGACCGGGAAAATCGCCAATCCCGTCGTTATTGGAGTCGTAATAGGATTTAACGTGGACCTGGTAAATCACCGCATCCTTGTACCAGAGCGGATCCTTGATGAAGGTGGCAGACCGGGGTTTCTTCGCCATTTGCAACTCCTGGTAATTCATTAAAGCCGCGGGAGACAGGCTTGTGGGGTCTTGTTGTGTTGTGAGGCCTGCGCTTTGTGGGAGCAAAGCTTGCTCGCGATGCAGGCACCTCGATTCCCGAGAGACCGCGTTATCTTCATCGCGGGCAAGCCTTGCTCCCACAGCATCACGCCACGCTGATCCGCCAAATCCCGAACGGCTGGTACGCCGGGTCGATCCGCATGAACTGGTACTTGCCATACCAGGTCCAGCGGTGTCCGTTCATCAGGTCCTCACCCTGGGTCTGGGCGTCGTCGGGCAGGCCCATTTCCCACAGCGGCAATTCGAAGTTGGCCTCCTGCGGGTTGTGCGGATCGAGGCTCACCGCCACCAGGATGAAATTGCTGCCATCGGCCGTGCGCTTGCCGAAATAGAGAATGTTGTCGTTCCAGGCGTTGTAGATCCTCAGGCCCAGATGGCTATGCAGCGCCGGATTCTGCCGGCGGATGCGGTTGAGCTGGGCGATCTCGGCAATGATGTTGCCCGGCGCGGTGAAGTCCCGGGGACGGATCTCATACTTCTCCGAGTCGAGGTATTCCTCCTTGCCCGGTACCGGGGCCGACTCGCACAGTTCGAAGCCCGAATACATGCCCCACAGGCCTGAGCCCATGGTCGCCAGCGCCGCGCGGATCAAGAAGCCCGGGCGCCCCGACTCATGGAGGAAGGCCGGGTTGATGTCTGGCGTGTTGACGAAGAAATTCGGCCGGTAGCACTCGCGCAACGGCGACTCGTTGAGCTCGCTGAAGTAGGTCGCCAGTTCGGCCTTGGTATTGCGCCAGGTGAAATAGGTGTAGCTCTGGGAATACCCGACCTTGCCCAGCCGCGCCATCATCGCCGGCGTGGTGAACGCTTCAGCCAGGAAGATCACCTCAGGGTATTGGGCCCGGACATCGGCGATCAGCCATTGCCAGAACGGCAGTGGCTTGGTGTGCGGGTTGTCGACGCGGAAGATCTTCACGCCTTCCTCGACCCAGCCCACCACGATGTCCCGCAGCTCTTCCCACAGGCTGGGAATCGCATCGGCCGCGTAGAAGTCGACGTTGACGATGTCCTGGTATTTCTTCGGCGGGTTTTCCGCGTATTTGATCGTGCCGTCCGGCCGCCAACTGAACCAGCCGGGGTGCTGCTTGAGCCAAGGGTGGTCCTGGGAACACTGGATGGCGAAGTCGAGGGCGATCTCCAGGCCATGCTCAGCGGCCGCCGCCACCAGGCGCCGGAAGTCCTCGCGACTGCCCAATTGCGGATGAATGGCCTCGTGCCCGCCCTCCTCGCTGCCGATGGCATAGGGGCTGCCCGGGTCGTCGGGGCCGGCGGTAAGGGAATTGTTCGGGCCTTTACGGAAACTGCGGCCGATGGGGTGGATCGGCGGGAAATACAGCACGTCGAAGCCCATGTCCTGGATCACCGCCAAGCGCGAATGCACGTCATTGAAGGTGCCGTGGCGCTGGGGATCGTCGGTGATCGAACGGGGAAACAGTTCATACCAGCTGGCAAACTCGGCCAGTTTTCGCTCCACATCCAACGGGTATTCGGGGCTGATGCTCAAGTAGGGTCGATGATCGGCCAGGGACATCAGGTCGGCACTGCGTGGGGCCAGGAACAGCGCCACCTGTTCGTTCGGCAACAGGCCGGAGAGTTCGTGGTGCAAGGCCGCCAGTTGCTCGCTCAGTTCACCGCTGCTGCGCTCGGCCGCCATGTGCACTTGGTTGCGCCCTTCCTGCAACTCCAGGCTGATGGGCACCCCGGCAGCGAATTTCTTCTCCAGCTCGTAGCGAAAACTGGCGAACTGGTCGATCCAGGCCTCGATGCAGAACACATAGCGACCTTGCTCCGGCACGGTGAACTGGCCGCGCCAGCCGTTGTTGCCCAAATCGCTCATGACTTCGCTGTTCCACACCTCGTCCTGCAGGGCACGCCAGCGGATGCGCACCGCCAGTTTGTCGTGACCGTCGGCAAAGACTTTGCTGGTCACCGTCACGTCCTGCCCGGCCACGGCCTTGGCGGCGAATTGCCCGCCATCGATCACCGGCATGGTGTTTTCAATCGCAATACGCGGCAGCAACAAGGCTTGAGACAACGGCAAATGCGGGTTGTAGGCCAGGTCAGACGGGTGTTCGGCAGTCATCGAGCATCGCTCCTTTTACGCCCCATGGACGCGCTTGTGGCGGTAAAGGCCCAACGGGTCCCTGAAAAAACTCACTTAAACTCCGAACCAGAACGACGGCTAAAAGTTCAGCGGGATTTGCCCCCGGGATGCATCCGGGATCAAACCCGGTGCAGGGTGGTCAACATCCTTAAGCACGACTCAAGCCATGTGAGCTACGGAGACCCGTCCCGATGAATATTCCCATCCCGGCCGAAACACCCGATCCGAACATCGACGACCCCAATTTGCCCCCGCCCAGCCCTGATCCCGAGCCGTTTCCCGAGGAAGATCCAAAGCCGGACGAAGGACAACCACCCAAGGGCGACCCGCCCAGCGAGGCGCCGCCGGAGCGGGTTTGATTCAAGCGTAGTAATAAAGAAATTGGATGACGAAAAAACCTGTGGGAGCGGGCTTGCTCGCGAAGGCGGCGTGACAAGCAATATCTTCATCGACTGACACACCGCCTTCGCGAGCAAGCCCGCTCCCACAGGGTTGTGTGTGTGTTCAGGTTGACTCTCGTGTCACAGCTTGTCGTCCTTCTCCAGCGCCCGGACGATCACCGGCATCACGCTGAAGATCGCCAGGGCCAGCACCGTGCTGAGTACTGCCGTGGCTTCCCGCCCCAGCCCGGCCGCAACGCCGATGGCGGCTGTCATCCAGAGGCCGGCTGCCGTGGTCAGGCCCTTGACGTGGCTTTCGTCGCCGTCGTTGTTTTTCAGGATGGTGCCGGCGCCGAGAAATCCGATGCCGGCGACCACACCCTGGATCACGCGGCTCATGGCATCGGCCTGGGACCCGGACATCTGTGGCACCAGGACGAACAGCGCCGCCCCCAGGGCCACGAGCATGTGGGTACGCACGCCGGCGGCCTTGCCCTTGTGTTCGCGCTCGAAACCCAGGATGCCGCCCAGCAGCGCGGCCATGACCAGGCGCACCGTGACCCGGGTCATCTGCTGGGCATCGGTGATGTCGGCGAATTCCGCCTGCAGGGTTATCCAGACTTCATGCCACCAGGCGTTCATGGACCGTCCTCTTTTTCGTTGGATAAACGATGGACCGCAAGCGAAGCCAGAGGTGCGCCCGACCGCTGATCAGCCACGACGAACCCTGGCCGATGGGTGGGGCCTAACACTCAGGATATTCAGGAAGGAGCGACGCCATGCTTGAGCAAATCGACAAAGACGGTACCTGCCACATCAAGACCGCCGTCGGCACGAAGCTACGCCCGGCCAGTGAGTTGATCATCATCACCGACCCGGACAAGGCCATGTCCGCCGTGGAGATCAATGGCGACCTGGTCTACCTCACCGAAGCCGAAGTGGATGCCCTGACCGTGGCCGGCGCGACCGATAAGCGCAAGCACCTCAAGGCCACGGACAGCGGCTCGGCGATCTGAATCCCTTGAACGTTGCGACAAGTTCAATCTGTGGGAGCAAAGCTTGCTCGCGATGAGAGCAACACGGTACCTCTTGGACCGCGGTGCCTGTATCGCGAGCAAGCTTTGCTCCCACAGGTCCTTTGGCCACAGATGTTGTTTGTTCAACCATGGGTGCTTCAAAGTGTCGCAGCGCCTGGGCTTCGCGGCATCTGATCCGGTTTTTATCGAAACACCTGAGTCTGTTATGCAAACAGTTCCATGGTCATAGTGCGCCGGCCAGATAGAGGCTGATGAGCGACCGACCATGAGCGATAGAATCCCCGTCCAGTTGATACAGACGTTCGAACCTGCGCCAACCAAGATCAAGGCCAGGACCACCGACAACCTGATCCACACCCGCAGCTTCACCGGCTTGTTCCGCACCTTGCGCATCAGCGGTGCGGGGGCTTTGTTCCTGCTGTTCTTCGGCACGGTGTGGTTGAACTGGGGCGGTCGCCAGGCGGTGCTCTGGGATCTGTCCGAAAGCAAATTCCATATCTTTGGCGCGACCTTCTGGCCCCAGGATTTCATCCTGCTGTCGGCCCTGTTGATCATCGCTGCCTTCGGCCTGTTCGCGATCACCGTGTTTGCCGGTCGCGTGTGGTGCGGCTACACCTGCCCCCAGAGTTCCTGGACCTGGCTGTTCATGTGGTGCGAGAAAATCACCGAAGGCGAACGCAACCAGCGGATCAAATTGCAAGCCGCGCCGTGGGGCCTGAACAAACTGCTGCGCCGCGGCGCCAAGCACACCTTGTGGCTGGCCATCAGCCTGCTCACCGGCCTGACATTCGTGGGTTACTTCACGCCGATCCGCCCCTTGGCCGAGGAGCTGCTGACCCTGCAAATGGCCGGTGTGAGTTTGTTCTGGGTGCTGTTCTTTACCGCCGCCACCTACCTCAACGCCGGTTGGCTGCGAGAAGCGGTGTGCATGCACATGTGCCCTTATGCACGCTTTCAGAGCGTGATGTTCGACAAGGACACCCTGACCATTTCCTACGACACGGCCCGCGGCGAAATCCGCGGCCCGCGCAAACGCGAGGTGAATCCGGCCAATATTGGCCTGGGCGATTGCATCGACTGCCAGATGTGCGTGCAGGTCTGCCCCACCGGCATCGACATCCGCGACGGCTTGCAAATGGAATGCATCGGCTGTGCGGCCTGCATCGATGCCTGCGACTCGATCATGGACAAGATGGGTTACGCCCGTGGCCTGATCAAGTACACCTCCGAACATCAATTGCAGGGGGGCAAGACTCACCTGCTGCGCCCTCGATTGATCGGCTATACCGCCGTGCTCCTGGTGATGATCGGCGCGCTGGCCATGGCGTTGGTGCAACGGCCCATGGTGTCGCTGGACGTCAGCAAGGACCGTGGCCTGTTCCGCGAAAACAGCGCCGGGCAGATCGAGAATATCTACAGCCTGAAAATCATCAACAAGACCCAGCAGCGCCAGGACTATCAGCTGTCCCTGGCGGACGGCGACGGCTTCGTCCTGCAGGGCAAGACCCGGTTGAGCCTGGCCCCGGGGGAAATCGTCGATGTGCCGGTGTCGGTGGCGATGCTCGGCGAACGGCCCGAAAAAGCGTCCCGGGAGATGACTTTCAAGGTCGCCGACACTGACGAGCCGGGCATCTACAGCGTGGCCAAGAGCCGTTTTGTCGCACCGATGAACCGTTGAACCCGTAAGATGCCGGGCACCTGTGGGAGCGAGCCAGTGAGGGCAAGCCTGTGGGAGCAAAGCTTGCTCGCGATACAGGCGACACAAATCAACAGTGAGGTCGCGTCATCGTGCTTCGCGAGCAAGTTTTGCTCCCACAAGCGCGCTGCCACAGTTAAATCCACGAATACCACCCAAGACTGGCCCCACCATGAAACGCTACGAGAAATTCGCCGACGACATCGCTGAACTGATCCGCTCGGGCATGCTGGGGCCGGGCCAGCGCGTGCCGTCGGTGCGTTACGCCAGCCAGACCTACGGCGTCAGCCCGTCCACGGTGTTCCAGGCCTATTACCTGCTGGAGCGACGCGGCATGATCCGGGCCCGGCCGCGCTCCGGCTACTTCGTCAATACCCATGCACCGAGCCCGTTTTCCGAGCCGGCGATCAGCAGCCAAGTGCACGAGTCCACCGAAGTCGACGTCAGCGAGCTGGTGTTTTCAGTCCTGGACTCGATCAAGGACCCGACCACCGTACCGTTCGGCTCGGCATTCCCCAGCCCGACCTTGTTCCCGTTGCAACGCCTGTCCCGCTCGCTGTCCAGCGCAACAAGGGATATGGACCCGCGGGTGGTGGTCACGGACATGTCACCGGGCAATCCACAATTGCGTCGCCAGATCGCCCTGCGCTACATGGTCGGTGGGCTGATGTTGCCCATGGAGGAACTGCTGGTCACCAACGGCGCCCTGGAAGCCTTGAACCTGTGCCTGCAAGCCGTGACCGAGCCCGGCGACCTGGTGGCGATCGAGGCGCCAGCGTTCTATGCCAGCCTGCAGGTCCTGGAACGGCTCAAGCTCAAGGCGGTGGAGATTCCCGTCCACCCGCGCGACGGCATCGACCTGGACGTGCTGGAGCAGACGCTGGAGCGTCACCCGATCAAGGCCTGCTGGTGCATGACCAGTTTCCAGAACCCCATGGGCGCGACGATGCCCGAGGAAAGGAAACAGGCGCTGGTGGCGTTGCTGCGTCGCCATCAGGTGCCGCTGATCGAGGACGACGTCTACGCCGAACTCTATTACGGCCAGCAGGCCCCCAAACCGGCCAAGGCGTTCGATACAGAAGGGCTGGTGATGCACTGCGGTTCGTTCGCCAAGAGCCTGGCCCCGGGCTATCGCATCGGCTGGGTCGCCGCCGGGCGCTATGCGCAAAAGATCGAACGGCTCAAGCTCATGACTTCGCTGTGCGCCTCGATGCCGGCCCAAGCTGCCATCGCCGACTACCTGCAACACGGTGGCTACGACCGTCACCTGCGCAAACTGCGCTACGCCCTGGAAGAGCAGCAAAACGCGATGCTCGCCGCCATCGCCCGCTATTTCCCGGCCCAGACCCGGGTCAGCCAGCCCGCGGGCGGCTACTTCCTGTGGCTGGAGCTGCCAGAGCAGACGGATTCGCTGAAACTGTTCCAGATGGCCCTGGCCCAAGGCATCAGCATTGCCCCGGGACCGATCTTTTCACCGACCCAGCGCTTCAGGAATTGCATCCGCCTGAACTATGGCAGCCCGTGGACCGAAGCCTCGGAAAAGGCCATGGAGACGTTGGGGCGGATTATTCGGTCGTTTTGATCGGGTGTCTGTTATTGCCCCATCGCGAGCAGGCTCGCTCCCACATGAGACCTGCTGAGTTCCTGAGATATTCGTGTCTACGCAAATCCACTGTGGGAGCGAGCCTGCTCGCGATGGCGGCGGAACAGGCGAGCCGCATTCCAGGACTCAGCGCCCGCCCCCCAAATCCACAAACGTCCCGGTCGCATACGAAGCCTTGTCCGACAGCAGCCAGATAATCGCCTCGGCCACTTCATCCGGACGCCCGCCCCGGGCCATGGGGATCGCCGATTCCAGCTTGCTGACCCGGTCTGGGTCGCCGCTCAGGGCATGGAAATCGGTATAGATATAGCCAGGACGCACCGCGTTGACGCGAATACCTTCGCCGGCCACTTCCTTGGACAGGCCGATGGTGAAGGTATCCAGCGCGCCCTTGGAGGCCGCGTAGTCGACGTATTCGCCCGGCGACCCCAGGCGAGCGGCCACCGACGATACGTTGACGATGCTGCCGCCCTGCCCGCCATGTTTGGGCGACATGCGCAGCACCGCGTGCTTGGCGCACAGGATCGGGCCCAGCACGTTGGTCTTCATGATCTTGAGGATTCGGAATTCGGACATCTCATCGAGTCGGGACTTGTGGGCAACCGTACCGGCGTTGTTCACCAGGGCGGTAACACGTCCCAGTTCGGCATCCACCCGATTGAACAGGCCAATGACTTCATCTTCGATGCTCACATCGGCTCGCACGGCAATCGCCTGCACGCCCTTGGCCCGCACCTGTTCAAGCACCTCTTGCGCGGCATTTTCATCGGACTGGTAGTTGATGCAGATCCGATAACCCGCCTCGGCAGCCAACAGCGCCGTGGCCGCCCCGATTCCGCGGCCGCCACCGGTGATGACGATGACTTTATCCACGCTTGCTTCCCCCATTCCACGGATAGACGTCCGGCCCAAGAATAGCGTTCACGTCACGCTTTGCACAAACCGCTGCGCTTACCGGGCCAGGGCGCGCAGATCCAGGCGTCCATCCAACAGCGGCGGGCACCAGTAATAGCCGCCAGTGATCGGGCGGCTCATGCGATACAGGCCGTCGGTGATGCCATCTTCCAGTCCACTCATGCGCCGCAACTGTGCCTCGAAGGCATCGAGGGAGAAACCGAACGCCAGGAACATCAGACCTGCGCGGTCGCCTTCGATCCACGGCATGGAACGACGGACCACGAATGCTTCCGGAGCGAAACTTTCCTGGGCGGTGCGCTTGACGTGGGCCGATTCCGGCGCATCGTCGATTTCTTCGTTGTCGCTCAGGCGCCGGCCCATGATGTTGTCGCGTTCATGGGGCTGCATTGCCGCGAAGCCGTCAAGGTCGTGCTGCCACTGCTGGATCGCGGCGAAACTGCCCCCGCGCAGCCCATCGGAACCTGGGGCCAGGGCGGCGGCGACGGCCGCTTCGTCATGGGGGTTTTCGGTGCCGTCTTCATAGCCGGTCAAGTCGTGGCCGGTCATGTGGCGGAAGGTTTCGTTCATCTGCACCAGGCACAGAGCCGGGGCCAGCGCCGCTTCGATGGCGCGGCTGCGATGCATCAGCTCGCCGCGGTCTTCACCGTGCAACCAGCACCACAGGGCATGTTGGGTCGAGGGGTTGTCCACGCCGACGCCGGCCAATGCAGGAAAAGCCCGCAGGCCATCGACCTGGGCCCCCAGCGCCTGGACCAGCGACTCGCCAAAGCCGACCACGGCCCGGCCATCGAGCAGCAACAGGAGTTTGTCTAGCGCAGCCGGCAGTGCCTCGACCGATTCCAAGGCAAAAAACAAATGACGGGCCTGAGGCGGAACAGGGGTGGCGAGAATGCCGGGCTGGTAGTAACTCATGTGAACTCCTTTAGAAAGAGCGCAAGTTTACCCGGCAGCCGCCGCTTTGTGTGGTTTGGCTTGAGGTCCGGTCACGGGGGCAACCGGGCCGTTTGTGGGAAGGTTCCCGCGGCCCCGTCAGAATGCTCAGAAACATGCCGCGGCCCGATAGCCTCGGATTGCCGGACAGCGCAAAACGCCCTAGATTGCCCTCCTTCAGGAAGACCAACGAGAGCGCTGCACCATGCACATTGCCAGATCGATACTCGCCGGGACGCTTCTCCTGGCCTGCGGGACGTCCGCAGGCTTTGCCCAGGAACGCATTGAAGAGACGGTCAATGCCGTCATCCAGCCGTTGATGAAACAACAGGACATTGCCGGCATGGCCGTCGCGATCACCTACAACGGCCAACGCCATTCTTTCAACTACGGCGTAGCCGCCAAGGACACCAAAAAACCAGTCACCGACCAGACCCTTTTTGAAATCGGCTCGGTCAGCAAGACCTTTACCGCCACCCTCGGTGCCTATGCCCAGGCCAAGGGCAAACTGGCCCTGACGGATCCGGCCAGTCGCTTTGCGCCCGAGCTGCGCGGCAGCGCCTTGGAGGGTACCCGCTTGCTCGATCTCGTCACCTACACAGCCGGTGGCCTGCCCTTGCAGTTTCCAGACGAGGCGGACCATCCGGACCGGATGTTCAGTTATTACAAGACCTGGAAGCCGCTCTACCCGGCCGGCACCCAGCGGCTTTATTCAAATCCGAGCATCGGCCTGTTCGGTTATCTGGCGGCCCGCAGCCTGGGGCAACCTTTTGACGAAGTGATGGAGCGCACGCTGATGCCAGGGCTGGGCCTCAAGCACAGCTATGTCCGGGTGCCGCAGGATCAGGCGGGCCGATACGCCCAAGGTTATGCAAAGGACGGCAAGCCCGTGCGGGTCGGGCCTGGTGCCCTGGACTCAGAGGCTTACGGGGTAAAAACCAGCTCGTCGGACCTGCTTCGTTTCGTCGAGGCCAACCTGCGACCTGAAAAACTGGACGCGGACCTGAAGCAGGCCATCACCACCACGCACACAGGTTTCTACAGGACTGGCGGGATGAACCAGGGACTGGGCTGGGAGTTCTACCCCGCGCCGTTCAGCTTGGATGACCTGCTCGCCGGCAACACACCGCAAATGGCCCTGACGCCTCAAAAAGTCGAACCTTTGAACCCACCCCTTCCAGCGCCGGACGGCGCCTGGATCAACAAGACCGGTTCCACCAACGGTTTTGGCGCGTACGCGGCGTTCGTGCCCGGAAAGGACATGGGGATTGTCATGCTTGCCAACAAGAACTACCCGATCGAGGAACGGGTGAAGGCGGCGCATCGGATTCTTATGGCGTTGGAACACCAATAACTCATGACGCCTCGGGGTGATGAGTTTCTCTGTGGCGAGGGAGCTTGCTCCCGCTGGGTCGCGCAGCGGCCCCAAACCAGTCATTCGATAATCCATTGAAAAAAAGCAGAGGGCTGCTGCGCAGCCCAGCGGGAGCAAGCTCCCTCGCCACAAAAGCGGCCTCGGCGCTAGCGGGAGTCAATCTTCCAATGGCTTAGGCGCCGCCGCCGGCTTGACAGCCTTGCCAGGCTTGGTGCCTTTCGCATCCTTGGCCGGTGCAGGCTCGGGCGCGGGTGGAGGCGTCGGCGGCGTTGCTTCTTTTTCCGCGGCGGGAAGCTTATCGACGGTGTCGAAAAGGTCCTTCAATTCAATCGCGCCGGAATGCTCGAGTTTCTTTTCCCCGTCCTTGCCCACCAGGATGATCTTGGTCTGGGCACCGGCGCCCAGCTTGAGGGAGCGAATCAGTGCCATGGTGCTTTGCGGGTCCAGGTCCTTGCCATCGCGCTGGCCGATGGTATTGAGCACGGTGTAGAGCACCATGTTGCGCTCGGAAAATCCCTGCTTGCCCGCCGGTTCATCCAAGGCCTTTTTCAGGCTGACCCAGGCCGGGTCGACCGTGCTGGGCGCAATGACGATCAGGGAACGTGACTTGCCGACTTCCGCCACCAGAGGGGAGTCGCCATCGGCAGCGAACAGAGGGCCGGCGATGGCCAGCAAGGTAGCGAAGGTCAACGACCGAATGAGCATGCGCCTCTCCTTTTGATAGTTACGCTGTACTGATTGCACAGGGCGGCGATTGTTCCGCGAGCGTCGCCCGATACTGCGCCTGCCTGCCTTGAAGCTTAGGCGAGCACGTTCATTGCGCAACCGCCCTGCACAGCGTTCAGAGGCCAAACGGGAACGTATCCTCCTCGTGCTCCAGGACCTGGGGCACCGGCAATGGCGTAACGGCTTCGCTCTGTTCGAACCAGAGCCAGGCGTCGAACTGCTCCGCCAGCACCGCTTCGAAATAATGGCTCTGGCGCTCGGTTTCAGGGCGGTAGATCACACCAATCGCGCGTTCGAGCAGTGGTTCGGACAATGCGTCCAAGAGCGCCTCGTCAGGGTTGGTCCGCCATTGCGTCAACGAGGCACTCACACCGGCCTGGAGGAATTGGTGTTCCCAACTGCCGGGTAACGCCGGCCGCACCTGTTTGATTTTCATCGGCGCATCCCAGTCGTCCGCCGCTGCGACGCTGCCATGATCGGTGCCCATGCCCAGCAACACCGCATCGCGGCCATAAGCCATGCGGCATAGCTGGCCAATATTGAACTCCCCTTCCCAGCCCATGCGTGTCGCGGCGGCATTGCCGATGTGGGAGTTATGCGCCCAGACCAACGCCTTCGCATCCGTGCCCCGATGCTCCAACAAGGTTTGCAGGGTGTCGAACATGTGCCGGTCCCGCAGGTTCCACGATGACTTGCCGCCGCGGTACATGGCTCGGTAGTACTGTTCAGCGGCGCGCACGACCCGGGCGTTCTGGGTGGCGCTGAAGAAGGCCTCATCGTCACTGATCATCGGATCCAGGTGTTTGGCCAACAAGCTGTTGAGCTGCTCGACCACGGCGTCTTCACACGTCGCCAGGTTGCCGCGCTCGGTGAAATGACCATACAGCGCCGGGTCATCGTGCCAGGGCGTGAGGCAGCCATAACGGTGACGGGCATCACGGGCCATGTCCGGATGGCTGGTATCCAGGTAGTTCAGCACCTCATCGATGGAGTGACGCAGGCTGTAGACGTCCAAGCCGCGAAACTCCACCCTTTGCCCCATGGGCTGCTCCAGATTGTAATCGCGCAACCAACGGACGAAGCCTTGGACTTCGCAGTTGCGCCACATCCAGGTTGGGAATCGGGCGAATGCCTGCTGCTTCCACGCCGACGGCCCCAAGTCGCGTACACAGCGGTCGATTTGCCCCGCATCGGGCCAGTCCGCTTCGACGGCAACGATATTGAAACCGTGGCGCTCTATCAGGTGTCGGGTAACGGCGGCACGGGTCCGATAGAACTCATGGGTGCCGTGGCTGGCCTCGCCAATCAACACGACCTTGGCATCAGCGAAGCGATCGAACGTCTCACCAAAGGCCGGGCTGTCCTCGGCAGGCAATGGCTCGGCGTGGCGGCGCAGGATATCGGCAATGTCGGTGCGAGGCTCGGCGCCACGCCGGCGTAGTCGTTGCAGCAGATCTCTGGCTGGGCTGTTCATGGGTCTTGGCCTCATCAGTACCTGGTTTACAGGTATGACTGTGGCTATGGACCCATGACTCCGATCAAATCAGAACGCGAGTTTGAAGCCGATCATCGCCAGCATCACCGCCAGGCAAGGCCGTAGGACCTCGTCGGAGATGCGTCCCGACAAATGGCTACCCAGATAGATCCCCGGTAACGAACCGATCAGCAGGAAACCCAGGATATGCCAATCCATGTTGCCCATGCTCGCATGGCCCAGGCCAGCCACCAGGGTCAGCGGCACGGCGTGGGCAATCTCGGTGCCCACCAGGCGCTTGGTCACCAGGAACGGGTAGAGAATGAACAGCGCCACCGTGCCCAGGGCGCCAGCACCGATGGAGGTCAAGGCGACCATCGTCCCCAGCACCAGGCCGGTGATGACCGTCAGCAGATTGAGTCGTGAACCGGAGGGGTTGTAGTGACCGCCAGCACGATCATGGGCGAATTGCAGCAGGCGCTTCTTGAACAGGATCGCCAAGGCAGTGGCGAACAACACGAAGCCCAAGGCTTGCTTGATCACCGCGTTCATGGCGTCGGGCGAGCTGTGCAGGCTGCTGAGAAACCACAGCGTCAACCCGACCGCCGGCACGCTGCCCAGGGTCAACCAACCGGTGATGGCCCAATCGATATTGCGGTTTTTTGCGTGAACCAGGACGCCGCCAGACTTGGTAATGGCCGCGTACAGCAGGTCGGTGCCCACCGCTGTCGCGGGGTTGATACCAAACCACAACAGGATCGGGGTCATCAGTGAACCACCGCCAACGCCGGTCATTCCAACGATGAAGCCGACCACCAGGCCCGCAACGACTAAACCGACATTACCGAAATCCATTGAACCCGTCTCGACACGACCGCGTGAAAAATCTGGCCGCGAGCATAGCGATTTTTCTTATAACCCCCTATATCGATGTGATCTATCTTTATTCCTTTTTCTCAGCTCACTGGACCGGCAGGAAGTTGAGGAACAGCAGGCTCTGGGCGTAGTTCAAGCCGATGCGCCGGTAACGCTCATCGAGCATCTGGGTCAGCAGGTCCAATCGCGCGACGATTTTGCCGAACTCCACGGCGAAACTCAGGTTGCTGCCCTCCTCCGAAATCTCATTGGAAAACAGCAACGGCGTGCCGTCCTTGTTCTGCCGCTGACTGAGCAGCCAAGTGGCTTTTTCGATGTTGCGCGCCGCGTTGCTGACAAATCGCGGGTCGATGGTATCGGTCATGTAGAACTCGAGGCGATTGCCGTGAGCGGTGACCAGCATGCTGCCGATGGCATAGATGAACGCCCCGACCCGATCACCGAGAAATTCCGGGCTCATGGCATAGCTCAGGGCGGCCAAGTCCTTCTTGCCCCCCAACGTCGGCAAGGGTTGTTGCTGCTCGATGGCCATGCGCACCTGTTTTTCCGCGGTGCGGGCGTCGAGAAAGCCGGACTTGCGCAGTTCCTCGGGGTTGCGCAGGTACAGCTTGCTCATCAGCAGGTAAAGGCTTTGCAAATTGTCGTGCATCGCCAACGTCGCCATGCGGTCGACACTGGTTTGCAAGAACTCCTGGGGCTTGGCGTTGCTGAACTGCGTGACCATGTCCTGCCCCTGTTGATGGCTGCAGCCGCCGCTGAACAGCATCGACACGCCGACCAATCCTGCCATGCAGGCGTGGCGCAACCTCGTCACAGAAGAAAAAACACCGGCCATCGAGTCTCAATCTGGGCATGGGGAAGCGATGGGGGTCGCCGCTTCCAGGCCAAGGATAGAGCAGCAAAAACCGCAAAAGTGCGACGCCCGGGGTGAAAGCGTTCGTTTGGGCAAGCCTCGCTTCGCTAAATTAGTCTTACTTTTTAATTGATAAATCCCTATTTATGGCTATAAATCCCTTCTCCACCCTCAAATAGAAAGACTACTGAACAGAAAAACCTTCATCGTTGTCCGACCAAGTAACGGACTCGACTGCGTTAAAACAACAACAAAACAACAGGAAGGAAGGTCACACCATGCTTGAATCCAGACATCTGCTCACGGCCCTCGGAGTCTCTCTGATGATTGCCACCTCCTCCCAGGCCGCTGGCCTGACCAATGAACGTGTTGCCTTCGGCAAGACCGACGACGGCACCGCGGTTGAGAAATTCGTCCTGCGCAACAGCCACGGTATCGAGGCAACCGTCATCACCTATGGCGGCATCCTCCAGTCGCTGATCGTGCCGGACAAAAACGGCATGACCGCTGATGTCGTGCTCGGCTTCGACGATGTGCAGGGCTACCAGAAGAACGGCAGCGTGTATTTCGGCGCGACCATCGGCCGCTTTGGCAATCGCCTGGCCGGTGGGGCGTTCGAGCTGGATGGCAAGCGTTACCAGGTGCCGCAGAACGACAAGGACAACTCCCTGCACGGTGGGCCACAAGGGTTCGATAAACGTGTTTGGAAAGCCGAACCGAGCAATGACAAGGATTCGGTGGGCGTGACCCTGACGTACCTGTCGGCGGACGGCGAAATGGGCTTTCCCGGCAACCTGAAGACGGATGTCACCTACAGCCTCAACGACAAAAACGAGCTGCGCATCGACTACAAGGCCACCACCGACAAACCGACCGTGTTGAACCTGACCAACCACAGCTATTTCAACCTGGCGGGTGCAGGCAACGGTGACATTCTCAAACAAGTCGCGACCCTGCACGCGGCCCGTTACACCCCAGTCACCGGCAAACTCATTCCCACCGGCGAGCTAGCCCCCGTGGCCGGCACACCGATGGATTTCACCAAGCCCACCGCCATCGGCACGCACATCAAGGCTGATCACCCACAACTCAAGTTCGCCGAACCGAAACAGGGCGGCTTCGATTTCAACTGGGTGCTGGATGCCAAGGGCGATGTGGACAAACTGGCCGCCGAGGTGCATGACCCGCAGTCCGGACGACTCCTGCAGCTCTACACCAGCGAGCCGGGCGTGCAGTTCTACACCAGCAATTTCCTCGACGGCACCGTCAAGGGCAAGCAAGGCAAGGTGTATCCCCATTGGGGCGCGTTCACCCTGGAAACCCAGCATTACCCCGACTCGCCAAATCAGCCGGACTTCCCTTCGACGCGGCTTGATCCGGGCCAGACCTACACCCAGACGATGGTGTTGAAGTTCTCCACGAAATAGAAAAGCTGCGCAACACCCGTAGGAGCTGTCAAGGGAGGCTGCGATCTTTCCCCAGACAATTGAGTCTGGAGCGAAAAATCAAAAGATCGCAGGCTTCGGCAGCTCCTACTATCCTGCTGTCCATTGGATGATGGATCAGCACAACAGGAGAGAGCCATGAGGACGCTGGAATTGGCGGGCGTGTCCGTACCGGTCATTGGCCAGGGCACCTGGCGCATGGGTGAAGAACCGTCCCATCACAAGAAAGAGGTGGCCGCGTTGCGGCTGGGCATCGAACTGGGCATGACCCTGATCGACACCGCCGAGATGTATGCCGAAGGCGGCGCCGAGACGGTCGTCGGCGAAGCGATCACCGGCCTGCGCGACCAAGTGTTCCTGGTGAGCAAGGTCTATCCCCACAATGCCAGCCGCAAAGGCATTCCCCTCGCCTGCGAACGCAGTTTGCGCCGGCTCGACACCGATTACATTGATCTTTACCTGTTGCACTGGCGCGGCCAGTACCCCTTGGAAGAAACCGTCGAAGCGTTTGAGCGCCTGCGCGAAGAAGGCAAGATCGGCCGTTGGGGCGTGTCGAACTTTGACGTCGATGATCTCGAGGAGCTGGCTTCGCCGGCCTGCGCTACCAATCAGGTGCTGTACAATCTGCAGGAACGCGGCATTGAATTCGACCTGCTGCCTGGGTGCCAGCAACTGCGCATGCCGATCATGGCTTACTGCCCGGTCGGCCAGGGTGGGCACCTGCTCAAGGATCACACCCTGGGGCAAATTGCCGAACGCCATCGTGCGACACCGGCGCAGATCGCGCTGGCCTGGTTGCTGCGCCAGGACAACGTGATTGCCATTCCCAAGGCTGTGAAGCCTGAGCATGTGCGCCTGAACGCCGAAGCGGCTGACATCCGGCTCGATCCCCAGGACCTGGCCGCCCTCGACCTGATCTTTCCCCAGCCCCAGGGTAAGCAGCGGTTGGCGATGGTCTGACTCCACAAAAAATTCGCGGAACACTGAGCTGTGGCGAGGGGATTCATCTGTGGGAGCAAGGCTTGCCCGCGATGATGACGGCGCGGAGTCATGGGGAAACGGGGCGCCCGCATCGCGGGCAAGCCTTGCTCCCACAGGGATTAAAACTCTGCCCACGGGCTTGGCCTGAATTGAATACTGGAGCTTCAGAACAACCCCATCTGCCCCCCCACCAACGTCGAAAAATCATCGTCCACAAACGGCAGGATCGCGTCCGCCACCGGCTGCAGCTGTTTGGTCACGTAGTGGTCGTAATCGATTGGCGCGCTGCGGGTTTCCAGCGGTTCGGGACCGGCGACAGTGATGACATAGCTGATCCAACCGCCATTCTGGTATTGCCGCGGCCGGCCCTGGCGCTGGTTGAACTCATCGGCCAGCCGCGCGGCCCGTACATGGGGTGGGACGTTGCGTTCATAGTCGTCCAGCGGCCGACGCAGGCGCTTGCGGTAGACCAGCCGCTCATCGAAGGCACCGGACAAAGTCTGCTGCACATAATCGCGCACATAGTCCTGGTAGGGCTTGCGGTGGAAGATCCGCTCGTACAACTCCTGCTGGAACTGCCGGGCCAGCGGCGACCAGTCGGTACGCACGGTTTCCAAACCCTTGTAGACGATTTCATCGCTGCCGTCGGCGCGGGTCACCAGCCCGGCGTAGCGTTTCTTGCTGCCCTCCTCGGCGCCCCGGATGGTCGGCATCAAGAAGCGCTTGAAATGCGTTTCGAACTGCAGCTCCAGCGCGCTTTCCAGTCCGAACTCGGCACGCACCTGCTCACGCCACCATTGGTTGACGTGCGCCACCAGCTCGCGACCAATCTTGGCCGCCTCCTCCTGACCGTGGGCACGGCGCAGCCAGACGAAGGTGGAGTCGGTATCGCCGTAGATCACCACATGGCCCTGGGCTTCGATCAACTGCCGGGTGTGCTGCATGATCTGGTGGCCGCGCAAGGTGATGGACGAGGCCAGGCGCGTGTCGAAGAAGCGACAGCCACTGGAACCCAGCACGCCATAAAAGGCGTTCATGATGATTTTCAAAGCCTGGGACAGCGGCGCATTGTGTTCGCGCTTGGCGGTCTCCCGGCCTTCGGCGACCCGTGCGACGATGGTTGGCAGGCAATGTCGAGTACGGGAAAAGCGCGCCCCGCGAAAGCCTGGCACCGACTCATCGTCACCCGGGTGGCGCAGCCCTTCGATCAAGCCCACCGGGTCGATCAGGAACGTGCGGATGATCGACGGATACAGGCTTTTGTAGTCCAGCACCAGCACCGACTCGTAGAGCCCCGGTTGGGAGTCCATGACAAACCCGCCCGGGCTGGCCTCGGGTGGGCGCTGGCCAAGATTGGGCGCGACGAAGCCCTGGCGGTGCATCAGCGGCATGTACAGGTGCGTGAAGGCCGCCACCGAACCACCGCTGCGGTCCGCTGGCAGGCCGGTGACGCTGGCCCGCTCCAGCAGGAACTTGAGCAATTCGGTCTTGGCGAAGATCCGCGTCACCAGCTCGCAATCCTTGAGGTTGTAGCGGGCCAGGGCCGGTTTGTCCTCGGCGAACATGCGATTGATCTCGTCCATGCGCTGGTACGGGTTATCGATGGACTTGCCCTCCCCCAACAGCGTCTGGGCGACGTTTTCCAGGCTGAACGACGGAAAACTCCAGGTGGCCGAGCGCAGGGACTCGATGCCGTCGATGATCAGCCGACCGGCCGCCGAGGCGAAGAAGTGGTTGTTGCGCGCGCCGTGTTCGCGCCATTGCATCTCTTCGCCACCGCGCCCCAGACGCAACGGCACCGCCAGCCGCCGGGCATGTTCATGCAGCACCCGCAGGTCGAACTGCACCAGGTTCCAGCCAATGATTGCGTCGGGGTCGAAACGGGCGAACCAGTCGTTGAGTTTCTTCAGCAGCAGCGTGCGCGATTCGCAGTATTCCAGTTGGAAATCCACGCCGGTATCGTCGCCGTTGGGTGGCCCGAGCATGTAGACCTGGCGCTCGCCACAGCCCTCCAGGGCAATGGAATACAACTCGCCCTGGGCGGTGGTTTCGATGTCCAGGGACACCAGGCGCAACGGTGGACGGTAGTCGGGCGCAGGCTTCATCTGGGCATCAACCAGCAGGCCATCCGCCGCCGGGGTGCCGCCGAACCAGACCGGGGCGGTGATGAAACGCTCCATCAGGTAGCGCTCCGGCGGGCGGATGTCCGCTTCGAACACCTCCACACCGGCGCGGCGCAAGGTGGTGTCCAGGCGCATCAGTTGGGCATGTTGCTGGCAATACAGGCCCAGCACCGGGCGATGCTCGAAATCCAGCAGGTCCAAGGGGCGCAACTCTACGTTCTTCTCTCCTTGCAGCAAGGCTTCGAGCTGGCCGCGCTGGACCTGCGGCACAAAGGCCACCGACGTTTGCATCGGCAGGCGCACGCGCCGGGGACCGGCGTCGGTCGCCAGCCAGAACTCGACTTCGGTGCCGGCCGGGGTGTCGCGCCAATGCCGGGTCAGGACGAAGCCCTGCTGTAAATCCACCACTGCAACCTCGAATTTTGCGTAGGCCACGATTCTACCTGTGGCGAGAGGACTTCACCTGACCAACTGACACACCACCCGCCCGCTTAACTGACACCACACACCTGCTTTTTGTGGCGAGGGAGCTTGCTCCCGCTGGGGTGCGAAGCAGCCCCTGGTTGTTGGCATTCGCCCGATATACCGAGGTGGTCGGTTTTGGGGCTGCTGCGCTGCCCAGCGGGAGCAAGCTCCCTCGCCACAACAGCGCCCACCCTTAGTTCGGGGGAAATTCACCGGCAATGACGCTTTTGGACGATTGGCCGCCGCTTTACCGCTTGCTCTGCGCCGTTGGGTCTACGATGCTTTAACCACCTGCAAAAACAACACCCCGAGGCTCCCCCATGAAAACCGTCGCGCAGTTGCTCCGGCTAAAAGATGATAAGAACCAGCAAGTGCACACCATCTCACCGGACGACATGGTATTGCAGGCCCTGATGCGCATGGCCGAGAAGAACGTCGGCGCCTTGCTGGTGGTGAAAAACGATGAGGTGCTGGGGATCATCAGCGAGCGCGACTATGCGCGCAAAATGGTCCTGCACGGACGCTCGTCGGTGGGCACGAAAGTCAGCGACATCATGGTCTCGCCGGTGATCACCATCGACCCGCACCAGAATGTCGAGACCTGCCTGAGCATCATGACCGAGAAGCACTTGCGCCATTTGCCGGTGGTAGAAGACGGCAAACTCGTCGGGCTGCTGTCCATCGGTGACCTGGTCAAGGAAGCCATCGCCGAACAGGCCGATCTGATCCGACAACTGGAGCAATACATTCGCGGCGAATGATCCGTCTCGACGGGTTGCTCATTCTCAACACACTTCTATATTGAAGAGGTTGTTCCTGCGAGCATCCCGATGGCCGCCACCGACCGACTGATCATTTGTGAACATTGCGATGCGGTGTACGAGCCGGTTGTGCTCGCCCCGCATCAGAAAGCCGCGTGCCTGCGTTGCCACGCGGTGATCCAGCGCTACAACGGCCTGACTATCGAACAGCGCCTGGCATTGAGCGTGACGGCCGCGGTGCTGTGGGCTTTCGCCAACATCTATCCGGTGATGAGCATCCGCCTCCAAGGCCTGAGCAACAGCGCGACGTTGTGGGACTCCATTGTGGCGCTGAGCCAGGGGCCCATCACCTTCATCGCCCTAGTGACAGCGGTGGCAATCATCATTGCGCCGGCCTTCCAACTGGCGCTGCTGCTCTGGGTCCTGGGCCATGCCTACCTCCAGCGGCGGGCGCCGGGGTTCGCCCTGTGCATGCGCAGCCTGGAAACCCTGCGGCCCTGGAGCATGCTGGAGGTGTGCCTGCTGGGCGCACTGGTGGCGGTGATCAAGCTTGCCGGCCTGCTGGACGTGCTCCCAGGCATCGGCCTGTTCGCCCTCGCGGCCTTGAGCCTGCTGATGATCCGCATTGCCGGGCGCGATGTCCGCGACCTGTGGGACAGCCTATGAACGTCCAACCACTGGACACCCCGCCCGAGGCCCGTGACCTGAACCTTTGCCTGTGCCACAGTTGCGGCCTGGCCTGCGACATGACCGACGAACCCCAGGCCTGCCCCCGTTGCGACGCCGCCCTGCACCGACGCAAACCCGACGCCATCACCCGCACCTGGGCCTACATGCTCGCGGCGCTGGTGTTCTACATCCCGGCCAACCTGCTTCCAGTCATGAACACCCAGATGCTCGGCGACGGTGCCGACAGCACCATCATCAGCGGTGTCATCGAGTTCTGGCAGAGCGGCGCCTGGGACATCGCCCTGATCATCTTCATTGCCAGCATCGCGGTGCCCGGCATCAAGTTCGTCGTGCTGACCCTGCTGCTGGTGACCGTACAACGACGCAGCACCTGGGCCCAGGTCCAGCGGGCGAAGCTGTACCGGCTGGTGGAGGTCATCGGCTACTGGTCGATGCTCGACGTGCTGGTGGTGGCCCTGGTGGCGGCCCTGGTCAAGTTCCAGGCACTGAGCGATATCGAACCGCGACCGGGTATCCTGTTTTTCGGCCTCGTGGTGCTGTTCACCATGCTGTCGGCCATGAGTTTCGACCCCCGGTTGATCTGGGACACCCAACCATCCGAGGAGACCATGGATGAAATCGCAAGCCACTGACGGGCAACAACCCGTCCCCGGGCGGGCCCATGTCAGCACTCGCCGCTGGACGGTGTCGCTGGTGTGGATCGTGCCGATCATCGCGGTGCTGGTGGGCATTTCCCTGGTGGTCAACAATTGGCTGCAGGAAGGCCCGACCATCACCATCACCTTCAAGACCGGCCAGGGCCTGACCGCCAACAAGACCCAGGTGAAATACCGCAATGTGGTCATCGGCCAGGTCACTGACGTGCAATTGAGTGAAGACCAGAAGAACGTCACCGCCACGGTCAAGCTCGCCAAGACCGCCGACACCTTCACCCACGAAGACTCGGTGTTCTGGGTCGTACGGCCGCGTATCGGGGCCGGTGGGATCTCGGGAATCGACACGCTGCTGTCCGGTGACTTCATCGGCGCCGACGCCGGCCAGTCGAAAGTGCGCGCCAAATCCTTCACCGGCCTGGAAGCCCCGCCGCCGATCACCTATGGCGAACCAGGCAAGCGCTTCACCCTGCACTCCCAGGACCTCGGTTCGCTGGACATCGGCTCGCCGGTGTACCTGCGCAAGATCCCGGTGGGCCAGGTCGTGTCCTATGCGCTGGACGCCGAGGGCAAAGGCGTCAACATCGACGTGTTCGTCAATGCGCCCAACGACCGGTACGTCACCGAAAACACCCGGTTCTGGAACGTCAGCGGCGTGGACGTAAACGTCGGCGCCAACGGTTTCGCCGTCAAGACCGAATCGCTCTCTGCCCTGCTGCTGGGTGGCATCGCGTTCAGGGCACCGGAATACAATCCGAACGACACCATTGCCAGCGAGGACAAGACCTTCGAATTGTTTGCCGACCAGCAAAGCGCCCTCGCCCCGCCCGACGGCAAGGGGCAATACCTGGCCCTGCGTTTCGACCAGGCACTGCGCGGGTTGCGAGTCGGTGCCCCGGTAGAGTTCCTCGGCGTTGAAGTCGGCCGGGTGGTGGCCATCAACCTGGATTTCGATGAGAAACAACGCAGCTTTCCGGTCAACGTCGGCGTGGTGATCTACCCTCAGCGCCTGGGCAAGGCCCATGAAAAACTGCTCAAGTCGCTCAACCACGATCCGGAAGACGAAGCCGCCGGTGCCCGCCTGATCGGCAGCTTCGTCGAGCGTGGCCTGCGCGCCCAGGCCCGCAGCGGCAACCTGCTGACCGGGCAGTTGTACATCTCGCTGGACTTCTACCCCAAGGCCGAAAAAGTCGCCTTCGACCCCAGCGCCCGCCCCGTGCGTATTCCAACCCTCCCGGGCAGCCTGCAGCAATTGCAGGAACAACTGCAGACGATGGTCGAGCGGATCAACAAACTGCCATTGGAGAGCATCGCCGGCAACCTGGATGGCAACCTGGTGGAGTTGCGCAAAGGCCTGGCCCAGTTCAACAGCAAGACCCTGCCCGGCGTGCAAAGCACCTTGCAGGACGTCAGCAAGACCCTGCAATCGGCCAACTCGACCCTGGCCGAAGACTCGCCGCAGCGTGAACAACTGACCCAGACCTTGGACGACCTGGGCCGCATGTCGCGCTCGTTGCGCGAGCTGTCGGACTACCTGAGTCGCCATCCCGAATCGCTGCTTCGCGGTCGTCCCAAGGACGCACCGGCACAGAACCTGACCTTGCCGGTGAAAGAATGATCACAGGAGCCCGCCCCATGCCACTGACGCTGAAACTCTCCCTGGTTGCCGTGGCCCTGCTGCTCGGCGCCTGTCGCAGCGATCCGATTCATTACCACACCCTGAGCCCGGTTCAGCCGGCAGGCCAGTCACGTTCTGGCATGGACATCCAGATCGAACAGGTGAGCGTTCCTCCCCAGGTGGATCGCACCCAGATGGTCATTCGCCAGGGCAGCAGCGGGTTGGCGATCCTCGAAACCGAATGGTGGGGCGCCAGCCTGGCGGATGAGCTGCACAGCAGCCTGGACGAACAACTGAGCAACCCTGGCGCGCCGAAATCATCGCTGCGGGTGGATGTGCAGCGCTTTGACTCGATCCCGGGCCGCTACGCCCGCATGGACGTGCAATGGCGGCTGCGCAGCCTGAGCGGCGATGTTCGCCCCCTCGTTTGTCGCAGCAGCCTGCAGACACCGTCGGGGGCCAGTATCGACGACCTGGTGACAGCCCATCAGCAGAACGTCCGGCAATTTGTCGACCTTGTCGAGCAGGCGGCTGTGCGCAAGGCGTGCCCTTGATTCATTCAGGCCAATGCAGCGACAGTATCGGCGCCACGCGTGGATGGCGGTCGATGCGCTCCAACAATCCGTGGAATTGCGGGCGGGCGTTGAGCATCGCCTCCCGCGTATTTCTCCACTTGGTGATCACAGCCGCCAGAATATCCAGCGCCCCCGGCTCGGCACCGCCGAGAAACGGCTGGGCCGGGAATTGGTCGGCAAACAACGCCCAGTTGCGGTAGAGCCGTTGCTGGGTACCTGATACCAAGCGCTGCCGAGTCTCTTCGTCCGCATCGTCCAGCCAGCGCTCCGGAAAATCGATGATGCCGATGGGGGTGTAGCAGTTGGCCGCGATGTAAACCAGGCCTCGTATGGCTTGCGCACGTTGGGCTGCGTCGTCAGGGAGCAGCTTCGAGGCGGGAAAGGTCAGCCCGAGGTGAATCAGGATCGCCGATGCCTCGGTCAGCACCGAGCCATCCGGCAGTTGCAGCGTCGGAACCTGCTTCAGGGGGTTGAGGGCCTCGAGTTCTTTCGCTGCTTCACTTTCTTCCGTCGAATAAGCATCGACCCGCCGATAAGCCACATCACAAAGATCCAGGGCCACCTCCACCGCCGACGAGCCGGATTGCCTGTGACCGAATAACTGATACATGAGCTTGCCTCCTGCCTGTGGGTTACCCGGTAGAACCTGCAAACCTGGCAGTGTTCCACCCGAAGGACGACGCGCACGCCAGGGATACCTCACTGGATCAACCGACATCGAGCTATCACTGCCGTCGATGTTCACCATCATACCAATGAAGTTCTCATGATGATCGCCCGGGACAACAATGGCCCCACACAAACCACTGCACCCCGGAGCACACCATCATGAAACGCCAAGTCATCCTCAGCCTCGCTTTCTCCGTACTGGCCGCCAACGTATTCGCCGCCTCCTCGCAACCCGTCGTCGCCGAAGGCGGTTCTGATCGCCTGATCGAAAACCGCGTCGCCGAAGGTGGCGCTGATCGCCTGCTGGATCGCCGAGTTGCCGAAGGTGGCTCTGATCGCCTGCTGGATCGCCGCGTTGCCGAAGGTGGCTCTGATCGCCTGCTGGATCGCCGCGTTGCCGAAGGTGGCTCTGATCGCCTGCTGGAACGCCGCGTTGCCGAAGGTGGCTCTGATCGCCTGCTGGATCGCCGCGTTGCCGAAGGTGGCTCTGATCGCCTGCTGGAACGCCGCGTTGCCGAAGGTGGCTCTGATCGCCTGATCGAAAACCGCGTCGCTGAAGGTGGCGCTGATCGCCTGCTGGAACGCCGTGTCGCTGAAGGTGGCGCTGATCGCCTGCTGGAACGCCGTGTCGCTGAAGGTGGCTCCGACCGTCTGCTGGAACGCCGCGTTGCTGAAGGTGGCTCTGATCGCCTGATCGAAAACCACGCATGAGTTGCTTGATCGTAATGCCTGAACACACCGCAAGTCATAGGCAACACACCCCGTGGCGAGGGAGCTTGCTCCCGCTCGGGCGCGCAGCGGCCGCAACGATCGACAAGCCGCTGCGTAGCCCGCCCGACACCCCCATCAAGACGACTCCCCCCTAAAAGCCCGGCCTCATCCACCGGGCTTTTTTCATGCCCGCCATCCGCTAACGCCCCGACGCCCGCGCCATGCAGCGCTGATAACGCTCATCCACCCGCTTGGCAAACCATGCCGTGGTCAGCTTACGCGTGATCTTCGGACTCTTGAGCACGATCCCCGGCAATACCGCCCGCGGCAACGGCTTGCCCTCGGCGCGCTCAGCCAGTTCGAACACGCGCTTGTAGAGCGTGCTGTCCTCGAACGCCAGGCTGTCGCCCTGCTCCAACTGATCGCGAATGGTCGGGTTGCGCATCCCCAACGACTTGCCCAGCGTGCGAACCGCCAGCTCCGTGCTGCCCGGCATGATCGAGTCATGGGCAACCAGATCGCCATCCAGCGCCAGGGAAATGCCCGACGCCACACTGACCGCATGCTGGAAAGCCGCGTTGCGACTGGCGTACCACCCGGCGTTGAAATCGGCGAAACGATACAACGGCTCGGTATAGCTCACCGGATAACCCAGCAAATGCGCGATACCGAAGTACATACCGCCACGGCGACTGAACACTTCGCGACGAATCGAACCATCCACCGTATAGGGGTAATCCCGCGCATTGGCTTGGGCAAACGCGATGCTCACCTGCATCGGGCCACCGGTGTGCACCGGATTGAAACCGCCGAACAGCGTCTTACCCAGCGGCACCATGCCGATGAAATCATCGAAGATCCCGCTCAACTCTCTCTCGCTGCGCGCCGCGTTGAGCCGATCGCTGTAGCTTTTGCCATTGGGCGAACGCACCTGGAGCGCGCCGCTGACCAACAGCTCCGGAATGTGCACCTTCGCCGCCCGGCGGTTGATCTCTTGACGAGCGATCTTGCCCAGCCCCGGCACTGGCGGGTCGGCCTGGAACGTCGACTCCTGTTCGGTTACTGCCAGAACCGCACAGATATTCTGCGTCGTGGACGGAATCTGCTGGGCCGAAAAGGCCACATAGATGTCAGTGGCCCAACCTTGGCGATCCGCCGTCTTGGCCGGCAACAATTGCACGATCTGCTTCTTGACCTCAGCGGGCTGGCGCTCGGGCTCCTGGGCCTGGCGGCTGCCGCAACCAGCCAGGGCCAGCAACGCCGCGAGGCTGATCATCAATCGGTTGAATTGCATGGGGCTCCATCGGGTTTGTTGTTCCGGAGCAACCATACGATCAAAAGTGACTGTGAGCTATAGCCCGATGTGTGGCGAGCCTGCTCGCAATAGCGGTGGGTCTGTCACTAGGCTGCTGAATGTACCGCCGCCATCGCGGGCAAGCCCGGCTCCCACAGGGTTCGGCGCCGAACTTTGAGGTTGCGCGCACCCAGGTCCACTGTGGGAGCTGAGCTTGCTCGCGATAGCGGTGCGTCTGTCACTAGGCTGCTGAATGTACCGCCGCCATCGCGGGCAAGCCCGGCTCCCACAGGGTTCGGCGCCGAACTTTGAGGTTGCGCGCACCCAGGTCCACTGTGGGAGCTGAGCTTGCTCGCGATAGCGGTGGATCTGTCACTAGGCTGCTGAATGTACCGCCGCCATCGCGGGCAAGCCCGGCTCCCACGGGGTTCGGCGCCGAACTTTGAGGTTGCGCGCACCCAGGTCCACTGTGGGAGCTGAGCTTGCTCGCGATAGCGGTGGGTCTGTCACTGGGAGGCTGAATGTACCGCCGCCATCGCGGGCAAGCCCGGCTCCCACAGGGTTCGGCGCCGAACCTGGATGTTGTGCACACCCAGGTCCACTGTGGGAGCTGAGCTTGCTCGCGATGGCACAGGCAACATGGATGCAGGCGGTTCAGATCCCGCTCAGCGCCAGGTCCATGGCGAAGTAGGTGAAGATCAGATCCGCCCCTGCCCGCTTGATTGCGCCAAGGCTCTCGCGTACCACGCGGGCCTCGTCAATGGCGCCGGCCTGGGCGGCGAATTTGATCATCGCGTATTCGCCACTGACCTGATACGCCGACAACGGCAGGTTCGACGCCTGGCGAATGTCGCGGATGATATCGAGGTAGGCACCGGCCGGCTTGACCATCAGCGCATCGGCACCTTCCTGCTCATCGAGCAAGGATTCGCGCAAGGCTTCGCGGCGGTTCATCGGGTTCATCTGGTAGCTCTTGCGATCGCCTTTGAGCGCGCTGCCGCCGGCCTCGCGGAATGGGCCATAAAGCGCCGAGGCGAATTTGGTGGAATAGGCCATGATTGCCGTCTGGCTGAAACCGGCTTCATCCAGGGCCTTGCGAATCGCCTGGACCTGCCCATCCATGGCTGCCGAAGGCGCGATCACGTCGGCACCGGCGCGGGCCGCCGCCACGGCTTGCTTGCCCAGGTTGACCAAGGTCCGGTCGTTGTCCACTTCATCGCCGTGAAGGACACCGCAATGACCATGATCGGTGTATTCACAGAAGCAGGTGTCGGACATCACGATCATTTCCGGCACCGCATCCTTGCAGATCCCGGCCATGCGCGACACCAGGCCGCGCTCGCTCCAAGTGTCGCTGCCGTCATTGTCCAGGTGATGGGACACACCAAAGGTCATCACCGACTTGATACCGGCACGGGCATAACGCTCGATCTCACCAGCCAACTTCGACTCAGGAATGCGCACCACGCCGGGCATGCTCCTGATCGGGACAAAATCATCGATTTCTTCTTCGACGAAAATCGGCAACACCAGGTCATTCAAGGTGAACTCGGTTTCCTGGAACAGGCTGCGCAAGCTTGCATTGCGACGCAGGCGGCGTGGACGTGCTTCGGGGAACTGGCTGGACATGGGACTCCTGGGCAAAAAAAGGGCGCTCGATCACAGGGAGCAAAGCTTATGCCTTGGCCAGCCAAGGCACAAACGCCTGCTGGAAAACAGAGTGTTACCAGCCGAGCAATAATCGCCTCACAAGGTCAATGAGCCATTGATGCACGTCACGACTGCGCCGCCAATCCAGACTTCATCCCCCACCTGTTCGACATGAATGCGCCCGGCCCGGCCCATCGTCAAACCCTGGCTGACCACGTAGGACGCCGGCGCCAGGCCTTTGTCCAGCATCCATTGCGCGAGCCCGGCGTTCAGGCTTCCTGTGGCAGGATCCTCGGGCATGCCATCACCGGCAATGAAACCGCGCACTTCAAAGTGCGCTTCATCACCATCCACGGCCAAATCCCAAGGGGCGATCACGCCCACGGCCAGATCCAGCAACTGTTGGTAATCGGGCTCCAGCGTCAGCACCTGTTGGCGATCCTTGAGCATCAACGCCAGCCAGCCGGCACCGTTGTCGACCCATTGCGCCTCGACGATCGCCTCGGCTGCGAGCCCCAATCCCTTGCGGACCCGCTCCAGCAGCTCGACGTCCAGCGGACCGGACTTGAGCAAGGGCGGCGCGAGGAATGCCAACCCATGATCGCTGCGGCGAATCCTGACCAGGCCCACGCCACATTCCTGCACGATCTCCTGCCCTTTCGGCACGCCGCCGGCTTCCAGCCAGGCGTGACAACTGCCCAAGGTCGGATGCCCGGCAAACGGCAACTCGGTCGAGGTGGTGAAGATACGCACCCGGTAATCGGCTTCCGGGTGCTGCGGCGCCAACAGGAACGTGGTTTCGCTGAGGTTGGTCCAGTTGGCGAAGGCGGCCATGCGCGCGTCACTGAGCCCATCGGCTCCCAGCACCACCGCCAGCGGATTGCCTTTGAGCGGCACATCGCTGAACACATCCAGTTGCTTGTAATCGAAACGACGAGGCATGGGGCCACTCATTCCGGAATCTTCAACCCACGGGCCACGGCCGGTCGCGCCAGGAAGCGCTCCAATACCCGCGTCACATTCGGGAAGTTCTGGATACCGACCAAATCACCGGCCTCATAAAAACCGATCAAGTTGCGCACCCAGGGAAACGTGGCGATATCGGCAATGGTGTAGCGCTCGCCCATGATCCAGTCCCGCCCCTGCAGGCGGCCATCGAGCACCTTGAGCAGGCGTTTGCTTTCCTCGACATACCGATCCCGCGGGCGCTTGTCCTCATAGTCCTTGCCGGCGAACTTGTTAAAGAACCCCAGCTGCCCGAACATCGGCCCGATCCCGCCCATCTGGAACATCAGCCACTGGATCGTCTCGTAGCGCGCCGCCGACTCCTGGGCCAGCAATTGCCCGCTCTTGTCCGCCAGGTAAATCAGGATCGCCCCCGACTCGAACAGCGCCAACGGCTGATCCCCCGGCCCATGGGGATCGAGAATCGCCGGGATCTTGTTGTTGGGATTCAGGGAAAGGAACTCGGGCGACAGCTGGTCGTTGCTGGCGAAATCCACCTTGTGGGGCTCGTACGGCAGGCCGATCTCTTCCAGCATGATCGAGACTTTCACGCCATTGGGGGTTGGCAGGGAGTAGAGCTGGAGCCACTCCGGGTATTGGGCGGGCCATTTTTCGGTGACAAGGAATGAGGTCAAGTCGGGCATGGGGTCGGCTCGGAAAATGAAAGAAAGCCCGAGGATAATCCAAGATGTAGGGCACGGCATCACTGCCCGTCATGGAATTCACGTCGTCCCTTCTTAATTTCGCAACATCCTGTCGTTAACGTTCGTCCTATCTCCTGACAGAGATCGTTACAGTGCACCAGGACCAGCCAAAATCGAACCAAACCGCTCAAAGGGACTCTGAGCAATGCCCCAAGGATTCGACGAGGCGTAACGACAGGGAAAACACCCGAAGCCAGGCGCTTCGCGGTGCCAGGGTTTGTCAGCCTGACTCACGCGTGCCGAAGACTATTTATTCCATGATGAACCCACTGAATTTCGCCAGACGTTTCAAACACCGTTCGTGGCTGATGCTGCCGACGCTGCTTGTGGTCTGTGGCCTGGTGCTGTCGCTGGAGTCCAGCGTCAGCCGTGCCCAGCCAGCCGACGGTGTACAGACCCTGGTGTTCCTGCGCCACGCCGAGAAACCCGCCGGCGGCCTGGGCCAGCTCAATTGCCAAGGCCTCAACCGCGCCATCGACCTGGCCACCCTGCTGCCGGCAAAATTCGGCAAGGCCGATTACGTGTTCGCGGCCAACCCTACCCGCAATGTCGAGGAGGGCGAGCTGGACAACTCCTACAGCTACATTCGCCCGCTGATGACCATCAGCCCCAGTGCCATCAAGCTCGGGTTGCCGGTGAACATCAATTATTCGGCCAACGACACCAGCGACCTGGCTGACGAGTTGCTGCACGACAAGTACCACAACGCCACCATCTACACCGCCTGGTCCCATGGTTACCTGCCGGAGCTGATCAACAAGGTTGCCGGGGAAGCCGTGGGCAAGAAGCAAACCATTACCGATGACTGGGCCTCGGGAGACTTCGATTCGCTGTATGTGCTGACCCTGACCTGGCACAACGGCAAGGCCAGCCTCACCAGCCAAAGCTACAAGCAAGGTTTGGACAATGGCCAGGAGACCTGCCCGACCTGATCAGCAGGCATTCCTCACAAGCACAGCCCCCTGTGGGAGCGAGCCTGCTCGCGATAGCGTTAGCCCCGCTGGCATTGATGTGACTGACACACCGTTTTCGCGAGCAGGCTCGCTCCCACAGGGCTAGTAGTTTGACTCAATAAGCCAGAACTGGCGGGCTCAACCTCCCCGCGCAGCCCGCTCGCGCAAATACGCCAACACCGCCGCCTGCTCCCCCGAGAACTCGATCCGCAAGCCCTTCTTCTCCCGCTGGAATACGTACATCGGGTCGTAATACTCACGTAACAGACCTTCGATCCATCCGCGATGCAAATCGACGGCGCCGCTGTTCGCCTGCTCGGCCAAGGCGGTTTCCAGGATGTCCTTCAAGCGCCGGTGGCGGTCGCCGCCCAGGCGTTTGTGGATGTTGTCCAGGCTTGCCAGCAGTCGCTCGGCAAACAGCGAGAAGCCTTCCTCGCCGTGCACCGCGACAAATTCCGCGCACAGGTCGATGACGTAATCCTGCAGGATCCGTTCGACCCGACGCTCCACGCTGTCTTCCAGCCAGACCATCGGAACCTGTTGCATGCGCTGATACAAGGACAGCGGCAACGCGCAACTGCCGACCGCACGGCTCTCATCTTCCAGCACAAACTGCCCGATACCGGCGGCGCGCTTTTTCAGCACGTCCACGGCCAGGCGATTCTCGAAATCGATGTTGGACGGCTGGCCCGTGGCGCGTTTGCCGAAGCTCGAACCGCGATGGTTGGCATACCCTTCCAGATCCAGGCTGTTGCCCAGTTGGCCCAGCACTTGCGTCTTCCCGGTGCCGGTCATACCGCCCAACAGTACCAGGTCGCACTGGGCGACTGCCTGCTCGATGGTGTCCAACAAGAACGTGCGCATCGCCTTGTAGCCACCGCCAACCCGAGGGTAGTCGATGCCCGCTTCGTCCTTGAGCCACTGCTGGACGATCTGCGAACGCAAGCCGCCGCGAAAGCAATACAGCAAGCCTTCGGGATGGGCTTTGGCGAACGCGGCCCAGGCCTGGATGCGCTGGGCCTTGGTCTCGCCGGACACCAGCTGATGGCCCAGGACAATGGCGGCCTGCTGCCCCTGCTGTTTGTAGCAAGTGCCGATGCGTTGCCGTTCGTTGTCGGTCATCAACGGCAAATTGACCACGCCGGGGAAAGCGCCCTTGATGAATTCCACCGGGGCGCGCGTGTCCATCATTGGTCGGTCATTGAGAAAGATGTCGCGGTAATCGGTGATGTCATGGCTCATCAAGACACCTCGACCGCGTAGCTCTGTCGCTCCACCAGTTCGCCGATGGGTTCCAGCGTCAGGCCGAGTTCAGCGGCCACCTGCAAAAACTCGCCCTCGCCTTCGGGGGTGACGGCAATCAGCAGGCCACCGCTGGTCTGCGGGTCGCACAGCACTCGCTTGTGCAGTTCCTGGACCCGACCGACCTTGCTGGCGTAGCTGTCGTAGTTGCGCAGCGTTCCGCCTGGCACACAGCCCAGGTCAAGGTAGTACTCGACGCTCGGCAGGCGCGGCACCGCGTCATAGCGGATGCGCGCGGTCAGTTGGCTGCCGTCGGCCATTTCCACCAAGTGCCCGAGCAGGCCAAAACCGGTGACGTCGGTCATCGCGGTCACGCCGTCGAGCTTGCCGAAGCGGCTGCCGGGTTTGTTGAGCGTGCACATCCAGTCACGGGCCAGGCCAACATCGGCGGCGCGCAGCTTGCCCTTCTTTTCCGCCGTGGTGAGGATGCCGATGCCCAGGGGCTTGGTCAGGTACAGGCGACAACCGGCGGTGGCCGTGTCGTTGCGTTTCATGTGGCGCTTTTGCACCAGGCCTGTCACCGCCAGGCCGAAAATCGGCTCAGGCGCATCGATCGAGTGCCCGCCCGCCAGGGGTATGCCGGCTTCGTCACACACGGAACGACCGCCGCGAATCACTTCCCGGGCGATTTCCGGGGCCAATACGTTGACGGGCCAGCCGAGAATCGCGATGGCCATCAGCGGGTCGCCGCCCATCGCATAGATGTCGCTGATGGCATTGGTAGCGGCGATGCGGCCGAAATCGAAGGGATCATCGACTATCGGCATGAAAAAATCGGTGGTCGAAACCACGCCTCGCTCCTCGTCGATGGCATACACCGCCGCGTCGTCGCGAGAAGCATTGCCGACCCACAACTTCGGATCGAGGTTTTGCGCACCGCTGCCGGCGAGGATCACTTCCAGCACTTGGGGCGAAATCTTGCAGCCGCAACCGGCACCGTGGCTGTACTGGGTCAGGCGAATCGGCTCGCTCATGGGTACACCTCTGTTCAGTCAATTGGCCGATTCTAACAGCAACGCTACCGACTCAGTGCCGCGCCGAGCATTCGCCCATACAACAGGCTGGGGCGATTCCCCCCAGCCCATCAGATGGAATTTTCCATTTCTGAAGGGATCACTTGAACATCACCCCTGCCTATCCACCCAGGAGACTGCCGATGCGCCTCGCACCCGCTGCTGCCGACAGCACTCATATTGATTACGGCCTCGACACGCTGTTCGGTCGCGAAACCAAAAGTGTCGACTGCCAGTTCGAGGTCAAACGCCTCGACGACGGCGAACCGCCATGGTTCGTGCTGCACGTGCGCGCCCCACTGCCGGAGGATCTGGAAAAGGCCCAGATCGTGGTATTCAGCGCCGAAGGCAAACGCATCAGCGGCATTGTCCGCCGAGCCGAACGCCTGGCCGATGACAGCCTTCAACTGGACGTGGAACCCGACTGAGGTTTCGCATTGCCGCCATCGCGAGCTTGCTCGCGATGACGTCAGCCCAGACACCCTCAAACCCCGTGGCGAGGGAGCTTGCTCCCGCTGGCCTGCGAAGCAGGTCCCCCGGCATTCCTTCAGGCAGGCCGCATTGTCCGGTTTGGCGGCTGCTGCGCAGCCGAGCGGGAGCAAGCTCCCTCGCCACAGGGATCGACTGCCAGCTCAAGTGTTGCTGGCCTATCTGCAGTAAATGGAGGATTGCTATCGCGGGCAAGCTCCCACAGAGATTGCGGCGTATAGGCATTGAGCCGGACAGTGCTAACGTGGCGCTTCGCCTCTTTCTGCCTGACCCTGGCCCTCGCCCTGCCTGTGATGGGCATGCCGGCTTTTGCCTTGGGCGTCGCGGTGTCGGACGCCATGTTGTTGGTAACTCGACTCCTGCTAGTGCCGGCCCCCTCCGGCGGCACCACAACCGTTTCGCAGGATTGACAGCACACTGGCGCTGGAGTCCGGTGCGACGCCCATGGGATGATCGGCCTTCAAGCGCGACCATCCGTGGAGAGTTTCAATGTCATTGCTGAGTAAACAAGCCGCCGCCCTGTTGTTGGGGGCCATCGCCAGCCTGGTCGTGGTATCCGCCCCAGCGGCCCCGGCCAAACCTGCCAGTGATGCGCCGGCGCAGAAGGTATCGATGCTCGGCGGCACGTTCACCTTCACCTTGCCCAAGGGCTTCACGGCGACGCCATTGCCCGCCGGTGAAGTTGCACAGGGCACCGCCGGGGCGACGGGGACGATGTACAGCAATGCCACCAGCAAGACCGTGGTGATCGCAGCGGAAAACGTCATCCTCAACGGAACGAATGTGAAGGATGACGATGGTGCGTTCCTCGACACCACCATGGCCGACTTCGCCGCCCAGCGCCTCAAGTCCCTGCCGGACGCCAGGATCCTCAGCGAAAAAAGCCTGAAGCAAAAAGGCACCGGGCTGGGCCTGCGCCAGCTCGACACCCAGGCGACCCAGGGCGGCGGGCCGACCCTCGACAGCACCTTGCTGGCTGCCTCCGGCACGCGCATGGCGGTGGTGCAGATCATCTCCCGGGTCAGCGACCAGGCAGGCCATGAAGCGTTGGTGAAGCAGATCGCCAGCGGTCAGTAACAAGCACCCCGGAACATGTGGGAGCCGAGCGTGCCCGCGATGGCGGCGGCACATTCAACTGTGATGCAAGCTGACACACCGCTATCGCGAGCAAGCTCAGCTCCCACAGTGGACCTGGGTGTACGCAACATCTAAATCCGTCGCCGAACCCTGTGGGAGCCGGGCTTGCCCGCGATGGCGGCGGCACATCCAACTGTGATGCAAGCTGACACACCGCTATCGCGAGCAAGCTCGCTCCCACAGTGGACCTGGGTGTACGCAACATCTAAATCCGTCGCTGAACCCTGTGGGAGCCGGGCTTGCCCACAGGGACTTACGGTGGTCAGGGATTGAGCCGTTCCAGCCAAGCCCGCAGGTCTTGCACTTCCAGGGTACTGATGCTGTGGCCGACGCCCGGGTAGGCATGGAATTCCGGTTCCAGTGCCAGGGTCTTCAGGAAGGTATTGGCCTCGGTGCCATCGCGATAGGGGATGATCGGGTCCGCCGTGCCATGGCCGATGAACACCGCCAGCGTCCGGCGTGACTCGTCGGGGGTCAGCTCCGCCCGCAGTACCGACAGGACCCGCCCACCCATCGCCGCAATGCCGCCGACGGCTTCGGGGTGTCGCAACGCGACTTCGTAGCTCATCATCGCCCCCTGGCTGAAACCCACCAGATAGACCTTGCTCGCGTCGGTCGAATACTTGGCTCGGGCCTTGTCGATGAAGTCCAGCAGCATCTGGCCGCTGGCCTTCAGGTCCGAAGTGTCACCGTCGTAGGCGCCCTCGCCCTTTTTCGCGAACCACTGGTAACGGTCCTGTTCCATGCTCTTCGGCGCTCGCACTGAGAGGTAGTTGTAGTCCCGGGGTAGCTCATCCTTGAGTTCGAACAGGTCCTGCTCGTTACTGCCGGAACCGTGCAGGAAGATCACCAGTGGTCGGTTCCGGGCCTGCTCATCGACTTGGGCCAGGTAGTTGAGCGGCAAGTCCGTGTGCAACGAGGGTTGGGCCTGCAACCCGGATGAGACCAGCAACAGAAACAGGGCGAGCGCTTTGAACATCGATCTTCCTCCATCGTTTCGACAGCCGCACGGCGAGGCGCGTGCGGTGAGGTAGACAGCAGTTATCAGTCGTTGATCAATTTCCCCGTACGAATCGGTTCACGCCCGGCGACTTTAGCCTGCCAGATACCCGGCTGCGTATAACGTCCACGGTCCAGGGCGAACAACACACCGCTGGTGCCGGCCCGCACGGTGGTGACCAGATCACCCAAAGGGTCGACCACTTCAAACAGCGGATCGCCCCGCTCCACCCATTCGCCGGCCTCACGCAGGAAACTCACCACGCCATGGTGCGGCGCGAACAGGTATTGCGTGCCTTCGAACGGAAAGCCTTCACAGCACTCCGCTGGCGCGGACGGCCATTCCCCAGCGATGAACCCCTGCTCGGCCAGGAACCCGAGGATGGCTTCACAATTGGCCTGGGCCTGCTGCACCCGGGTATCGCCCATGCTGCCCAGCTCCAGGGTTGTCGCCAGGTTCGCCGCTGGGATTGCCGCCGCGGGAAAGGCCTTGGCCAGGCGCAACCAGGGCGAGGAGCAGGATTCATCGAACGAACTGCCGCCCGAATCCTCGCACAGCAACGCCACTCCCGCTTTCAAGCGTGCGGCCAGGGAACGCCATTGCGGCCACTGTTGCGGCAAGGCGTACAAGTGGATAGCGGCCTCGAAATCGCAATGCAGATCCAGGGTAATGTCGGCGTCGCAGGCGTGGCGCAGCAGCAGGCGATGCAGCGCTTCGAGTTGCGAGGGAGGTGGCGGCAGGTCATCGAGGACCTCGGTCATGGCCTGGCGGATCAAGGTGATATTGGCAGCCGGATCGTCGCCCAGGCGCTCACCGATACGCTGCGCCACCGGTGCACTGAGTTCGACGAAGGAGCGGTTGAAATTCTTGCCGCTGCCCAGTTCGAAACGTCCCATGTGGGCACTTTGCAGATGTTGATCCAGACCGATGGGGTTGGCCACCGGCACCAGTTCGATCACGCCCTTGAGCATGCCCTGGGCTTCCAGGTCGTTGAGCCGCTGCTTCAGCTCCCAGGCGGTGCGCATGCCCGGCAGTTCATCGGCGTGCAGGCTGGCCTGGATGTAGGCCTTGCGCGGGCCGTGGCCGTAACGAAACACACTGAGCCGGCGTTCGGTGCCCAGGTGACTCCATGGCAGGGTATGGTCGATGCGTTGCATGAGGAACTCCGAATGGCGGCATGACGATAGGCGCAGGGTAAACAATCGCCCATGAAAAAGGCGGCCGGCCGGGTCAACGGCGGGCCACCTTGGGTTTAGCGATTAATGCCCGTAGACGTCGAAGGCGAAGTATTTGTCCTGCACCTTCTTGTACGTGCCGTTGGCGCGGATTTCGGTGATGGCCGCGTTGAATTTTTCGGCCAGGGCCTTATCGCCCTTGCGCACCGCAATGCCGGCGCCGCCGCCGAAGTATTTCGCGTCTTCATAAGTCGGGCCGACAAAAGCGAAGCCCTTGCCAGCGTCGGTCTTCAGGAAACCTTCGTCGAGGGTGACCGAGTCGGCCAGCGTGGCGTCGAGGCGGCCGGCAACCATGTCCAGGTTGGCTTCCTGCTGGGAGCTGTAGCGCACCAGGTCGACACCGGCGGGCACCAGCACTTCGGTGGCGAAACGGTCGTGGGTGCTGGCGCGCAGGACACCGACTTTCTTGCCCTTGAGCTCAGTCAGCGGATCCTTGACCGCAGTGCCTTCCTTCATCACGAAGCGCGCCGGGGTGTGGTAGTACTTGATGGTGAAATCGACGTTTTTCTTGCGATCGTCGGTGATGGTCATGGACGACAGGATCGCGTCGATTTTCTTCACTTTCAGCGCGGGGATCAGGCCATCGAACTCCTGCTCGACCCAGACACACTTGACCTTCATCTGTTCACACAGCGCATCGCCAATATCGACATCGAAGCCGGCCAGCTTGCCGTCGGGGGTCTTCATCGAAAAAGGCGGGTAACCGGCTTCGATCCCGAGGCGGATCGGCTTGGCGTCTTCGGCCACGGCCGACAGGGACAATACGGACAGTGCCAGGGCACCGAACATGGCTAGCTTCTTCATTTTCGCTCCTGAGTGCGCAGGTATTTTATTGGATCGTTATAGGCAGATTCATAGCAGCGTTCGGTCAGCAAAAACCGAAGTGGCCGGGAGTCTAGAGGGGCACTCAGGAGGGGAATTATGTTGAGGCGACAAATAGTTATAAAAACAGCCAGGTGCGGCTGGCGGTCACGGGATTTGCGAAAAGCCTGACAGGGAAACACTCCAAAGGCAGGTAAACACCCTGTGGCAGATAACCCCTGTGGCGAGGGAGCTTGCTCCCGCTGGGCTGTAGCTGTCGAGCGAAGCGAGGCTGCGATCTTTCCAAGGCTGGTTGAGCATCAAGCGAAAGATCAAAAGATCGCAGGCTTCGCCAGTTCCTACAGAGCCCAGCGGGAGCAAGCTCCCTCGCCACAAAAGCCTGGTTGCAGGAGGAGTCAGCAATCGCAGCTGATCGCCTCGTCCGCCACGCGCTCCACCGATCCGGTCAGGCGAAAACCTTCGTCGAGCCAGCCCATGATGCCGCCGATCATTTCCTTGACCGGGTAACCCAAGGTTGCCAGACGCACCGCCGCCTTGTTCGCGCCATTGCAATGGGGGCCGGCGCAATACACCACGAACAGGGTGGTCTTGGCATAGGCCGCCAGTGCCTGGGTGGTGAGCGTGCGGGTCGGCAGGTTGATTGCCCCGGGCACGTGACCGCGCTCATAGGCCAGCGGTCCGCGAACATCCACCAGCACAAAATCGACGCTGCCGGCCTGTTGACTGGCGTGAACGTCGGAACAATCCGTTTCGAAGGACAGGCGACGGCTGAAATGCTCCAGGGCGATATCGGACGGGGCGGCAGGCACTTCGCGAACCAGGCTGGTCATGGATGTGTACTCCAAGGTAGTAAAGGCGTGAAGAGACTTTATCCCCCTGATGCTTGCGGCTACAGTGGCGTACAAGACACTCTGTGGGAACTTTCCGACAAATGCAGCCAATTCCGGGTCTGGTCGCGATCCTCGCCTACGACGGCCTGTGCACTTTCGAGTTCGGTGTCGCCGTCGAAATCTTCGGACTGGAGCGGCCGGAGTTCAATTTCCCTTGGTATGAACACCGGATCGTCGCGGTCGATGATGGCCCGATGCGCGCCATGGGCGGCTTCCAGGTATTGGCCGATGGCGGCATGGAACTGCTCGAAACCGCCCGGACCATTGTCATACCCGGCTGGCGCAGCCGCAGCGAGCCACCGTCCCAGGCGCTGCTCGACGCACTGCGCAGGGCCCATTCCCGTGGGGCACGTCTGTTGTCGATCTGCTCCGGTGCCTTCGTGCTGGCCGCCGCCGGCCTGCTCGATGGTCTCGGCGCCACGACTCACTGGCGCTACACCGACGAACTGGCCAAGAGCTTTCCCGCCGTGCGGGTCGACCCGGATGTGTTGTACGTCGACTCGGGGCAGGTCATTACCTCGGCGGGCAGCGCCGCCGGCATCGATGCCTGCCTGCACCTCGTGGCACGGGACTATGGCCTTCAGGTCGCCAACACCGTGGCGCGTCGGCTGGTGATGTCACCGCAACGGACGGGCGGCCAGGCACAGTTCATTCCGTCGCCGGTCAGTCGCACGCCACGCAGCGACTTGTCGAGCGTCATGCAATGGGCCCGCCAGCGTCTGCACGAACCACTCGGCGTGCGCGAACTGGCCAGCCAGGCGGCCATGAGCGAACGCACCTTCCTGCGCCACTTCACCCAAGCCTGCGGCGTGTCACCCAAGGCCTGGCTGCAACACGAACGCCTGGCCCGGGCCCGTGAGCTGCTGGAAAGCACTGGCGACAACACCGACAACATTGCCCAACTGTGTGGTTATCGCTCGGTGGAAAGCTTTCGCGTAGCGTTTCGCAGCGTGGTGGGGTTGGCGCCGTCGGTGTATCGGGAACGGTTTGGGCGGGGATAAAGATGCCGGGGATCATGCCCCTCCGTGGCGAGGGAGCTTGCTCCCGCTCGACTGCGCAGCAGGCGCAAGATGGAAGTCATAACATGTCTCAGTGATCAGGGGTTGCTGCGCAACCCAGCGGGAGCAAGCTCCCTCGCCACAGGGTGAGGTGCAAGCGTCATCGTGGCTTACGCAACAAATACGTATCCATGATCCACCCGTTGGCCTCGCGCGCGGCCTTGCGGGTGCGTTCGATGTCATCGGCCACGTCTTCCAGCCGGCCGGCGATCAGGATTTCGTCCGGCGTCCCCACGTAGGCCCCCCAATAAATCTGCGTATCGGGATCGCTGACCTGGCGATAGCCGTCCTTGGCATCGAGCATCACCACCACACTGGCCGCGTCGCCCACCTGCCCCGCCGCCAAACGGCGTCCGGTGGTGATTTCCAGCGAACCGCCAATAGTGTTCAACGACACTTTGTGCCGGGCGGCCAGGGCCTGGACACTGGTGATGCCGGGGATCACCTCGAATTCGAAAGCGCAGCGGCCCGCATCGAGAATCGCCTGCAGGATGCGCACGGTACTGTCGTACAACGCCGGATCGCCCCATACCAGAAAACCACCCTGCTGTCCGTCGGACAGTTCTTCATCGATCAACCGTTCGAAAGTGGCCTGTTTGGCGCGATTCAACGCTGCGACGCTGTCCTTGTAGTCCAGGTCGCCGCGTTGGCGTTCCGGGCTGTAGGCTTCGACGAAACGGTAGGTACGATCAACGATGTAGCGTCGACAGATTTCGCGCCGCAGGTCCAATAGCTTGTCCTTGGCCGGGCCCTTGTCCATGAGGAAGACCACGTCCAAGCGGTTCAAGGCCTTCACTGCCTGCATCGTCAAGTGATCCGGATCGCCGGCCCCAATACCAATGACGGATAACTGCTTCATCGCGGCGACTCCTGGCCAGGCGCCTGGACACGCAATCGCCATACGCCGTTGAAACGCAACTCCAGGGTGGACAACGGTTCGATGTCGATCCGGTTGAACGTGGCGGCCGGGCAACCCAAGACGGTCATCAGCGCGGCACGAATCACGAAGGGGTGGGTGACGGCCAGCAGGTGACCCGGTCGGGTTTCCAGGCTGGCCAGCCAGTCTCCGACACGGCGACACAACCGGGCGACGGATTCACCGTCATGAGGAGCAGCCTCGGCATCGTCGAGCCAGGTTTGCAGGGCCTGCGGTTCAACCTGAAGCAATTCATCGATGGACAATCCGCGCCATCGCCCAAGGTCACAATCGGCCAGGGCCGGGTCCACCTGAGGCTCGTCGCCGAACAGCGCGGCGGTCTGGCGAGTGCGCAGTTCCGGCCCGCAGAGCAGTTGCGTGACGTTTCGATAGCCATGCTCGACCCGCCCATGACGCCCCAGCCAGCCGGCGTCGAGCGCTTCGTCCAGGCCGAAGCGCGCCTGCTTCTGGGCAACGGTGCGCGCGTGGCAGATCAACGTCAGGCGAGTGGTTTGCACATTGGATTCTCGGGTAATCGAACGGGTCGCATGGGCGAAGTATTGAGGCGTTTAGTTGTACAGCACCTTATACGAAATCAAATAAGTGAGACAAAAAGGCGTTATGTCTTACAGCTTAAAAAGCAATGACTTACATACCAGGCCCACCTGACCGAGACCAATTCCTACAAGGCTTTCGCACAATCTTGGAGCATTTTAAACGGAACGTAAAAACCACTGGACATGTAGCACCAGCTACATAAATACTGTTTTCAGGAGTTATGAAAGAAAACCAACATTCATCCAGGCAAGGAGCACGGATGCCGCCCCTCAGAGACCTGATCACCGATCCCGGCCTAATATTGACGCCGTCGGAACGCAAGGTCGTACGTGCCCTGCTCGATCACTACCCACGCAACGGCCTCGGTCCGATGTCACGCTTGGCAGACCATGCCGGTGTCAGCGACCCGACCATCGTGCGGCTGGTGAAAAAACTCGGGTTTGGCGGTTATGCCGAATTCCAGGATGCCCTGCTCAGTGACATGGACCATCGCCTGCGCTCCCCCCGCACCTTATTGCAACCGCGGGCCAAATTGCAGCAAGGCGATACCTGGAGCCAATACTTGGCCGCCAGCCAACGCAACCTCAGCGACACCCAGGCCCTGACCCAACCCGAAGACGTGCGCATTCTCGTGCAGTGGTTGCTCGACAACCGTCATCAGGTGCATTGTTTCGGCGGCCGCTTCAGCAGCCTTCTTGCCCATTACCTGCTCAATCATCTGCGGCTGCTGCGTGCCGGCTGTTTTGCCTTGGAAGACAACGCCCAACTGCCTGACCGGCTGTTCGACGTGCAGCGCCAGGACGTGGTGCTCATTTTCGATTACCGTCGCTACCAGGCCCAGGCCCTGCGCGTGGCCAGCGCGGCCAAGGCGCGACACGCCCGGGTCGTGCTGTTCAGCGACGTCTATGCTTCGCCGTTGCGCGAGCTGGCGGACCTGATCATCAGCGCCCCGGTGGAATCGGTCTCGGCTTTCGACAGCCTGGTGCCGGCGCTGGCCCAGGTCGAGGCCCTGATCGCCTGCCTGACCCTGCAATGCCCTGAGCTGGCCGAACGCCTGGAAGGCATCGACGCCTTGCGCACGGAATTCAACACGCACCTGTTGGAGGAAAAATAAGGATGTTCTCGCTCCCCCACCGCTCGCCCCGGGACCTGCCGTTCACCCGCCAGCACACCGCTTTATTGTTGGTGGACATGCAACGCGCCTGGCTGGAACCGCAATTCGATGCCCACCTGCACAGCCCCGAGGCCGAGTATTTCCTCAAGCGGGCCCGCCAGCAGGTCATTCCCAACCAGCAGCGCTTGCTCAACGCGATGCGAGACGCGCGGCAAAACGTCTTGCACACCCACATCGAAAGCCTCACCGCCGATGGCCGCGACCGCTCCCTGGATCACAAGCTGTCGGACATGCACCTGCCCAAGGGCAGCCCCGAAGCGCAGATCATTGCCGAGCTGACGCCCCGGGAAAACGAAATCGTGCTGCCCAAGACCTCCTCCGGCGTCTTCAATTCCACCAACATCGACTACGTGCTGCGCAACCTGGAGACTCGGCACTTGATCGTCGCTGGCATCGTCACCGACCAGTGCGTCGACATGGCCGTGCGCGACGCCGCCGATCGCGGCTACCTGGTCACGCTGGTGGAAGATGCCTGCGCCACCTACACCGAACAACGGCACCTGGCGTGCCTGAACGCGATCAAGGGCTATTGCTGGATCACCGATACCGACACGGTACTCGCTCGCCTGCAGGAGATGCAGCCATGAGCCGCCCCGATACCGCCGCCGTCCTCGCACCGCTACCGGTCACGACCCTGGTGACCACCGACCTGATCGGCGTGACCCGTGGGCGCTCTTTTCCCAGCGATGAATTGCCCCACTACGTCACCGCCGGTTGCGGCTGGGTGCCGGCCAACAGCGCGTTGACGCCACAAGACATTATCGCCTCGACCAACCCCTGGGGCGCCTATGGCGACCTGCGGCTGGTACCGGACCTGTCCAGCCGGGTGACCATCAACAATGGCCCCGACGCCCAGGCGCCGGCCCTGGACTTCATCCATTGCGACATTCGAGAGACCGACGGCCGACCCTGGAGCGCCTGTCCACGCACGCTGCTGCAGGATGAAGTGGAACGTTATCGCAGCGAACTGGGCCTGCAAGTTTTCGCCGCCTTCGAGCATGAGTTCAACCTGGTTGCCACGCCTGCGCAGCCTGATCGCCTGGCCTTCAGCCTCCAGGCCCAGCGCCAGCAGGCCGGGTTCGCCGGCTGGTTGCTCAGCGCCCTGCGGGCCGGCGGCGTCGAACCGGAAATGTTCCTGCCGGAATATGGCAAGCAGCAATACGAAATCACCTGCCGCCCGACCCTGGGCGTGGCCGCTGCCGACCGGGCCGTGAACGTTCGGGAAATCACCCGCGAGATCGCCCGGCAGATGGGCCTGGACCTGAGTTTCGCCCCCAAGACTTCGGAACATGCCGTGTGCAACGGCGTGCACCTGCACCTGAGCCTGCAAAACCTGAGCGCGGATCCGGTGCTGCATGACGCCGCCAGCAGCAATGGCTTGTCCAGCCTCGGCCAGCATTGGGCCGCGGGTGTGCTGCATTATCTGCCGGCGCTGTGTGCGCTGACCGCGCCGACGCCGCTGTCCTACGAGCGCCTGCAACCTCATCACTGGAGCGCTTCCTACGCGTGCCTGGGACAGCGCAACCGCGAAGCGGCGCTGCGCATCTGCCCCACCGTGAGCCTGGGTGGAAAACCGCTGGCGAACCAATACAACCTGGAGTTCCGCGCCATGGACGCCACCGCCTCGCCACACCTGGCGATGGCCGCGCTGTTGATTGCCGGGCGGCTGGGCATCCAGCAACGGCTGCCATTGCAGGCTGTCACCGATGAAATACCCGATGAGCTGGATGAAACACAACGTCGCGCCCGTGGCATTATCGCCCTGCCGACAAACCTGGCCCAGGCACTGGATTGCTTGCGCCACAGCGGGGCATTGCTCGATACCCTGCCCGGCCCGCTGGTCGAAACCTATTTCGCCTTGAAGGCCCAGGAGTTGGCCTTGACCCAGGCGCTCTCACCTGTCGAGCGTTGCGAGCACTATGCACGAATCTATTGAATGTGCTGAAACGGGCCTCTACACCAGGCCAGCCTATCGATTGACCCGGGAAGACTCCGACCACCCGGTGTTGCTGGTGTGCGAACACGCCAGTCGTTTCATTCCCGTGGCGCTGAACGACCTGGGCCTGGATGAAACCGCGTCCCAGGAACACATCGCCTGGGACATCGGCGCCCTGCTGCTGGCCGAACGCCTGTCCGAAACCCTCGGCGCGACCTTGCTGTCGGCCAATTACTCACGGCTGTTGATCGACCTCAACCGCCCGCTGCACGTGCCCGACAGCATTCCGGCCCAGAGCGAGATCTACCAGGTCCCGGGCAACCACGACCTGGACGAGGCCACCCGCGAATATCGCCAGCAGTGCCTGTTCCATCCCTTCCATGATCGGTTGCGAACATTGATCGACCAGCGCCTGGCGGCCAACCGGCCGGTACGCGTGGTGGGCATCCACAGCTTTACCCCAGTGTTCTATGGCCAGCCACGCGCACTGGAAGCCGGCGTGCTGTTCGGCGAAGCCAAGGAGTACGCCCAGCACATCGTCGACGGGCTGAGCCGGCATTCGCTGCGTGCAGCAGGCAACCAACCCTACAAGATCAATCCCCTGAGCGACATGACAGTCCCGGTGCACGGCGATGGCCGCGGCCTGGATTCGGTGCTGATCGAAGTGCGCAACGACCAACTGCGCAACCCCGAATCGGTACGGACCTGGAGCGCCTACCTGGCGCCCCTGTTGTAGAGGTGCAGCGGCAAGTTTTTAGCGACAAGCGGTAAGCAAAAGCAACTACAACAGCTGAAAAGGAAAACGGCTCATGGGCATCGAGGCATTTGGCTACAAACAGGAATTGAAACGCGGCCTGTCACTGACAGACCTGGTGGTCTACGGGATGATCTTCATGATCCCCATCGCACCGTTCGGCGTGTATGGCTACGTCAACGCCGAAGCACCGGGAATGGTGCCGCTGGCCTACATCATCGGCATGGTGGCGATGCTGTTTACTGCCTTGAGCTACGGCAGCATGGCCAGGGCTTTTCCGGTGGCAGGTTCGGTCTATTCCTACGCGCAACGGGGCCTTAACCCACACGTAGGGTTCATCGCCGGCTGGCTGATGCTGCTGGACTACCTGCTGATCCCGCCACTGCTTTATGTCTACGCCGCCATGGCGCTGAACCATTTATACCCGGACATTCCCAAGGTCGGGTTCATCCTGGCCTTCCTGGTGAGCGCGACCTTCGTCAACCTGCGGGGCATCACGTTCACCGCGCGGATGAACATCATTTTCCTGCTGGCACAGTTGGTAGTACTGGGGATCTTCCTGTTCTACGCCTGGAATGCCCTGCACGGTGGGGCCGGTCACGGCCAACTGACCCTGGCGCCGCTGTACAGCCCGGAACACTTCAACTTCGCCTTGCTGATGCAAGCCGTGTCCATCGCGGTGCTGTCGTTCCTGGGCTTCGACGCCATTTCCACCCTGGCAGAAGAGGTCAAGGGTGACCCGGGGCGCAGCATCGGCAAGGCGGCGCTGGTGACCTTGCTGGTGATGGGGGCGATTTTTGTGGTGCAGACCTGGATCGCCACCGACCTGGCGGCCGGCATGGGCTTCAAGTCTGCCGACACCGCGTTCTATGAAATCGCCGAACTGGCGGCCGGCAGTTGGTTGGCCACGCTGACTGCGGTGGCCACGGCCCTGGCCTGGGGCGTGGCGGTGGCGATCACCTCCCAGGCAGCGGTGTCGCGCCTGTTGTTCGGCATGGCCCGGGACGGCCAGTTGCCCAAGGTGCTGGCCAAGGTCCATCCGAAACACAACACCCCCTACATGAGCATCTATCTGGTGGCGGTGCTGTCGTTGCTGATCTGCTACCTGTTCATCAACGCCGTGGACACCCTCACCTCCCTGGTCAATTTCGGCGCCCTGAGCGGCTTCATGTTGCTGCACATCACGGTCATCAACCATCACTGGCGCCGCCAGCAGTCCGGCCAACTGATTCGCCACGTGATCTGCCCGCTGGTCGGCTTCGTGATCGTCGCGGCCATCATGTACAACATGGGCGTGGCTGCGCAGAAACTCGGCTTGATCTGGATCGCCGCGGGCGTGGTCTATCTGTGCCTGCTCAACAAGTTCGGCAGTCGTACCGCCCTGCCCGATCCGGCAGGTCAATGAGGGGCGGCGGTCGAAGGAGTCGGCCAGTCGTGGTTAAAACGCGTGGACATCGACAGTGATCGTCAAGCCCGGTGCCAGTCACCGGGCTCCCTGGAACAGGAGTGCAATCCATGCTGGCCTTACGTCCAGTTCAATTAGCCGATCTGCCGCAACTGCAACAATTGGCCCGTGACAGCCTGGTGGGCGTCACGTCGCTGCCGGACGATACCGGGCGCCTGGAGGAAAAAATCCTCGACTCGTGTGCCTCGTTCGCCGCCGATGTGCAGGGGCCGGGGGCGGAGAATTATTTTTTCGTCCTGCAGGACCTGGAATCCGGGCGCCTGGTGGGTTGTTCGGAGATCCTCTCCAGCACCGGTTGCAACGAACCGTTCTACAGCCTGCGCAACCGGCCGTTTTCCAGCGAGTCCCGGGAGCTGAATATTCAGCATGGCGTGCCCGCGCTGTCGTTATGCCAGGACCTCAACGGGCAGACGCTGCTACGTGGCTTCCACATCGACGCCGAGCGGGTGCGCACGCCGGCATCGGAGCTGCTGTCCCGGGCCCGGCTCATGTTCATCGCCGCCCACCCCCAGCGCTTTGCCGAGTCGGTCATCACCGAAATCGTCGGTTTCAGCAGCGAAGACGGTCAGTCGCCTTTCTGGGACGCCATCGGCCAGCACTTCTTCGACCTGCCCTATGTCGAAGCCGAACGGTTGTGTGGCTTGCAGAGCCGGACCTTTCTCGCCGAACTGATGCCGCAGTACCCGATCTATGTGCCCATGCTCCCGCCAGCGGCCCAGGCCTGCATCGGCCGGGTGCATCCCGATGGCCAGGAAGCCTTCGATATCCTCGAACGCGAGGGTTTCGAAACCAACAGCTACGTCGATATCTTCGACGGCGGGCCGACCTTGCATGCCCGTATCGCCCATATCCGTTCCATCACGCAAAGTCGCCTCGCCACCGCCAGGCAGAGCCTACAGATTGACGCCCGAGGCCTGTACCTGGTGAGCAACGAGCGCCTGGGCAGCTACCGGGCCATCGTCGCCGAACTGGACGTCAATGCCGACGGCCCGGTATCCCTGTCGCCCGCCATGCTGACCGCCCTGGACATCCAGGACGGCGCGCGGATCCGGGTGGTTACCTTATGAACTTCATTCGATCCCATGGCTTGCACCGACGTTTGGACCGACACGATAAAGGAGCTGTAGCATGATTGTCCGTCCGGTGGCCATCACTGATCTGCCTGCCTTGCTGGACCTGGCCCGTTGCGCTGGGCCCGGGTTCACCAGCCTGCCGGCCAACGAAGAGCGCCTCGCCCATCGTGTTCGCTGGGCCCAGCGGACCTTCGCCGGGCAAGTCGAACGTGCCGACGCCGACTACCTCTTCGTACTCGAAGACGATGATCGACAAGTGGTGGGTATCAGCGCCCTGACCGGCGCGGTGGGGCTGCGTGAACCCTGGTACAACTATCGGGTCGGAGTCACGCTCAGCTCGGCGCCGGAATTGGGCATCCAACGGCAGATCCCGACGCTGTTTCTCAACAATGAGATGTCCGGGCAATCGGAAATTTGCTCATTGTTCCTGCACCCCGAGCAACGCCACGGCCACAACGGCCGCTTGCTGTCCCTGGCACGTCTACTGTTTGTCGCCGAGTTTCCCCATCTGTTCGGCGAAAAACTGATCGCCGAACTGCGCGGCCACGCCGACGAACAAGGCTGTTCGCCGTTCTGGGACAGCCTGGGACGGCACTTTTTCAAGAAGGATTTCAGCTACGCCGACCAATTGTCCGGCATGGGCAACAAGTCGTTCATCGCCGAGCTGATGCCACGCCAGCCGCTGTACACCTGCCTGCTCACCGAACAGGCCCAGGCGGTGATCGGCAAGGCTCATCCAAACACCGAGCCGGCCCTGAAGATCCTCAGTGCCGAAGGTTTCAGCCATAAGGGTTACATTGACATCTTCGACGGCGGCCCGGTGATCGAGGCGCCGGTGTCGAAGATCCGCAGCGTCCGCGACAGCCAGGCGCTGACCCTGGCCATTGGCACCCCGGACAAACAAGCACCGGTCTGGCTGATTCACAACCGTCGCCTGGAAAACTGCCGCCTCACCAGCGCCCGGGCACACCTGCACGGCCGAAGCCTGCTTGTTGACCGCGCCACAGCCCAACGCCTGCTGGTACAACCGGGCGACACGATACGCGCCGTGACGTTGCTCAACCCGAGACAACAGGCAGAGGCAGCCTGACACCTCGCCGTCCCCTTTTAAGGACATTTCTTCCCCTCACGCAACGTGAGGGTAAGCACTTGAATCGAAAGAACAACCCGTACATCTAAAAGTCCGGAACGCAACTAAATAGTTTGCCGGCAATACTTGTCGACAATTACAACATTGCTTGCCCTTCAGACCAACCTCATACTTTTCAACACCGACCCACTGCAACGAAAACGATCATGATAAAAAATCTAATTGCCAAGAACTTTTCGCCAGCCCATATAGCGAAAACAATCAAAACATTGGACATGACGTCAGAAACAAGACAATTGATTTCCCAACTCACCGCTGAGCCTGATTTCACCAGAGGCCAATTCCGGCGTGCAAAAATCATGAGCGTCACCAACCCGCACACCGGAACCGTGATACTGCACCAGACGAGCATAGGCAATATAAGTGTCAAATCGCCTACATTTGACTCTGCTTCATCAGCGTTGTACTCGGTGCCCGGCCAAAGCATATTATTCGCACTTGACCAACCATTTGAAATCCAGCGATACACTTTGAGCGAGCAATGTATCGAAAAAGCGGACAGGGTTATTGTCGACAAAAAAAATCCGCTAGTGATTGATGGCCGCCATACGTTATTCGACTATGTCCAAACAAGCCCTCAGCCGGCCACACTGACAGGTCGAGTCAATTTACCAAACCGAGCGGACGATATCAGCGTATTTGATCGTATTACGTTGCGTAAAATAGCTTGGTTGCCTCACGACGAAAGTGCCTCCCGTTACCTGGTCAGCCTTGAGCTACTCGAAACAATCCAAGACCCCGATGGCGTCAAAGTCGCTGAGGATCTGATCTACCATTACCATCCCGCCGTGGTGTGGAAGGCCTTCCAAATACTTTATAAGGCCGACCGACAAAAGGCGTTGATGCATATTCCGCTGTTAAAAAAACACAAGAGTGCGCGCCTCGACAGCTTGCTTGATCCACTGGAAGCCGCGGCATGAAGCTGGACACTTTCCTAAAACGCATAAAAACATATGACCTGCTGCGAGACAAAGCCGATGTCGTTGAAGACTTGCGCCAGCTGGCCTCGAATCGCTCTATCCTGAGTCAACATCTTCATGCGGTGATCCAGGCGGACGGATTCTCGGTTCGTAACAGTCTTTACAATGCTTATGCGTTTGTATTGCACAGCAACGATGAGTTCACCCTACGCTTGGGATTCTGGGCACCGGTACAAATCCATGCCGAGAATGAGACTTTTATTTACAACCTTAACCACAACCATGATTTCGACATGTATGCGGTCGGTTACAGCGGAGATGGATACACGACAATCATCCGTGAAATCCTTGATGATCTTCCGTTACAAAGGGGCAAGACGCCACGACTCGGCGAAGAGCGAAGCGTAAAACTGGCGCCAGGTAACGTTATCTTCATGCCCGCCTTGCGGGAGATCCACAGACAGATTGCGCCTCGGTCAATGTCTGCATCATTGAGCTTGCTTATTCATCCAGAGCGTTCAGTCAGAGCCGATGAAGCCTGGTGTTTCGATAATAATTACAAGCCGCTTTACCCCGGCATAGCTTCGCAAGAAACAGCGCTATTTACCGATACGCTGTCCTTGCTCAATCCCGGGCAGTCACTGGCTGCCCTATAACCAAAGAGAAAAAAATGAAAAACCTAATTAATAGCTGGGATGAAGTGCCTTTGCTACGTGCGAGTGCGAATGTCTTGGACACCCCCATCAAAACCCTGGATGGCTCCCCTTGCGGAGCGCCATTCACACCGCGCCTTAACGTAGGCAACATCCATGAAATCAAGCAGTTCTGGAACCTATCGATCCAAGACTGACCCAGTGAATCAAGGGCACTCTCCGTCGCCACTAAATATATGAGGAAGTTATGGATAATCTGAAGGATTGGGATCGCGCCCCTTTGCTGCGAGCGGGCCCCGATGTAGTTGATACGGCTACAAAGCGGGCGAGCGAAGCTCCGTGCCAGCTTCCCGAGTGGACATTGCGCTTTAACGTCGGGAATATTCATGAGATCAAGCAAATCCTGAGCATGCCGATCCAAGATTAACGACATGTAAGTAATAGCCGTTCTGCCAGGCTGCAGACCTTCTCGGTCTGCGGCCCTTTTTTGGTGCAATGAAAAGCATGGCCCATGCGCGTTCGTCATAATGTTTATCCCCGCAGCGTGATAGCCTTTGGCTCTTTGGCGTTGACACTTTTGCTCAGGCCTTTCCATTCCATTGGTGGATTTCACATGTCCAGGCTTTCCCATCAAGATTTGCGTGGTAACTTTCGGCAACTGCTGGCTTCCAAGACCTGCTACCACACCGCATCGGTGTTTGACCCGATGTCGGCGCGGATCGCCGCCGACCTGGGTTTTGAAGTGGGCATCCTGGGAGGCTCGGTCGCGTCGTTGCAGGTGCTGGGCGCGCCGGACTTTGCCTTGATCACCCTCAGTGAATTTGTCGAGCAGGCCACCCGTATCGGTCGCGTGGCCCAACTGCCATTCATTGCCGACGCCGACCACGGCTATGGCAATGCCCTGAACGTGATGCGCACCATCATCGAACTGGAACGGGCCGGCGTCGCGGCGCTGACCATCGAAGACACGTTGCTGCCGGCCCAGTTCGGACGAAAATCCACCGACCTGATCAGCGTTGCCGAAGGCGTCGGCAAGATTCGTGCGGCGTTGGAGGCGCGAGTCGATCCGGAAATGGCGATCATCGCCCGCACCAACGCCGGGATTCTACCGGTGCAGGAAATCATCAGCCGGACCCAGCAGTATGAGCGTGCCGGGGCGGACGGGATTTGCATGGTGGGCGTGCAAGACTTCGATCATCTGGAGAAAATCAGCGAAAACCTGACGGTGCCGTTGATGCTTGTCACCTATGGCAACCCGTTGCTGCGCGACGACAAGCGCCTGGCTGAACTGGGCGTGCGCGTGACCATCGACGGCCACGGCGCCTACTTCGCCGCGATCAAGGCGACCTATGACAGCCTTCGCGAACAACGACAGATCTTCACCCAGGCCTCGGACCTCAGCGCCACCGAACTGACGCACACCTACACCCAGCCCGAGGAGTACATCCGCTGGGCCGAGGAATACATGAGCGTCAAGGAGTGAGCTGATTCGCCCCCACAGGATCAGCCTGTGGGAGCACAGCTTGCTCGCGATTGCGGTGGCATCTCCCCCATTGATGCAAGCTGACCCACCGCTATCGCGAGCAAGCTTTGCTCCCACAGAGGCCCATGGTGGGCCAGATCCTAGCCCTTGCTACGCAGCATTTCTTTTGGCACGTACTTACCGATCTCGAACTTGCCAATCGCAGCGCGGTGGACTTCATCCGGGCCGTCGGCCAGGCGCAGGGTGCGTTGCATGGCGTACATGTAGGCCAGCGGGAAATCGTTGGAAACCCCGGCGCCACCGTGGATCTGGATTGCCCGATCAATGACCTTCAAGGCCACGTTCGGCGCGACGACCTTGATCTGGGCAATTTCGCTCTTCGCCACTTTATTACCGACCGTGTCCATCATGTACGCCGCCTTCAGCGTCAGCAGGCGCGCCATGTCGATTTCCATCCGCGAGTCGGCGATCCTGTCGATGTTACCGCCCAGGCGCGCCAACGGCTGGCCGAAGGCCGTGCGGCTGACGGCACGCTTGCACATCAATTCCAATGCCCGCTCGGCCATGCCGATCGAACGCATGCAGTGATGAATCCGGCCCGGGCCAAGGCGACCCTGGGCAATTTCAAAGCCGCGGCCTTCACCCAACAGGACGTTTTCGTACGGCACCCGCACGTTATCGAACAGCACCTCGGCATGGCCGTGAGGCGCATCGTCGTAGCCGAACACCGGCAGCGGCCGGACGATCTTGACCCCGGGGGTGTCCACCGGCACCAGGATCATCGAGTGCTGGGCATGGCGTGGCGCATCGGGGTTGCTCAGGCCCATGAAGATCAGGATCTTGCAGCGCGGGTCGCAGGCGCCTGAAGTCCACCACTTCTTGCCGTTGATCACCCATTGGTCGCCGTCACGCTCGGCGCGGGCGGCCATGTTGGTGGCGTCGGAGGAGGCCACGTCCGGCTCGGTCATGGCAAAGGCCGAGCGAATCTCACCGCGCAGCAGTGGTTCGAGCCAGCGTTGCTTCTGTTCTTCATTGGCGTAGCGCACCAGCACTTCCATGTTGCCGGTGTCCGGCGCCGAGCAGTTGAACGGCTCCGGCCCCAGCAACGAGCGTCCCATGATCTCTGCCAATGGCGCGTATTCCAGGTTGGTCAGGCCGGCGCCCAGCTCGGACTCTGGCAGGAACAGGTTCCACAGGCCTTCCGCCTTGGCCTTGGCCTTGAGCTCTTCCATGATGGCCGTGGGTTGCCAGCGGTCGCCTTCGGCCACTTGTCGTTCGAACACCGCTTCGGCCGGGTAGACGTAGGCGTCCATGAACGCCGTGACGCGTTCACGCAGTTCCTGAACCTTGGGGGAATAGGCGAAATCCATGAGCAGCACCTTCTTGGCAGAGGTTGTTTTAGGTCATGAAATCGATGCTAGTTCAGCTACGAAAATTTACCTAACCTATTCTCGGCGTGTATTAACATTCATCACCGATATATGTTTCACTGATTCTCATCGCCACCCGGCACCTCACAACAAGCCCAAGAACAAGAGTGCAGCGCCATGAATCTGAGCAAGGTCGACCTCAACCTTTTCATTGTCTTCGATGCGATCTACACCGAAGCCAACCTGACCCGCGCCGGGCAGATCGTCGGCATCACTCAGCCAGCCGTGTCCAATGCCCTGGCCCGTCTGCGGGAGACCTTCAACGATCCACTCTTCGTGCGCACCGCCCAAGGCATGGTGCCGACGCCCATGGCCCAGAACATCATCGGCCCGGTACGCAACGCCTTGTCACTGCTACGGGTGTCAGTGCAGGAAAGCCGGATCTTCAACCCGCTGCAGGCCGTCAAGACCTATCGCATCAGCATGACCGACCTCACCGAAGGCGTGATCCTGCCGCTGCTGTTCCAGCGCCTGCGCCGCCTGGCGCCGACCGTGGCGATCGAGAGTTTCCTGTCCAAGCGCCGTGAAACCACCAAGGAACTGGCCGCCGGCCGCCTCGATTTCGCCGTGGACGCACCGCTCAACACCGACCCGCAGGTGCGCCACGTCAAGTTGATGGAAGATCGCTACGTGTGTGCCATGCGCAAGGGCCATCCCCTGGCGGGCAAGGAAAAGATCAGCCTCGACGATTACCTGGCCCAGACCCACGTGCACATTTCCAGCCGCCGTAACGGGCTGGGTTACGTTGACCTGGCCCTCGGCAAGATGGGCATCCAACGCAAGATCGCCTTGCGCTCCCAACATTACTTGATGGCCTCCCAAGTGCTGCAGCAGACCGACATGGTCATGACCGTCCCCGAGCGCTTTGCCCGGCGTCACGATTTGCACGCCTTCCTGCTTCCGGTCAACGACGTGCCTCCGGTTGAAACTCATCTCTACTGGCACGAAAGCACCGACCAGGACCCGGCCAACCGCTGGATGCGCGAGCAGATGATCGAGCTGTGCCAGCAGGTGACGGCCCATGAGAAGAAGCTCGATCAGGTGGTGTAAGGTTATAGACCGCGTCATCGTTCTTCGCGAGCAAGCCCGCTCCCACATTAGTCCTGAGTACATGCTGCATGTGTGTACGACGCAGAACCTGTGGGAGCGGGCTTGCTCGCGAAGAGGCCCGCACAGGCAACACATCCGCGATTGCTTGACGCGCACGTCAACCTGCCTTTAGCTTAGCGCCAGCCCCTTTCGTTTCGAGCGCTTCCATGAGCAGCCAGACCTACAGCATCTCCGACCTCGCCCGCGAATTGGATATCACCACACGGGCCATCCGTTTCTATGAAGAACAAGGCCTGTTGAGCCCGGAGCGACGGGGTCAGGAGCGCATTTACTCGCCGCGGGACAAGGTCAGCCTGAAGCTGATCCTGCGTGGCAAGCGCATCGGCTTTTCCCTGGCCGAGTGCCGCGAGCTGATCGAACTCTACGACCCTACCAGCGGCAACCAGAAACAGTTGCACAGCATGCTGGCGAAAATCGCCGAGCGCCGGGAACAGCTCGAGCAGCAATTGCTGGACATCGAACAGATGAAGCTGGAACTCGACACCGCCGAAGAACGCTGCATCCAGGCGCTGGAGCAGACGCTCAAGGGCGAGGAAATCGTCCAGTAACACTTCATGCCCCTTGTGGGAGCGAGCCTGCTCGCGATAGCGATGTAACTGACAACATCAATGTGACTGACATACCGCTATCGCGAGCAGGCTCGCTCCCACAGGGGCGACATCATCGTTCTCGACATCATTGGCAACCCACCACAGGTCACTCCCCATGTCCCTCCCCTCCTTTGTACGCTTGATCGAAGTCGGCCCCCGCGATGGGTTGCAGAATGAAGCCCAGCCCATCAGCGTCGCCGACAAGGTGCGTTTGGTGGATGCCCTGAGCGCCGCCGGCCTGGGTTATATCGAAGTCGGCAGTTTCGTCTCGCCCAAATGGGTACCGCAAATGGCCGGGTCCGCCGAAGTGTTCGCGCAGATCGAGCGCAAGCCCGGTGTGACCTATGGCGCCCTGGCGCCGAACCTGCGGGGATTTGAGGATGCATTGGCGGCCGGCGTAAAAGAAGTGGCGGTGTTCGCTGCCGCGTCCGAAGCATTCTCCCAGCGCAACATCAATTGCTCCATCAAGGAAAGCCTGGAGCGTTTCGCGCCGATCATGGGCGCCGCCAGACAGCACGGGGTCAGCGTGCGTGGCTACGTCTCTTGCGTGCTGGGCTGCCCGTATGAAGGGGCGGTCAAGCCTGAGCAAGTCGCGTGGGTCGCTCGGGAGTTGTATGCGATGGGCTGCTACGAAGTTTCCCTGGGTGACACCATCGGCACGGGCACCGCCGGCGCCACCCGCAGGATGTTCGAGGTGGTGGGCGCCGAAGTACCGCGGGACAAACTCGCCGGCCACTTCCACGACACTTACGGCCAGGCCATGGCCAATGTGTACGCCAGCCTGCTGGAAGGCATCGCGGTCTTCGACAGCTCCATCGCCGGCCTCGGCGGCTGCCCGTATGCCAAGGGCGCCAGCGGTAACGTCGCCACCGAAGACGTGCTGTACCTGCTCAATGGCTTGGGTATCGAAACCGGCGTCGACCTGGACGCATTGATCGCTGCGGGGCGGCAAATCTGTGACGTGCTCGGCCGCCCCAGCGGTTCGCGCGTGACCAAGGCCCGCAGCGCACAGTGAGGTGTTACCGCTGGCTTTGTAACAGCGGCGAAACGAGTAACACGGAAACAATTTGTCGGGTTTGGTCCGTCAGGTTTTTCAGCCGAAAATCACAACCTATTGATTTGTATAGAATTTTAAAAGTTGGCACGCCACCTGCTATATCTCTGGCATAACAAGAATAAAAAAACGCAGCAAACCCAATAAAAACAAGACGAAACGACTCTGACATAACAAAAACAACACGGCAGAGACGCAGCTAACAGATTTTTTTGGAGAAGATGGGCTTTTCAGGGTGCTTCCAGAAGCAACCCGCAACCGGGCAGAGAACAATAAAACTACCTTCAGGTAGCTCCCGAATCGGTTGGATCGCAAAGCGAAAAAGCAGATCAGCGCTCAAAAAAATACGTTTGCTCTTGATCCCGGATGGGGATCGCCAAAAACAGCGGTAAAGGGCCACGGCTGCCAATAACAACAACAGGCCGCCCCTCAATAATAAAAAAAGAGCACGCGACGACAAAATTAAAGGGGAGCTTCGGCTCCCCTTTGTGCTGTCTGGGGTTTGGGTTTTTCGTGTGGGAGCGGGCTTGCTCGCGAAGGGGCCCGGACAGTCAATATCAATGTCGACTGACACACCGCTTTCGCGAGCAGGCTCGCTCCCACAGGGGATCTCAGTCAGCCGTTGCTATCACGCAGTTCTTCGATGCTGATTTCGCGCATGCGGAATTTCTGGATCTTGCCGGTGACCGTCATGGGAAATTCTTCGACGAATTTGAAATGACGCGGTGTCTTGAAGTGGGCGATGCGCGCCTTGCACCAGGCTTGCAGTTCTTGTTCGGAGGCACTGTGGCCGGGATGGAACTTGATCCAGGCGACGATTTCCTCGCCATAGCGCGAGCATGGAATGCCGATCACCTGCACATCCGCCACCGCCGGGTGAGTGAAGAAAAACTCCTCCAGTTCGCGCGGGTAAATATTCTCCCCGCCACGAATGATCATGTCCTTGTTGCGCCCGACGATACAGACGTAACCCTGCTCGTCCATGGTCGCCAGGTCGCCGGTGTGCATCCAGCCATCCGCGTCGATGGCATCGCTGGTGCCCTTGGGGTTGTTCCAGTAGCCGAGCATCACACTGTAGCCACGGGTACACAATTCGCCGACCGCGCCACGCGGGACCACCTGGCCTGCCTCATCGATAATCTTGCTTTCCAGGTGTGGCTGGGTACGGCCGACGGTGGTCACCCGCAGCTCCAGTTCGTCTGAAGGACCGGTCTGCAACGACACCGGACTGGTTTCCGTCATGCCGTAGGCAATCTGCACTTCAGCCATGTGCATCTCGTTGATGACCCGCCGCATCACTTCGATCGGACATGTCGCCCCGGCCATGATGCCCGTGCGCAGGCTGGACAGGTCGAAGTCGCCCCGCTGCGGCTGGTCCAGCAGGGCGATGAACATGGTCGGCACGCCATACAGCGCAGTGGCTTTTTCCTCGGCCACGGCTTTTAGCGTCAGCAACGGGTCGAAGGCATCGTTGGGGTAGATCATGGTGCTGCCATGGGTCACACAGCCCAGGTTGCCCATGACCATGCCAAAGCAATGGTAGAGCGGCACCGGGATCACCAGCCGGTCGCCAGCTGTCAGGCCCAGGCTTTCGCCGACCATGTAACCGTTGTTGAGAATGTTGTGGTGGCTGAGGGTCGCGCCCTTGGGAAAGCCGGTGGTGCCGGAGGTGTACTGGATATTCACTGGCTGATCGAAGTGCAGGCTGGATTGGCGCTCGACCAGTTGTCCTGGTGTTACCGCCGCACCGAGGGCGGCCAGTTGTGACCAAGGCAGAAAGCCTGACGGGGGTTGGGGATCGAGGCTGATCACTCCGCGCAAATCCGGCAGGCGCTCGCACTGCAGCTGGCCGATCGATTGCTCCGCCAGCTCTGGCGCCAGCGCTTGCAGCATGGCGTGATAATCCGAGGTCTTGAACGCGCCGGCACACACCAGCCATTGGCAGCCGGACTGCTTAAGCACGTATTCGAGTTCGGAAACACGATAAGCCGGATTGATGTTGACCAGAATGACGCCGATCTTCGCACTGGCAAACTGGCTGATGCACCACTGGGCGCAGTTGGGTGCCCACACGCCGAGACGGTCACCGGTTTTCAGGCCCAGCGCCAACAACGCCCGGGCATGCAGATCGACGGCCTCGGCCAGTTGTCGCCAGGTGAAACGCAGCGATTGATGGCGAACCACCAACGCCTCGCCCTCTGGATAACGGGCCACGGTCTGGTCGAAGACCTCGCCAATGGTTTGCGCCAGCAAAGCCTTGTCCTGCGAGCCGCGGGTGTAGCTGAGCTGCGAATGCGAACCGGTTTGATCCATGACGCCCCCTCTTGTCTTTATTAGTGGGTGTAGCGGTGGAACCTCATGCACGAATGTCGTAGTGGCTGGTAGGAGCTGTGTAGGAGCTGTCGAGTGCAACGAGGCTGCGATCTTTCCCCAGACACTTCAGTCCCAAGCGAAAGAGATCAAAAGATCGCAGCCTTCGGCAGCTCCTACACGCGCTCGAGCGGGAGCAAGCTCCCTCGCCACAAAAGCTGTTTCAAAACACCCGTACTCTGGCTTAAGTTGACGTTAACGTAAAGGGCGATTGACAGCCTCTCGTCGCAGGCTTACGTTAACGTAAAGGTAGAGCATCCCCCGCTCTCCGCACCCGATAAAAAAGCCAAAGGTGTCCCATGAGCTACCCATCCCTGAATTTTGCCCTCGGCGAAACCATCGACATGTTGCGCGACCAGGTGCAAGCCTTCGTCAAGGCCGAACTGGCGCCTCGCGCAGCGCAGATCGATATCGACAATCTGTTTCCCGCTGACATGTGGCGCAAATTCGGTGACATGGGCCTGCTGGGCATCACCGTTGCGGAAGAATACGGCGGCGCTGGCCTGGGCTACCTGGCTCACGTGGTGGCGATGGAAGAAATCAGCCGCGGCTCGGCCTCGGTCGCCCTCTCCTATGGCGCTCATTCCAACCTCTGCGTGAACCAGATCAACCGCAACGGCACTCACGAACAGAAAACCAAGTACCTGCCCAAGCTGATCAGCGGCGAACACATCGGCGCCCTGGCGATGAGCGAACCGAACGCCGGTTCCGACGTGGTCTCCATGAAACTGCGGGCCGACAAGCGCGGCGACAAATACGTGCTCAACGGCAGCAAGACTTGGATTACCAATGGCCCCGATGCCAACACCTATGTGATCTACGCCAAGACCGACCTGGAAAAAGGCGCCCACGGCATCACCGCTTTCATCGTCGAGCGCGACTGGAAAGGCTTCAGCCGCAGCAATAAGTTCGACAAGCTCGGCATGCGCGGCTCCAACACGTGCGAGCTGTTTTTCGATGACGTCGAAGTGCCGGAAGACAACATCCTCGGCGCCCTCAACGGTGGCGTGAAAGTCCTGATGAGTGGCCTCGACTACGAGCGCGTGGTGCTGTCCGGTGGCCCGACCGGGATCATGCAAGCCTGCATGGACCTGATCGTGCCCTACATCCACGACCGCAAACAGTTCGGCCAAAGCATCGGCGAGTTCCAGCTCATCCAGGGCAAGGTCGCCGACATGTACACCCAGCTCAACGCCAGCCGCGCCTATCTGTACGCAGTGGCCCAGGCATGCGAGCGCGGCGAAACCACCCGCAAGGACGCCGCCGGGGTGATCCTCTACAGCGCCGAACGCGCCACGCAAATGGCCCTCGACGCGATCCAGATCCTGGGGGGCAATGGCTATATCAATGAATTCCCCGCCGGGCGTCTGCTGCGGGACGCCAAGCTGTATGAAATTGGTGCTGGCACCAGTGAGATTCGTCGGATGTTGATCGGCCGCGAACTGTTTAACGAGACGAAATGAATTTCGTCAGTTGCAAGCGGCAAGCTCCAAGCGGCAAGAGAAACGCGCTCTGGCTTGCAGCTTGTGACTTGAAGCTAACAGCTGCTACGGAGTAGCCATGATTCTGCACACTCAGCTCAACCCGCGTTCGCCGGAATTCATCGCCAACCGCGATGCGATGCTCGGGCACGTCGAAGCCCTGCGCACCCTGCTCGCGCACATTCGCCAGGGCGGCGGACCCAAGGCTCAGGAACGGCATACCTCGCGGGGCAAGTTGCTGCCCCGTGAGCGCATCAACCGACTGCTGGATCCGGGCTCGCCGTTCCTGGAGATCAGTCCATTGGCCGCCTACGAAGTCTATGGCGAAGACGTGCCGGCGGCCGGCGTGATTGCCGGCATCGGCCGTGTGGAAGGCGTCGAATGCATGATTGTCGCCAACGACGCGACGGTCAAAGGTGGCTCCTACTATCCGTTGACGGTGAAAAAACACCTGCGCGCCCAGACCATCGCCCAGCAGAATCGCCTGCCATGCATTTACCTGGTGGATTCCGGCGGCGCCAACCTGCCGCGCCAGGATGAAGTGTTTCCGGACCGCGAGCACTTCGGCCGGATCTTCTTCAACCAGGCCAACATGAGTGCCCTGGGTATCCCGCAGATTGCCGTGGTCATGGGCTCCTGCACTGCCGGTGGCGCCTATGTGCCGGCCATGGCGGACGAGGCGATCATGGTCCGCCAGCAAGCGACGATTTTCCTCGCCGGCCCACCCTTGGTAAAAGCCGCCACCGGTGAAGTGGTCAGCGCCGAAGACTTGGGCGGCGCCGATGTGCACTGCAAGATTTCCGGCGTGGCGGATCACTATGCCGACAGCGACGAACATGCCCTGGCCCTGGCCCGGCGCAGCGTGGCCAACCTGAATTGGCGCAAACTCGGTGAACTGCAGCAACGCCAGCCCATCGCCCCGTTGTATGCCGGCGATGAGCTGTACGGCGTGGTATCGGCCGACGCCAAGCAGCCGTTCGATGTGCGGGAAGTGATCGCGCGCCTGGTGGACGGTTCGGTATTCGATGAGTTCAAGGCGTTGTTCGGCACCACGCTGGTGTGCGGCTTTGCCCATTTGCATGGTTACCCGGTCGCGATCCTGGCCAACAACGGCATCCTCTTCGCCGAGGCCGCGCAGAAAGGCGCGCACTTCATCGAACTGGCCTGTCAGCGCGGGATCCCGTTGCTGTTCCTGCAAAACATCACCGGTTTCATGGTCGGGCAGAAATACGAAGCCGGCGGCATCGCCAAGCACGGCGCAAAACTGGTGACCGCGGTGGCCTGCGCCAAGGTGCCGAAATTCACCGTGATCATCGGCGGCAGTTTCGGCGCGGGTAACTACGGCATGTGCGGCCGCGCCTATGACCCGCGGTTCCTGTGGATGTGGCCGAACGCGCGGATTGGCGTGATGGGCGCCGAGCAAGCGGCCGGCGTACTGGTGCAGGTCAAGCGTGAACAGGCCGAACGCAGCGGCCACCCTTTCAGCGCCGAGCAGGAAGCCGAGATCAAGCAACCGATCCTCGATCAGTACGAAGAACAGGGCCACCCCTATTATTCCAGCGCACGGCTGTGGGACGACGGCGTCATCGACCCGGCCCAGACCCGCGATGTGCTGGGCCTGGCCTTGTCCGCGTCACTGAACGCGCCTATCGAACCGAGCCGCTTCGGCGTGTTCCGGATGTAACGGGGAATGACCATGGAAAACTTCAACACCCTCGAACTGCACACCGACCCGCGGGGCGTTGCCACCCTGTGGCTCAGCCGCGAGTCGAAAAACAACGCGTTCAACGCCGAAATGATCCGCGAATTGATTCTCGCCCTGGACCATGTCAGCAGCGACCCCAACCTGCGCTTCCTGCTGATCCGCGGTCGCGGCAAGCATTTCAGCGCCGGCGCCGACCTGGCCTGGATGCAGCAATCGGCCGAACTCGACTACCACACCAATCTCGATGACGCCCGGGAACTGGCAGAGCTGATGTACAACCTCGCCAAACTGAAGATTCCTACGCTGGCTGTCGTTCAGGGTGCGGCGTTCGGTGGCGCGCTGGGGCTTATCAGTGCCTGTGACATGGCCATTGGCGCCAATGAAGCACAGTTTTGCCTGTCGGAAGTGCGCATTGGCCTGGCCCCGGCGGTGATCAGTCCGTTCGTGGTGCAAGCCATCGGTGAGCGGGCGGCGCGTCGTTATGCGCTGACAGCAGAACGCTTCGACGGGCAACGTGCGAAAGAAATCGGTTTGCTGTCGGAAAGTTACCCAGCCGAGACCCTGGACCAGCAGGTCGAACAATGGATCGACAACCTGTTGCTCAACAGCCCGGCGGCGATGCGCGCCAGCAAGGAGTTGCTGCGTGAAGTCGGTAACGGCGCCCTGACCCCGGCACTGCGACGCTATACCGAAAACGCCATCGCCCGCATCCGCGTCAGCCCGGAGGGCCAGGAAGGCCTGCGGGCCTTTCTGCAAAAGCGTGCGCCGAACTGGCAAGCCGAATCGAATAACAAGGAGTCGCGTCGATGAACGCCCCTGCCCTCACCACGTTGCTGGTGGCCAACCGCGGCGAAATCGCTTGCCGCGTGATGCGCACCGCCAAGGCCATGGGCCTGACCACCGTTGCCGTCCACAGCGCCACCGACCGTGATGCCCGCCACAGCCGTGAAGCCGACATTCGCGTCGACCTGGGCGGCAGCAAAGCTGCCGACAGTTACCTGCAAATCGACAAATTGATCGCCGCAGCGAAAGCCAGCGGCGCCCAAGCCATCCACCCCGGTTATGGCTTCCTGTCCGAGAACGCCGGGTTCGCCCGGGCGATTGAAAGCGCCGGGCTGATCTTCCTCGGTCCACCGGCCTCGGCCATCGACGCCATGGGCAGCAAATCGGCGGCCAAGACCTTGATGGAGACCGCCGGAGTGCCGCTGGTGCCCGGCTATCACGGCGAATCCCAGGACCTGGAGACCTTTCGCGACGCCGCCGAGCGCATCGGCTACCCGGTATTGCTCAAGGCCACCGCCGGCGGTGGCGGCAAGGGCATGAAAGTCGTCGAGGACGTCAACCAACTGGCCGAAGCCCTGGCCTCGGCCCAGCGCGAAGCGCTGTCCTCGTTTGGCGACTCACGGATGCTGGTGGAAAAATACCTGCTCAAGCCACGCCATGTGGAAATCCAGGTATTTGCCGACCAACATGGCAACTGCCTGTACCTCAATGAGCGCGATTGTTCGATCCAGCGCCGCCACCAGAAAGTCGTGGAAGAAGCCCCCGCGCCCGGCCTGACCCCGCAACTGCGCCGGGCCATGGGTGAAGCCGCCGTGCGCGCGGCCCAGGCAATCGGTTATGTCGGGGCCGGTACGGTGGAGTTCCTGCTGGATGCGCGGGGCGAGTTTTTCTTCATGGAGATGAACACCCGCTTACAGGTTGAGCACCCGGTCACCGAAGCGATTACCGGACTGGACCTGGTAGCCTGGCAGATCCGCGTGGCCCAAGGCGAGCCATTGCCGCTCACTCAGGCGCAAGTGCCGTTGCGTGGCCACGCCATCGAAGTGCGGTTGTATGCCGAAGACCCGGTCAACGACTTCCTGCCCGCCACCGGGCGGCTGGGGTTGTATCGCGAATCGGCCGACGGGCCGGGGCGGCGTGTCGACAGCGGGGTTGAAGAAGGCGATGAAATCTCGCCGTTCTATGACCCGATGCTCGGCAAATTGATCGCCTGGGGGGAAGACCGGGAGCAGGCGCGCTTGCGGCTATTGAGCATGCTCGACGAATTTGCCATTGGCGGACTGAAGACCAACATCGGCTTTCTGCGACGGATCATCGCCCATCCTGCCTTCGCAACGGCAGAACTGGACACCGGATTCATCCCACGTTACCAGACGCAATTACTGCCAGAGCCCGGCGAATTGGATGACGCGTTCTGGTTCGCCGCCGCCCAAGGGTTCGCGTTGAGCCTGAACCCGCGTGTACGCGGCGATGATGCCGACTCACCCTGGGCCAGCACCACCGGGTTGCGTCTGGGGCTGCCCAGGGAAACCACCTTGCACCTGAGCTGCGAAGGCCAGGATCGCGCGCTGACGCTGGACGTCACATCCGGTCGCGCGGAACTCAAGGGTGAGCAACTGATCATCGAACACCACGGCCTGCGTCGCATCCATCGGGCCATTCGCCAGGGCGACAGCCTGTATCTGCAATGGGAAGGTGACCTGCACCGGATCGACCTGTACGACCCGCTGGCCGCCGCCGAAGCCAGCCACAGCCATCAAGGCGGCCTGGTGGCGCCCATGAATGGCAGCATCGTGCGGGTTCTGGTGAATGTCGGCCAGACAGTGGAGGCCGGGGCTCAACTGGTCGTGCTGGAGGCCATGAAAATGGAGCACAGCATTCGTGCGCCCCAGGCTGGCGTGATCAAGGCGCTGTACTGCCAGGAAGGTGAAATGATCAGCGAAGGCAGCGCCCTGGTGGCGTTCGAAGAATAGGCATCGGCCCGCTCCCAGGGCCGATCCAGTCAGAACCTGATGGTGGCCTGCACCACCACACCGATAATGCGGCATTGCTCGGTGTACAGGTTTTTCGGGTAAGTCGGATTGAGCGGAACCAGGTAACGCTGCCCGCTCTCTTCGATCAATTTGCGAAAGGTCGCGTCACTGCTACCGGGCAGGCAAGCGACCACCAATTTGCCAGGCACCGCCTCGATGGCCGGGTCCACCAGGATCGACATGCCTTCGGGAATGCTCAACCCGTTGGGTGCGGTCATCGCATCGCCCACCACCACCAGCCAGAATGCATCGCCCAGGGCGTGGTAGTCCGTCAGTTCGTAGCGCGCCTGGCTGTAGGCGCCAGGATCACCTTCACGAATTTCGCCCACCTCGTGCCACTCACTGACCGGGTAACGGAAGTACGGGTTGTACTTCTGCGCCAAGGCCATGCCTTCTTCGGTGGAGGTGTCCGGCTCGCGGATCACCATCGCCACTTCCAGAAACTCCAGCCCCAGCTCCCGCAGGACCCGGTTCATGTCTCCGACACTGGGCTGCCGGCGTTTGGTCAGCCAATGGCCGACGCCGCCCTGGGACATGCCCAACCGCTCTGCGAGCACCACTTGCGTGATGTGCAGCTCCTTCATCTTGGCCTTGACCAACTCTATCCATTTATCCATGTGCGGCACGATACGTGGGTGACCCCGACCCTCAAAACACAAATTGTAGTATTTAAATTGTCGTCACAATTACGTTACGTACTATTCTGGATCCAGGAGTTCAGCCCCACACACGGAGATTTTCATCGCCATGGATACATCCAATACAGACCAGCCCAGCAGCCCTTTCGATGGCACATTCCCTTCACTTCAGGATTGCCCCGCAGCCAAACGCGCCCTCGACTACTACTTGAAACCAAGTGTTTCACCAGCCCAGACAGAACATCGCTTCTTCGAGGTCAACCGCAGCGTCAGCGCGGAAGACGCCCTTGTCCACGCCTGCGACCTACTGCGCTGCGCTGCGGCGACCGCCCAGGAGTCGGCCAGCCAGTTGGATGGTTCGAGTCGTGACCTGGCATTTTCAGTGGTACACATGATTGATCTGGCCAAGGTAATGCTTGACCGATCCCTGGATGGTTACCCTACTCGCTAGCGATAACACTTGGGAATGTCGTTGCGAATGCGAACGACGAGAAATAATTACCAATCGATGCGATCAAATCATTTGACTTCCAAATGATAATGATTATTATTGCATCAGCTGGTCGCGAGATCAGTCGATAGACCAGAAGACCTTGGTCGGACTTCTGGAATATCTCCTCATCAGGCTAATCACGGTTTTTGACCCGGCTTTTTGCCGGGTCTTTTTTTGCCGATTTTTCGGCTTATGTCTTCAGGCTAATGAAGTCTTTCAGGGTGCTGCCAATTCGATGGCGGCGATCATAACAAATGAATATCTGTTTACAAGAGTCCCCTCGCCACGCAGGCAAAAACTATCGACAGCCAGCACTTGAGAATCAATTGCAGACTCTCTAAGCTGGCTTCGCGTCCAGGGAGGACGCCCCCTCCTTCTACCTGATGTAAATCGTCGGTTTCGCCTTTCTTGCGTGTAAAGTAACGGCCATGTGAATCCTTTCCAGGAACCGTGACCGTGGCTAAATCTTCCTTTGGTATCAGTGCCAATTTCGACAGCGGCAACATCGAGGTCGTCGACATCAGCAACCCGTTGCAGTCGTTGCTCAAGATCAGGCCCGACACCCGCAGCGCCCATTTCCAGTGGTTCCATTTCAAGGCCAGCGGCTTGCACGTCGGCCAGGAATATTCCTTCCGCCTGCTCAACGCCAGCCAATCGTCCTATAACAAGGCCTGGACGGGCTACCAGACCGTTGCCTCCTACGATCACGTCAATTGGTTTCGCATCCCAACCCAGTTTGAAGGCGACGCCCTGCGCTTTCACCTGGAGGCCGAGCAGCCCCACGCCTGGTTCGCCTACTTCGAACCCTACAGCCGTGGCCGTCATGACTGGCTGATCGAGCAAGCACAGCACAAGGCCGGCACCGAGCTATTGGCGGTCGGTAAAAGCGTCGAAGGCCGGGACATTCAACTGCTACGCAAGGGCAACGGCGCCGAAGGCCGGCGCAAAGTCTGGATCATCGCCCAGCAGCACCCCGGCGAGCACATGGCCGAATGGTTCATGGAAGGCGTGATCGAACGCCTCCAACAGCATGACGATGCGCAACTGAACCGATTGCTCGCCAAGGCCGATCTGTACTTGGTGCCGAACATGAATCCGGACGGCGCTTTCCATGGTCATCTGCGGACCAACGCCATGGGCCAGGACCTCAACCGTGCCTGGCAGAACGCCAGTCCGGAAATCAGCCCCGAGGTCTTTTTCGTCCAGCAGCAAATGGAAAAGTACGGCGTCGATCTGTTTCTCGATGCACACGGCGATGAGGAAATCCCCCACGTCTTCACCGCCGGTTGTGAAGGTAACCCGGGCTACACGCCACGCATCGCCGAGCTCGAAGAGCGCTTCCGCAGCCAGCTCAAGCACCAGACCAAAGACTTCCAGACCGCTCACGGCTACACCCGCGACGAACCGGGCCAGGCCAACATGACCCTGGCCTGTAACGCAGTCGGGCAGAAATATGACTGCCTGTCCCTGACCCTGGAAATGCCATTCAAGGACCACAACGACCACCCGAACCCGATCACCGGTTGGTCCGGCAAACGCTCGATGCAACTGGGCAAGGATGTGTTGAGCACAATCGAGGCCATGGTTGACGAGTTGCGCTGAGCCAACGACCTGATCCCCGCTGTCCAAGGTGCCCCTGGGTGGGAACAATGTGGGAGCAAGCTTTGCTCCCACAATCATCAGCCCTTGCCACGCAACATACTGTCCAACACCTCATCCCGGCGCACCCACGCGTGAAACAGCGCCGCCGCCAAATGCACCAGCACGGTCACGAACAACAAATAAGCCAGGTACCCGTGGGCCTTGCGCAGCAGCGCGAACGTCTGGGCGTGCGCAGGCAGGATCGAAGGTAGTTGCAACGAGTCGCTGAGCATCACCGGATCCCCCGCCGCCGAAATCATGCCCCAGCCCAACAGCGGCAGAATCAGCATCAAGGCGTACAACAACACATGGGAGGCGTTTGCCGCCAGCACTTGCCAGCCCGGCAGATCGGCCGGCAGCGGCGGTTGACGAGTGGTAAAGCGCACCAGCAGACGGACGATTACCAGCAGCAAAATCGCGATGCCCAATGGCTTGTGCAATTGCAGCAGCCATTCATGGCGTTCGGACACCGAGGCGACCATGCCCGCGCCGATAAACAACATGCCGATGATCATCAATGCCATCAGCCAGTGCAGCAACCGCGCCAGCGGTGCGAAGTGACGAGGGGCGCTCATGGGCGGGACTCCTGGGTGGCGGGCAATTGGTTCACTTCGCTGGTACGGCGCAGGTAGGAACTGGCATAGGCGGCGGAACGTGCGACCAGCAACGGATCGTCAGAACCTTCGATTCCTTGGGGCAGGATCAGCGGGTCATAGTTGATGTCGCGGCATTCGCCGTTGTCCTGGGCCTGGGTGCGCTCCAGCACCAGCGTGCCGGCATTGAGCACCTTGCGGTCAGCGGGCCAAGCCTTGCTGGCGTCGTTCACCGGATCCCCCGGGTTGGCCAGGGTGATGTTCAGTTGCCAGCGCAACGGCCCGGCGGCGAGACGCTTCGCCAAGTCTTGTTCGAGGAAGTCGGCGCCCTGGGGCGGCGTCGCATCGGCGGCGTCCTGGCTCAGCGGCACCACGCCCCAGCGCACGGCCTGGCGCTGTCCGGCGGGGTTGACCAGATAGAACGCGTTAATGCCGTTGTAGGTTTCGGTGGCATAGCTGGCCGACGGCTTGGCGGTCTTGATCCATTGCAGGAACGGCATCGCTTCGGGGTGCGCGGCAAAGAACGCCGGCACGGCCGCAGGGTTCGGTTTTCCTGTGGCGGGGTCTGGCGATTGGGCTTGCTGGAATTGGTAGAACGCTTCGACCGTGCCCACTGGAAACACCGGCATGCTGTTCATGCCGGTGCGCCATTGTTGGCCGTTGGCCTGGGTAAAACGCAGTGCCAGGCTGCGAATCGGCACACTGCCGTCCGGTGCATAAGGATTACCGCTGGGCAACGCGAAACGCCCCACCACTGGCGTTTGCGGCTGTGAGAACACTTGGGCGCTGGAATAGGCGCTGGCCTCGCCCGTGCTTTGGAAATAACCTGCGACGCAGACACCTTTGGAGTGGTTGCGTCGAAAGCCCGGGTGAACACCGTTGTTTTTTTCCAGGACATTGACCAATGCCTGGGGTGTCAGCCGCTGCGGGTCGAGGCTGCCATTGACGTAGGCAAATGCCCCGGCCAGCGCGGCAACAATCACGGCGATGCCGCTCAAACGCAGGGTCAGGGCGGCGGTACTCAAGGATGGCCGGCTCGACGAGGGTGAAGGATCAACCATGAGAAAGCTCCAGGGCGCGAGGCCGTTCGTTGGAAAGGACCCGTCAGACGAAGGCCCGCCAGGTTTATTCCCACGCCTCGTATTTATTTTTCCTGCACTGGAATAATCTCGTTCGCGGGGCGTCTTTCCAGTCCCGGCGCAGTGACTGCCCACAGAAGCCACACTTTCATGAACGCACTCGACGAACAGTTGCGCGAACTCATCCCCAGGCTACGGCGTTTTGCCGTGTCGCTGACGCGCAATCCGAGCAACGCCGACGACCTGGTGCAGATGTGCCTGGAACGGGCGTTGTCCAAATGGAACGACAAGCGCCCGGACGGCGATCTGCGGGCCTGGCTGTTTTCGATCCTGTATCGGCAGTTTCTCGACGGCCATCGGCGCTCACGGCGCTATGCACGCATGCTGGAGTTCTTCACCGGCCGCGACGATGCCCACCCTTCGGCCGAGCGCAGCGTGATCGCGCAATCGTCCCTGCAAGCCTTCGATCAGCTCACGACGGAACAACGCGCGCTATTGCTCTGGGTGTCGGTGGAAGGCTTGAGTTACCAGCAAGTCGCCGACATCCTCGGCGTGCCGACCGGCACGGTGATGTCGCGCCTGTCCCGCGCCCGCCAGGCGCTGCGCCAACTCAGCGATGGCGAAATCACCCGCCCCACCCTGCGGATACTCAAATGATCAGCATGCCCCCCAGCGACAGCGACCTGCACGCCTACGTCGATCGCCAACTGAGCGAGGCCGACCAACGTCTGGTTGAAACCTACCTGGCCAACCAGCCTGAAGTCGCCGCCCGGGTCCGCGCCTGGCAACAGGACGCGCAGCACCTGCGCACGGCCCTGAGCGGGGCCTTGCAACAGCCATCCAACCCGGACCTCGACCCGGCCATGATTCGCCAGCGCCTGAAACATCGCTCCCGCCGCCACCTGGCCAACGCCGCGGTGTTGCTGCTGGCCGTCAGCGTGGGCGGCTTCGGTGGCTGGCAGGCGCGGCAGATAACCCTGTTCAGCGCCGCGGCGCCCATGGCCGATGCCCTGCAGGCGTACCGGTTGATTGCTCAGCAGGGCATCCTCCCAGCCGACTACCAGAGCGGCGACGAACAGCACATGCAAGATTGGCTCGACCGTTACTTCACCCAGGCCGACCGGCTGCCCGACCTGTCCAGCGCCGGGTTCAAGCCGGTCAGCGGGCGCTTGCTCAGCACCGAGCAAGGCGCGGCGGCGATGGTGGTCTATCAGGATCCGAGCGGTCAGAAGATCAGCTTCTACGTGCGCCCTCCCGGCCCGAAGAATTTCCTGCTGCCCCGGGGCAGTCGCCGCGATGGCGAGCTGCAGGCCGAGTACTGGTCCGGGCCCGGCTACAACTATGCGATGGTCATACCGAGTGATACGCCGACGACGCAGCGGCTGAAGCAGACCCTGAATTTCTGAGCCCCCTGGCCAATGGGAAATCTCTGTGGGAGCGGGCTTGCTCGCGAAGACGGTGTGTCAGGCGACATCACCTCGGCAGATACACCGCCTTCGCGAGCAAGCCCGCTCCCACAAGTAAACAGCGGCGTGCACAAAATCCACGTCCATCACACATCCAATGTGGGAGCGAGCCTGCTCGCGATGGCGGTAGTTCAATTAAAGATGATGTCGACTGTCACACCGCTATCGCGAGCAGGCTCGCTCCCACAAGTAAACAGCGGCGTGCACAAAATCCACGTCCATCACACATCCAATGTGGGAGCGAGCCTGCTCGCGATGGCGGTAGTTCAATTAAAGATGATGTCGACTGTCACACCGCTATCGCGAGCAGGCTCGCTCCCACAGGGAACGTCAACTGCTCTTGAGTGTGTATTCACCCCTGCCCAAACACCTGCGAAGGCCTTCGCAGCAACGGGTCGAACGGGTTGATCCGCGGTCCGATCAGGGCGGCTTCGCGCTTGAGCATGTCCACCACCGTCGGCAGACGATCGGGCCCCAGGCGGTCGCTCACAGTGGCCACGCTCAAGGCAGCCACGGCCCGTCCATCACGGTCGAGAATCGGCACGGCTACGCCGGCCATGCCCTGCAATACACCCGTGTTACGTCCGGCGTAGCCCAGCGCGCGCACGTTCTCCACTTCCGTGCGCAGGAAAACTTCGTCGTACAAATGGAAATCCTTGAGCCGCGGTAAGTTGTATTGAATCACTGTGTCGCGCTCCTCTTCCGGCAGGAACGCCAGGATCGCCAGGCTGCCCTGCCCCACGCCCAACGCCACGCGACCACCGATGTCGCCGGTGAACGTGCGGATCGGAAACGGCCCCTCGCTGCGGTCCAGGCAGATGGCATCGAAACCACTGCGGGCGAGCAAAAACAGCGAGTCCCCCAAGGACGCCGACAACCGCAGCATGGCCGGGCGCACCAGCTCGCGCAGGTTGCCGGTGTTGCCGGCCCGCGCTGCCAGGGCGAAAAAATCCAAGCTCAGGCGATAGCGTTTGCTGCGCGCGTCCTGCTCGACCATGCCCTCGTCCATCAGGCTGCGCAGCAAGCGATGCGTGGTGGGCTGGGACAGGCCTATGCGCTGGGCCAGTTGCGTCACCCGCTCGCCGCCTTCCACCGTGTCGCCCAAGCTGCGCAACACGGCAAACAGCCTGGGGACTGCGCCGACACCGACTTCGCCCTTTTCACTATTCCGATCAGTGGAATCAGTCATCTAATTTCTCATTATTAAATTTACTCACCGAATGAAACTGAAAATAGTCTTCGCTTCAGTGAAATAGTCCATTGAGCCCATCCTATTCTTCGTCCTACTCTTCGTCCAGACAGGGGCGATTCGAACAACAGCGGCAGCCGACTCGAGGTCGAGCGCCAACGCACCCCAGCAGCACCCTTTCGTATCTGCCCATACAAAAAAGCGCGCCCTTGCGGCGACGCATAACAATCCCAGGTGGAGCGCAGCGATGGCTTTTTTGCAACTTGAAGGGCTTGGCAAACGTTACGGCGACATCGACGCCGTGGTCGCCACCCATCTGTCGGTGGAAAAAGGCGAGTTCGTCTCGCTACTGGGACCTTCCGGCTGCGGCAAGACCACGACCTTGCAGATGATCGCCGGCTTCGTCGAAGCCAGCAGCGGGCGCATCCTGCTGGACGGTCGCGACATCACCCATGCCAAGCCGGCCAGCCGTGGCCTGGGCGTGGTGTTCCAAAGCTACGCGCTGTTTCCCCACATGACCGTCAAGGACAATGTCGCCTTCGGCCTGCGCATGCGCAAAGTGGCCAACGCCGAGTTGCAACAACGGGTGGACCGGGTGTTGAAACTGGTCCGCCTGGACCGTCACGCCGAGCGTTACCCACGCGAACTCTCGGGTGGCCAGCGCCAACGCGTGGCACTGGCCCGGGCGCTGGTGATCGAACCGCCAGTGCTGTTGCTCGACGAGCCGCTGTCCAACCTCGACGCCAATTTGCGCGAAGAGATGCAGTATGAAATCCGCCGCATCCAGCGCGAAGTCGGCATCACCACGCTGATGGTGACGCACGACCAATCCGAGGCCCTGTCGATCAGTGACCGGGTCGTGGTGATGCAGGCCGGGCGCATCACCCAGATCGACGCGCCGTACACCCTCTACGAACACCCGCGCACCGAATTCATTTCAGGCTTCGTCGGCAAAGCCAACCTGCTGCCCGGCACGCGAGACAGTGCGGGCGTCGTTCAAGCCTGCAGCCAGGGCAATGGCGAGCTGACGCTAAGCCTGCGCCCGGAAAAAATCGACCTGTGCGACGCCGGTTCTGGGCGATTGCAAGGCACCCTCGTGAGCCGCTTCTTCCTTGGCAGCCAATGGCTGTACGGCGTTTCGACCAGCCTGGGTGAACTCTGCGTGGTGCGCCGCAACGACGGTTCCGCGCCCCTGGCCGAAGGTACGGCGGTGGGCCTGGATTGGGATCCGGCACTGCTGCGGGTACTGAGCGCGGACGAGGTGCCGGCATGAAGCTGATCGATGCGATGCGTCGCGGCCGACAAGGCTATCTGATGTCCGCGCCGGCCCTGGCTTTGTACCTCGGCTTGCTGGTCATTCCCCTGGGCCTGACCGTGATCCTATCGTTCAACGTCTTCGACTACAGCTCGGGCATCAACGGCGACGCCTACACCTTCGAGCACTACACCAGTCTGTTGGGCGATCCGTACTTCTACGAGATCTTTTTGCGCACGTTCTGGATCAGTGCCCTGACCACCCTCCTGTGCGTGCTGATCGGCGTGCCCGAGGCGTACATTCTCAGCCGCATGGGCGCACCGTGGCGCTCGATTTTCCTGATCCTGATCCTCACGCCGTTGCTGATTTCCGTGGTGGTGCGGGCGTTCGGCTGGAGCCTCTTGCTCGGTGCCGACGGCCTGGTCAACCAGGCCCTGCAAGCCTTCGGCGGGGCGCCGATGAAGCTGCTCTATACGCCATTCGCCGTGGTCATCGCCCTGGTCCATGTGATGTTGCCGTTCATGATCATTCCGGTCTGGACCTCGCTGCAGAAACTCGACCCGGCCGCCGAGCAGGCCGCGCTGTCCCTGGGGGCGAGCCAGTTCACGGTGATCCGCAAAGTGGTGCTGCCCCAGATCATGCCCGGCGTGCTGTCCGGCACGCTGATTGTGTTCGGCCTCGCCGCCAGTTCCTTCGCGATTCCCGGCCTGCTCGGCGGACGGCGCTTGAAGATGGTCGCCACGTTGATCTACGACCAGTACCTGTCGGAGCTGAACTGGCCGATGGGCGCGGCCATTGCCGTCGCGCTGCTGCTGCTCAACCTGCTGATCATGCTGTCGTGGAACCGGATGATCGAAGGCCGCTACAAGAAGTCATTGGGGTAATGGGTCATGTCTAGAAACGGTCCTTTCGCGCTGCTGTTCCACGCCCTGGTGGTGGTCTTCATGCTCGCACCGCTGGTGGTGGTCTGCCTCGTCGCCTTCACCCCGGAAAATACCCTGAGCCTGCCGACCAGCGAGTTTTCCCTGCGTTGGTTTCGCGCGGTGTTCGAGCGGGCGGATTTTGTCGACGCGTTCTACAACAGCCTGGTGCTGGCGTTCTGCGCAGCCTCGCTGGCGACGTTGGTCGCGGTGCCGGCAGCCCTGGCGATCACCCGGCTCGAGTTTCCGGGGCGGGACTTCTTCAACGGACTGTTCCTGTCGCCGATCATCATTCCGCACCTGGTGCTCGGGGTGGCGCTGCTGCGTTTGTTTGCGCTGATGGGCGTGAACGGCAGCTTCGCCTGGCTGATCTTCGCCCATGTGCTGGTGATCACGCCGTATGTGCTGCGCCTGGTGCTGGCCTCGGCCATCGGCCTGGACCGCAGCGCCGAACAGGCGGCGCAATCGCTGGGCGCCGGGCGCTTCACGCTGTTCCGGCAAATCACCTTGCCAATGATCCTGCCGGGAGTGGCCGGGGGCTGGCTGCTGGCGTTCATCAACAGTTTCGATGAGGTCACACTGTCGATTTTCGTCACCTCGCCGGCCACGCAAACCTTGCCGGTGCGCATGTACGTGTACGCCACCGAATCCATCGACCCGATGATGGCGGCGGTGTCGGCGCTGGTCATCGGGCTCACCGCGCTGACCATGATTCTGCTCGACCGGGTTTATGGCCTGGATCGGGTCCTGGTAGGCAAACAATGAGGGTGTCATGGCACTGCTGAAACGACTGGCCGAAGGCGACCGCCCGGCCCTGGACTTTACCCTCGACGGCCAGCCTGCCACCGGCCTGCTGGGCGACACACTGCTGACCGCCGTGCTGACCTGCAGCGAACACTTGCGCGGCAGTGACTTCAGCGCCGAACCCCGGGCCGGTTTCTGCCTGATGGGCGCCTGCCAGGATTGCTGGGTGCGCCTGGGCGACGGCCGCCGCGTGCGCGCCTGCTCGACCCTGCTCGAAGCCGGACAGCACATCAGCCGCGAACCGGGGCGCCAGGTATGAACAGTGTCGACTGGCATGGCCTCATCGCGAGCAGGCTCGCTCCCACAGGGGGCCTGCGGCGCTCTCAAAACCCAAGTCCACAACCAATCCCATGTGGGGGCGGGCTTGCTCGCGAAAGCGGTCTGCCTGCTGAAACCATCGTTGGATGTGCCGCCGTCTTCGCGAGCAAGCCCGCTCCCACAGGGGAACTGCGGCGCTCACAAAACCCAAGTCCACAACCAATCCCATGTGGGAGCGGGCTTGCTCGCGAAAGCGGTCTGCCTGCTGAAACCATCGTTGGATGTGCCGCCGTTTTCGCGAGCAAGCCCGCTCCCACAGAGGAACTGCGGCGCTCTCAAAACCCAAGTCCACAACCAATCCCATGTGGGAGCGGGCTTGCTCGCGAAAGCGGTCTGCCTGCTGAAACCATCGTTGGATGTGCCGCCGTCTTCGCGAGCAAGCCCGCTCCCACAGGGGAACTGCGGCGCTCTCAAAACCCAAGTCCACAACCAATCCCATGTGGGAGCGGGCTTGCTCGCGAAAGCGGTCTGCGTGCTGAAACCGTCGTTGGATGTGCCGCCGTCTTCGCGAGCAAGCTCGCTCCCACAGAGGAACTGCGGCGCTCTCAAAACCCAAGTCCACAACCAATCCCATGTGGGAGCGGGCTTGCTCGCGAAAGCGGTCTGCCTGCTGAAACCATCGTTGGATGTGCCGCCGTCTTCGCGAGCAAGCCCACAGAGGAACTGCGGCATCCACAAAACCCACGGCCGCCCCACATCCAATGTGGGAGCGAGCCTGCTCGCGATGGCGGCTTCGACAGCGCCACAAATCCCCCGGCCCAGCCAGTGAGGCGGCGATGAAACCCATAGCCATCATCGGCGCCGGCCCGGCCGGTATTCGTGCCGCGCAGACCCTGGTCGCCCACGGCCTGTACCCCGTGCTGCTGGACGAAGCCGCCCGCGGTGGCGGGCAGATCTATCGGCGCCAACCGGCCAATTTCAAGCGCCCGCCGGGCAAGCTCTATGGCTTCGAAGCACACAAGGCCAACGCCATCCACCAGACCCTCGACGCGTTGCGCGGACAGCTCGATTACCGTCCCGATACCCTGGTGTGGAACGCCGAGGCCGGCCTGCTCGATACCTTGCACGAAGGCCGCGCCGACCGTCTCGAGTACACTGGTGTGATCGTCGCCACCGGTGCCACCGACCGAATCCTGCCCGTGCCGGGGTGGACCTTGCCGGGGGTCTACAGCCTGGGCGCGGCGCAGATTGCCCTGAAGTTCCAGGGTTGCGCCATCGGCGAACGGGTGGTGTTCGCCGGCAGCGGCCCGTTGTTGTACCTGGTGGCCTATCAATACGCCCGAGCCGGCGCCAAGGTGGTCGCGGTCCTCGACAGCTCACCTTTTAGCGCCCAGGTCCGCGCCCTGCCCGACCTGCTGGTACAACCGACCACCCTCGCCAAAGGCCTGTATTATCGCGCCTGGCTGACCGCCCAGGGCATCGCCGTGCATCAAGGTGCGAGCCTGGCGCGTAGCGAAGGAGAACGCCGGGTGCAGTCGCTGACATGGCGCACTGCAAGCGGCGAACACTCACTCGATTGTGACGCGGTGGCCTTCGCCCACGGTCTGCGCAGCGAAACCCAACTGGCCGACCTGCTGGGCTGCGCGTTCGCCTGGAACGACCTCAACCGCGCCTGGCTGCCCCAACGGGACCGCGCCGGGCGCAGCAGCGTGCCGGGGATTTATCTGGCCGGTGACGGCGCCGGCATCATGGGCGCCGACGCAGCGGAAATGGCCGGTGAACGGGCGGCCCTGGCCTTGCTCGAAGACCTCGGCTACACCACCGACCCGCAGCGTTGCACGCAACTGGAACAAACCCTCGGACGCATCGGCCGGTTCCGCGAAGGCCTGGAGCGTGCATTTGCCTTTCCTGAACACTGGGCTGCCGACGCCCCCGATCAACTGATGATCTGCCGCTGCGAAGAAGTCAGCGCTGGCGACATCCGCCGCGTGGTGAACGAAGGCCACTGGGAGATCAATCGGGTCAAGGCCCATTGCCGGGTCGGCATGGGCCGCTGCCAGGGACGGATGTGCGGCAGCGCGGCTGCGGAAATCATTGCCTGCGAAAGTGGCCGCACCGTGGCCAGCATCGGCCGCTTGCGGGCCCAGGCGCCGATCAAACCCGTGCCGTTCGGCCTGGAGGTCGAGCCATGATCGAAGTGGATGCGGTGATCATTGGCGGCGGCATCGTCGGCGCCTCGGCGGCGTTGTTCCTGAGCCAGGCCGGACGCCGGGTGGCGCTGCTGGAGCGCGACTTCTGCGGCTCGCACTCCAGCGGCGTGAACTACGGCGGTGTACGCCGCCAGGGCCGACCGTTGTCGCAACTGCCCTTGTCGCAACGGGCCCATGAAATCTGGCGCCAGTTGCCCCAGTTGATCGGCATCGACGGCGAGTACCAGCGCAGCGGCCACTTGAAGCTGGCCCGCAGTACCGCAGACCTGCAAGCGCTGCACGACTACGCTGCCGCCAGCCAAGGCTTTGGCCTGGATTTGCAACTGCTCGATCGCACGGCCCTTCGCACGCGTTTTCCGTGGGTCGGCACCGTCGCGGTCGGGGCATCGCTGTGCCCGGAAGACGGCCATGCCAATCCGCGCCTGGTATCGCCAGCCTTTGCCCAGGCCGCTCGCCGACTGGGGGCGCAAGTCCACGAACAATGCGCCGTCAGCCACGTTGAGCACGACGGCCAGCGCTTTATCGTACGCACCGCAACAGGCCTGACAGTCCGCGCGCCCTGGCTGCTGAACTGCGCCGGTGCCTGGGCCAGCCAGTTCGCCGCACAGTTCGGCGAAGCGGTGCCGATGCATGCCGGACACCCGGCGATGCTGGTCACCGAACCCTTGCCCTTGATCATGGACGCCAGCACTGGCGTCGAGGGCGGCGGTATCTATGCCCGCCAAGTCTCGCGCGGCAATTGCGTTCTGGGCGGCGGCCAAGGTTTTGCCTTGGACGCTGCACGCGCCCGACCCGGCCAAAACGCCGTGCTGGACATCCTGCGCCAGGCCGTCGAGCTCTACCCGTTTTTGGAGGGCGCCCAGGCAATTCGTACCTGGAGCGGCACCGAAGGTTACCTGCCCGATCGCCAGCCGGTGATCGGCCACAGCGGCACCCAGCCCGGTCTGTTGCACGCGTTCGGTTTTGCCGGCGCGGGCTTCCAGATCGGCCCGGCGGTGGGCCAGGCGCTCACCGAGATCATCTGCAGCGGGGCTTCGTCCACGCCGCTGGATGCGTTTTCCATCACCCGGTTCCACTCCATCTCCGTTGCTTGATAGAGGAAGGTCGCGCCAATGAATAACGTCAAACGCAGTGCACTGTTCGGTTTCTGCTCGCTGGGTTCCGCTTGCCTGGGCGCCCTGCTCCCGGTCACCCAGGCGTTGGCAGAGCCGACGCTTTACCTGGGCATGAACGGCGGCACCATGGAGCGGCTCTACGCCGATAAAGTCTTGCCGGCTTTCGAAAAAGCCAACAACGTCAAAGTGGTCATCGTGCCCGGCACCTCCGCCGACATCCTGGCGAAAGTCCAGGCCAGCAAGGGCAACCCACAGATGCACGTGATGTTCCTCGATGACGGCATCATGTACCGCGCCATCGCCATGGGGCTGTGCGACAAACTCGAGGACAGCCCTACCCTGGCGCAGATCCCGGCCAAGGGACGCATCAAGGATCAGGCCGTGGCCGTCAGCCTCGGCGTGACGGGGCTGGCCTACAACACCCGGCTGTTCAAGGAAAAAGGCTGGAATACGCCCACCTCCTGGATGGACCTCGCCGATCCGCGCTTCAAGGACAAAGTGGTGTTCCAGTCGATGGCCTCGTCTACCTTCGGCCTGCACGGCTTTTTGATGTTCAACCGGATCCAGGGCGGTAGCGAAACCGACGTCGAGCCGGGCTTCAAGGCATGGCCGAACACGGTGGGGCGCAACGTGCTGGAGTACATCCCAAGCTCGGCGAAGATATCCGAAATGTTGCAGACCGACGAAGCCGCGCTGTTCCCCCTGACACCGACCCAGGTGACCGCGTTGAAACTCAAGGGCATGCCGGTGGAATATGCCCAGCCGAAGGAAGGCGCCGTGGTCCTCAACGTCGCCGAATGCGCCATCGCGCAAAACACCCAGCCGGAACTGGCGCAAAAGCTTGCTGAGTTCCTGCTGACCCCGCAAGCCCAGGCCATCGCCCTGGAAGAAGGCGACCAGATTCCGTCCAACCCCAACACCCCGACCACCGACAAGACCCGTGGCCAGGTAGAGGCGATGAAGCGATACCTGGAAACAGCGATTGCCGTGGATTGGGACCAGGTCAACGAACAACGCCCGGCCTGGAACGCCCGCTGGAACCGCAGTATCGAGCGCTAGAGCGCGCTTTGCAGTTATCATGCGGCCAATTCACAAACCAGGCTGATCACCTGTGGCGAGGGAGCTTGCTCCCGCTGGGCTGCGAAGCAGACCCCAAGCCTGACACCAAGGTGTGTCAGCCTGATTGCATGGCCGCTTTTGGGGCTGCGATGCAGCCCAGCGGGCGCAAGCTCCCTCGCCACAGGTCCTGTGCTGGTTTCAGTATTTATGCCCGCCCCTTGATCAACAGCGAACCCTCCCATGCACACCCTCGACCAACTACGCGCCGGCCAGCTCTCAGGCATTACCCGGCTGGACCTGGCCTGCGGCTTGACGGAGTTTCCCCGGGAAATCTTCGGCTTGGCCGATTCCCTCGAGATCCTCAACCTCAGCGGCAATCAGTTGGACACACTGCCCGACGACCTGTATCGGCTACCCCACCTGCGCGTGCTGTTCTGTTCCGACAACCGCTTCACCGAACTGCCGGAATGCCTGGGCCGTTGCAGCGCGTTGACCATGGTCGGCTTCAAGGCCAACCGCATCGCCCGCGTCACGGGCGCCGCGCTGCCACCGCAGCTGCGCTGGCTGATCCTGACCGACAACTGCGTCAGCCAATTGCCAGATGAACTGGGCCAACGCCCCTATCTGCAAAAACTGATGCTGGCCGGTAACCGTTTGCAGCAGTTGCCGGCGAGCCTGGGCCAGTGTCATCGCCTGGAACTGTTGCGCATCGCCGCCAACCAACTGACCGAACTGCCGCAATGGTTGTTGGAGCTACCGAGCCTCAGTTGGCTGGCCTACGCCGGTAACCCGCTGGAAGCCCAGGCAGAAGCGGCGGCCCTGAATACCACTGTGCCTATCGACTGGTCGCAACTGGCGCTGCAACAGTCGTTGGGTGAAGGCGCATCCGGGGTGATTCACCAGGCGCTCTGGCAAGCCCCCGGCCAGGTGGCACGAAACGTCGCCGTGAAGCTGTACAAAGGCCAGATGACCAGCGACGGCTCGCCCCTGCATGAAATGCATGCCTGCATCACGGCCGGTCGACACCCGAACCTGATCGACGTGTTGGGCCAGGTCGCTGGGCACCCCGAGCAACAGGCCGGTCTCGTCATGGCGCTGATCGAGCCCAGCTACCGCAACCTCGCCGAGCTGCCGAGCCTGGCGTCATGCAGCCGCGACGTGTATGCCGATGAACTGCGCCTGAGCGCCCCAGTGGCGTTGCGCATCGCTCACGGCATCGCCTCGGTGGCGGCGCACCTGCACCGCCAAGGCATCACCCACGGCGATCTCTACGGACACAATATTCTGTGCAATGACCAGGGCGATTGCCTGCTGGGCGATTTTGGCGCGGCGTCGTTCCACGCCACCACGGATAACCTGCAAACCCGTGCACTGCAACGCATCGAGGTGCGGGCCTTCGGGATTTTGCTGGAGGAATTGCTGACGCGGATCGAGCCGGGGCTCGGTGCACAGGATCTTGCAAGGCTGCAGGATTTGCAGGTGCGCTGCTGTCAGCCAGAGGTGCTGGCACGGCCGGGGTTCGATGAGATTGAACGGTTGCTGAGCGAGTTCAAACACATCGACTGGACCAGCCCCCCAAACTAACAAACACACCACCTATTGTGGCGAGGGGATTTATCTGTGGGAGCAAGGCTTGCCCGCGATGCGGACACCTCGTTTTCTCAGAGACCGCGTTGTTTTCATCGCGGGCAAGCCTTGCTCCCACAGAATGAGCGGCCCCCAGGAATACCCCCCTTGCCACAGGGTGTACTGCTTACCCCGCCAACCCGACAAACATGTCCTGCACGTCATCGTGATTGTCGAGGCCCTCGAGGAAGGCTTCGACTTCGGCCATCTGCTCATCGGTCAAGCCGCTGACCGGGTTCTTCGGCTGGTAGCCCAGCTTGGCCGACAACACGGTGAAGCCCTGCTCCGGCAAGGCCTTCTGTACCGCATCGAGGTCGGCAGGGTCGGTGATGAACAACGTCGCGCCGTCTTCACCCGGCTCGAAATCCTGGGCACCGGCCTCGATGGCGGCCATTTCCGGATCGGCGTCGGGGCTGTCCGGCGCGGCTTCGATCATACCGACATGGTTGAAGTCCCACGCCACCGAACCCGAGGCGCCCAGCTGGCCCTTGCGGAAGGCGACACGAATTTCGGCCACGGTACGGTTGATGTTATCGGTCACGCATTCAACGATCAGCGGCACCTGGTGCGGCGCGAACCCTTCGTAGGTGACGCGGTGGTATTGCACGGTTTCACCGAGCTGGCCAGACCCTTTCTTGATCGCGCGTTCCAAGGTCTCGCGGGGCATCGAGGCCTTTTTCGCCTGTTCGACCACCAGTCGCAAGTGCGCGTTGGTGGCGGTATCAGCGCCGTTGCGTGCGGCAATGGTGATTTCCTTCACCAGCTTGCCGAAAATCTTGCCCTTGGCGTTGGCAGCCGCTTCTTTGTGTTTAACCTTCCACTGTGCGCCCATTACTCACTCTCTTGTCTGACGCGCCGAGACATCTGCCGGCCGGCGCTGTGGCGCAAGTTTATACGGCCTAAACCGGCTGATCGACCAAAAAATCAACGTACCGGATCGACATTTTCACAGCGTGTTGTAGGGCGTTTCTGAAATAGCGGCTCACAAGCACCATTCCCCTCCGTGGTTTCGTACCCTCTGCGCCTCTCTCCCTGCCCGTAGGAGGCGCGATGCGCAACGACACGGAAAGTCCCTTCAGCCTGACGCTCACGCAAAGCGACTTGCAGCTGCAAGTCTTGCGCTTCAATGGCCGCGAAGCCCTCAACCAGCCATACCGTTTCGACCTCGAATTGATCGGCCTGGCCCCAGCGTTGCAGCCCGACCTGCTATTGGGGCACCCGGCCTTCCTGCGCCTGGACGGCGAATCAGGCATCCATGGGATTGTCCACAGCGTCAGCCTGAGTGCCCTGGCACCGCGGCGCATCGGTTATCGCTTGACCCTGGTCCCCTACCTGCAGCAATTGGAACAAGGCCCACGGCGCCAGATTTTCCATCGGCTCAGCGTGGTGCAGGTACTGCGACGCCTGCTGGAAGACAACGGCCTGCCTGCCGACAGTTACCGTTTCGAGCTGCCCCACGGACAGTATCCGTGCCGCCCATTCTGCATCCAGTACGACGAAAGCGACCTGACCCTCCTGCAACGGCTGTGTGAAGAAGAAGGCATCCATTACCACTTCGAACACGCCCCCAAGGGTCACGTCCTGGTATTTGCCGAAGACCCGAAGAGTTTTCCCTCGCGCCCCATTGAGCTGCCCCTGCGCCCGAACGACAACTCGGTACCGGCCCTCAAGCGCTTGTATTTGCGTCACCACGGGATGCTGCCTGGCTTGCCCGTCGCATTCAGCGATCGCGCAACGACCGAAACCGAGGCCTCGGCGGCGAATCAGACCCTTGAGCCGATCGATCATAAAACCATGCACGGCGACCCGGCCTTGACACATCGTAACCAGACCGGTCGCCGCCACCTTGAACGGTTACGCTGTCGGCAACGGGAAATCCATGGCCACAGTGACCAACCAACCCTGCGCGGCGGCGGCATCGTGCAGATCTGCGACCACTCGGTTTCCATGTTCAACGATCAATGGCTGATCACCGAGGTCCAGCACCGCGGCCGGCAGTTTTCGATTCTTGAACCTGACCTGCCCGCCACATCGTCGGCCCGTGACTACCACAACCGATTCACCGCCATTCCCTGGGCCACCGTGTTCAGGCCGGCCCTCAAGCACCCCAAGCCTTGCATCCCCGGGTATCACCTGGCCCATGTACTCGGCCATGCCGGCCAACCCGCCCAGTCCGATGAGCGCGGGCACATCAGCGTCAGCCTCTGGGCGCCGGACCAGGAAGGCATCACGCTGCCCGTGTCGCGACTGACGCTGAACAACAGCCCCTTGCTGATGGCCGGCAGCGAAGTGCTGGTGAGTTTTCTCGATGGCGACCCCGACCGGCCAGTGCTGTGCCCAGGGGCTGTCGATACCGGCGCAGGACAGGCCGCCGCCCCACCGAAACCGTCCCGTGGCAACCCTGATGCCGGACTGCTGTTGGACTGGCTGCTGAACCCGCCCAATTTCACGCCCTGAGCCTGCGTGCGGCTTCTTGCCGCACACCTGATCTGGCTCAAGTAAACCCAGCGAAACGGGCTTACAGTGAAGGCACAACGCCGCTCTAGACGGTGCTCTACCCCTGACTGTTGGAGATACCCGCGATGCCCTGGAAAAATTCGGAAAGCCGCTACAGCACCGTCACGGTGACCTTGCACTGGCTGATGCTGGTGCTGCTGGCCGTGGTTTATGCCTGCATTGAGTTTCGGGGGATTTTCCCCAAGGGCAGTGACGGCCGGACCCTGATCAAGGAAGCGCATTTCATGCTTGGCCTGACCGTGTTCCTGCTGGTCTGGCTGCGCCTGTTCGCCCGCAGCAGGGGCAAGGCACCGGCGATTTCCCCGGCCTCCCCCGCCTGGCAAACCCTCCTCGCCCGCCTGATGCACTGGGCGCTGTATGTATTCATGATCGCCATGCCGCTGCTGGGCTGGCTGATCACCAGCGCCGAAGGGCACCAGGTGATGTTCTACGGTTTCGATTTGCCGTTGCTCATCGATCAAGACAAGGACTTTGCCAAGCAACTGGAAGGCTGGCACGTGCTCGGCGGCACCATCGGCTATTGGTTGATTGGTCTGCATGCCTTGGCGGGGCTGTATCACCACTACGTGGTACGGGACAACACGCTGTTGCGGATGATGCCCAAACGCGGCTGATCGTCATCACTCAAACCCTCGGCGGCCTTGCAGACCGCCGGTGTGGACAAAGACCAGGCGCGTGCCTGGGGCAAACCCTCCGGCCTCGACCCGCGCCTTGAGTAACATCAAGGCTTTGCCGGTGTACAACGGTTCCAGTTCGATGGCCGTCGTGGTTTCGATGAAGGCAGTCAGCTCACCATCGACCCGGGCGAAACCACCACGGCTGCCGTCGAGCAATTCGTAACGCGGATTGCAAAGCCCCGCCTCCCCCACGATACGCTCGACCTGCTGGGCCACGCCATGGTCCGGAGGTACCGCCAGCACACCGTAGACCGCTCGCTTGCCCGCTTCGGCCAGCACCAGCCCGGCCAGCGATGTTCCCGTGCCGCAGGCCAGCCACCAGCCGTGATAATCCGCCCACCCCAACGCCGCCAATTGTTGATCGACACTGGCCGCCCAGGCCATGCAGCCTTGTGCTCCGGGCAATCCCGAACCGCCCTCGGGCACCGGGTGCAAATGTGGATAGCGGGCCTGCCACGGCTCCCAGAAATCCACTGCGTGCCGCTCTCGATATCCGCCATAACCCAGCCAGTGCAGGTTCATGCCAAACGTTTTCAGGTCGCGCACCGTCGGCGTGTCCTGGGGGTGACCGCGCAGCAGCCCGGCCGTGGGAAACCCGAAGCGCTTGCCGGCCGCCGCCAGCGCATGCAAATGATTGGAATAGGCCCCACCCAGGCTCATGACACCTTCGGCACCGGCCTCCTGGGCCGCGCGCAAATGATGGATCAGTTTGAACCACTTGTTGCCGCTGATCAGCGGATCGATCCAATCCAGGCGCAACACCGCCACCTCGACACCGGCACGGGCGAGCCAGTCCAAGTGAAGGGGTTCGAGTCGGGGTTGGGGATGCCAGTCGAGGGCGGGAAGCAGCATGGCGGCAGGTCGGGTGGAAATAGGTCGGCATCTTAACAGCTGGTCACGAAGGACCGGACATCGAAAGAACCTGTGGGAGCGAGCCTGCTCGCGATAGCGGTGGGTCAGCCAGCACTTCTAAAACTGACTAACCGCCATCGCGAGCAGGCTCGCTCCCACAGGGGGCCAGGGTGTCTACAGGACGTATGCCTTACAACTGCGCCGCCAACCGCGAGCCCTGGTTGATCGCCCGCTTGGCATCCAGCTCAGCCGCCACATCGGCACCGCCGATGAGGTGAACGGTCTGCCCCGCCGCTTCCAGGCCTTCCTGCAACTCACGCAGCGGATCCTGGCCGGCGCAGATCACGATGTTGTCCACCGCCAGCACTTGCGGCTCGCCGGTTTCGCCGATGCGAATGTGCAGGCCGTCGTCGTCGATCTTCAAGTACTCGACGCTGTTGAGCATCTGCACCTGCTTGTTCTTCAGGCCCGTGCGGTGAATCCAGCCGGTGGTCTTGCCCAGGCCGTCACCGACCTTGGACTTCTTGCGCTGCAGCAGGAACACCTGGCGCGCCGGGGCATGGGGTTCGGCCTTGATCCCGGCGACGCCGCCGCGTGCTTCGAGGTGGGTGTCGATCCCCCATTCCTTCCAGAACGCCTCACGGTCCTGGCTGGTGGCGACGCCCTGGTGAACCAGGAATTCCGACACGTCGAAGCCAATACCGCCGGCACCGATCACCGCGACACTGCGCCCCACCGGCTTGCGTTCGAGGATCACGTCCAGGTAGCTCAAGACCTTGGCATGCTCCACCCCGGGGATCGCCGGTACCCGTGGGGCGATGCCGGTGGCAAGGATGATCTCGTCGTAACCGCCGGCCACCAATTGCGCCACATCCACTCGGGTGTCGAGGCACAGCTCGACATGGCTGGTCTGCAATTTGCGCTTGAAGTAGCGCAGGGTTTCGAAGAACTCTTCCTTGCCCGGCACGCGCTTGGCGACGTTGAATTGCCCACCGATTTCACTGGCCGAATCGAACAGCGTGACCTGGTGCCCACGCTCGGCCGCCACCGTGGCCGCGGACAACCCGGCCGGGCCAGCGCCGACCACGGCGATTTTCTTCACCTGGGTAACAGGCAAGTAGTTCAGCTCGGTTTCGTGGCAGGCCCGCGGATTCACCAGGCAACTGGTGAGTTTGCCGCCAAAGGTGTGGTCCAGGCACGCCTGGTTGCAGCCGATGCAGGTATTGATTTCATCGCTGCGACCGGCAGCAGCCTTGTTGACGAACTCCGGATCGGCCAGGAACGGCCGCGCCATGGAGACCATGTCGGCATCGCCTTCGGCCAGGATCTGCTCGGCGACTTCCGGGGTGTTGATGCGGTTGGTGGTGATCAGCGGGATGCTCACCGAGCCACGCAGCTTGGCCGTGACCTTGCTGAACGCGGCGCGCGGAACCTTGGTGGCGATGGTGGGAATCCGTGCTTCGTGCCAACCGATACCGGTGTTGATGATCGTCGCGCCGGCCTGCTCGATGGCCTTGGCCAACAGGACGATTTCGTCCCAGGTGCTGCCGCCTTCCACCAGATCGAGCATCGACAGGCGAAAAATGATGATGAAATTCGGGCCGACCGCTTCACGCACCCGACGGACGATTTCCACTGGCAGGCGCATGCGGTTTTCATAGCTGCCGCCCCAACGGTCGGTGCGGTGGTTGGTGTGGGCCGCCAGGAACTGGTTAATGAAATAACCTTCCGAGCCCATGATCTCGACGCCGTCGTATTCGGCCTTCTGGGCCAGTACCGAGCAGGTAACGAAATCGCTGATCTGTTTCTCGATGCCTTCCTCGTCCAGCTCCTTGGGCTTGAACGGGTTGATCGGCGCCTGGATCGCGCTCGGTGCCACCTGCTTGGGGCTATAGGCGTAGCGCCCGGCGTGAAGAATCTGCATGCAGATCTTGCCGCCGGCCTCATGCACGGCCCGGGTCACGATCTGGTGCTTGAGCGCCTCTTCCTCGGTGGTCAGCTTGGCCGCGCCGGAGTAGACACCGCCCTCGTCGTTCGGCCCGATCCCACCGGTAACCATCAGGCCCACGCCGCCCCGGGCGCGCTCGGCAAAATACGCCGCCATGCGTTCGAAGCCACCGGGTTTCTCTTCCAGGCCGGTGTGCATCGACCCCATCAGGGTGCGGTTGCGCAACGTGGTGAAACCCAGGTCCAGCGGGGCCAGCAGGTGCGGGTAATGAGAGGCGGTCATCGGTAACTCCACAACGGGCGATCACGGGAATAAAGCGCAAGCTCTGCGGCTCGCGTCTGTCATGGCCCACAGCGTAAGAGCGCGGCTGCGGCTGCTCAATGACCGTAACTGACAACTTAATGATCCAAATGTGCAGCCACCGATCAGTCCGGGCGTGACTCTCGGCGGGGCGGGCTTGTCCTACCCATGGGTTTTCACTTGTTCTGAAACTCTGTGCATTCAAAATAAAATCGCTGTTAACCTAGTGGAATTGGCGGTGGCATCGGAGATGCCGCCGGGCTCCAGATCCATCGAGGCCGTCCGAATGCTGGACATTCAAAAATTATGCTGATCAAAAAAGCTGCGGGTCAGGCTCGAAGTGGACGAGGGTTACAGTGGCCGACTTGGCATCAGGATGCCGGGGGTTGAAAAGAAAGTTATGGGTCAACGGCATAATCGCGCTGGGCACGGGAAGCAAGAGCCACGCGTATTCGTCCAGGAAGGAATTGCCCACGGCTCTGGTTTGACCTGTGTCTGACTGCCAGCCTTTACGGAGACTAGGCCTGGCTGGCAACATCTGGCAACTCAATACGCAGTAGCTGCATCGTCTCAGGCAAATCTTCCCGGTCGATCTCCAGGTGCGCCATGTCGTGTCCCAGTACTTAGAGCACACCAAACCTACAACTCTACGGGGAGCGTCACCTAGGAAACAGTGCAATTTCGAGGGATCTAATGCATTAGGCTTCACACGACTCGAAATTTGCCACATTCTAATCCGCGGAACGTACTGGATGGGAGGTGGGCTATGTTTGCTGAAGCCATGCGCGGGGATGGATACCGCTCCTATCGGATCAGGCTAGAAAACCTACTCGGAATACCCTGTGAGGCGTCTGATCAAGACATCCATAAAATGATCGAATCCGGCTTTCCGCGTTTCAGGCTTAAAGAGCTCTGCGACCGTTACGAGCTGAGAGCGTCCGAGCCCAACAAGATCATGGCGCGTCGCGCCTCGAGGATCAGAATAGCCCGTAATCAACGGCTTACACTAAGTGAGAGCGATCAGCTGTTCAGATATGTGCACATCATGGCCCTGACAGAGGTAATTTTCGGGGACGAAACTAAAGCCAGACGATGGCTATCGAAGTCAAAAGATCGGTTTGCCGGAAAGAATCCCTTAGAGATGCTTTCTACTATCGCCGGCACTAGAGCGGTTGAGGTGATGTTGATTCAAGTGGCCGAACCATTTGCCTTATGAACAACCTTGCGGCAGCGTGTGGTGATGCGTTTTCCTTAAGCCTCTCCGACCGATTAGACCTTGTGAGATTTATCATGAAGGGCAAACGTAAGGCCAAAACAACCAAGTGGCTCATGAAAGGTCAATTCGAGATCGAGGCTAGGCTTATGCTGCGAGAACGATCCCGTAACGCCTCGAACCATTTCCTTGATGCTTCAGCTACGTTTGGCGTGGAGCACGAGCCGGTAGGTTTGCTAGCCGGTAAATTGCCTTGAGTTATCTAAACTCGCCAACGCTCGCCGCTTACCGTTGTACAAATGCTACTGACAACTATTGCACCGGTTTCGCAGCAAGACCTATTGCCGCGCCGGGGCGGTAGGCACCAGCCATAGCGAATAGAACCCGATCCAGTCAGGTATTCAGTTCACTCGCTTGTGATGGCTCTCGCTCGGCTAAGATTCTGCCCGCATCATGCGAGGGGGAAAGCGCCCTGACTCCATAGAACTTGAAACTCGTTGTAAACAACCATCTCGACTTCCAACGCTTTACAGCTTTCCAAGTGTTGTTCCAATGGCAATTGACGCCCTGAGAGCATACGCAGCAATTCACCTGCCACAAGGGAGGCTGCATCTGGCCGGTTTTCTCGGGTGCCTAAAAGCTGGTAAACCCGTGCACTGACCAAGCTCACGCGCCAGAGTGCTCTTGCCTGACCCAGGTTGACCAACAATCATCACCCGTTGCATCGAAGCTCCTTCTCGCTATGCAAGCTGATTTTTTGGGGGTGGCGATTTTACGTCAATGCCTATCTCGGTCAACAACAAGCGGTCAGCATGACAGGCAGCTTCTGGCCGATTTCTGCCGGTGCTGACCGGCTGCAATGGTCGATTGCTACCCGTCTCCACCGGCAGTAATCGGCCGATTCTGTTGAAAAAGTCGGTCTGCCCAAACTGCATAGCCATTGACCGGTGAAAACGCCTTTTTTGCACGCTGCTACGTGAAATCCGAGTCAGAAAGCCTCTGCCAAAAGTAAAGATTTCAA
>NZ_JAGDEZ010000090.1:0-2427 GCF_017498305.1 Pseudomonas sp. OA65
GTATGCGTCCGGCCAACACACCTTCCTGACCCCGACGCCAAAGGCGATGGTGTCCACCTGATTTAAGTGGACACCATTTCTAGCCTTTTAAGCGGGTCTTTCATGCAGCCACAACGCCGTTCTTACTCCAAATCCTTCAAGGCCCAGGTCATTCAAGAGTGTTCCCTGCCCGGGGCCTCGATTGCCAGCGTTGCGCTGAGCCACAGCCTCAACGCGAACCTCGTCCATAAATGGATTCGAGTGCAAACGCAGAAAGCCATGGCGCTGCAACCTGCTTTCATTCCGCTGCCCTTGCAGTTAGCCGGAGCAAATTCGCAAGCCACGTCATCGACTATCTGCCTCGAAATCCCACACCCGCGCGGCACCGTGAAAGTGAACTGGCCGACCGAAAGCGCCGCTGCCTGTGCCACCTTTCTGCGAGATCTGTTGCGATGATCCGCATCGACGCCATCTGGCTCGCCACTGAGCCCATGGACATGCGCGCCGGTACCGAGACCGCGCTAGCCAGAGTGATCGCGGTCTTCGGTGCGGCGAAGCCGCACTGCGCTTATTTGTTTGCCAATCGCCGGGCCAATCGCATGAAAGTGCTGGTACACGATGGGATTGGTGTTTGGTTGGCCGCACGTCGCTTGAACCAGGGCAAGTTTCACTGGCCAAGCCTTCGACAAAGCAGCGAAATGCAGTTGGATACCGAACAACTTCAGGCCTTAGTGCTCGGACTACCTTGGCAACGTGTTGGAGCCGGCGGTGCAATCACGCTGCTTTAAAAACTGTAATTAGCGTCTTGGCTGGCTGTCGCAAGTGGCCTGCTTTGGTAAAATCCACGGCATGACGTCCTCACCCAATCTCGATCAAATGACTCCCGACCAGCTACGTGCATTCGCTGCGCAGTTGCTGTCGCAAGTCGAGACCCTGGGCAAGACGGTTGAAACCATGGGCAAGACAGTTGACACCATGGGCAAGAAGATCAACCGCGATCAAACGGTGATCGAGAAACTGACCCACGAAATCGCGCAACTCAAGCGTTTGAAGTTTGCCAAGCGTAGCGAGCAGATGAATCCTGAGCAGGCCAGTCTGCTCGATGACCTGATCGATACCGATATCGCGGCGATTGAGGCCGAGCTTCAAGCCTTGCAAATAGCGCCAGCGACGACCGAGAAAAAGCAAAAGCCCAAGCGCACGGCATTGCCGGCGGAATTCCCACGCACGTTGATCCATCATGAACCGGACAACACTCGCTGCCCTTGCGGCTGCGCACTCAAGCGTATCGGTGAAGACGTCAGCGAAAAGCTGGACTACACACCCGGCGTGTTCACCGTCGAACGCCATGTTCGTGGCAAGTGGGTTTGCGATGACTGCGAAACGCTGATCCAAGCGCCCGTACCGGCGCAGGTCATCGACAAAGGTATCCCAACGGCAGGCTTACTTGCCCACGTCATGATCGCGAAGTTCGCTGACCATTTGCCGCTCTACCGCCAGGAATCGATTTTCGGTCGCGCCGGCTTGGCGATTCCACGCTCCACTTTGGCTCAATGGGTTGGAATGACGGGTGTGCAATTACAGCCCCTGGTCGATGCCCTGCGTGACGTAGTGATGGGACAGCAAGTCATCCACGCGGATGAAACACCGGTACAGATGCTTGCTCCAGGTTCGAAGAAAACCCACCGGTCTTATGTTTGGGCTTACGCCACGAGCCAGTTCTGCGAAACAGCCGCTGTCGTCTACGACTTCAGCCCCAGCCGCGCCGGTGAGCATGCTCGCAACTTCCTGCAAGGCTGGAAAGGTAAGTTGGTCTGCGACGACTTTGGCGGTTACAAGGCCAGCTTCGAACTCGGCGTGACCGAGATCGGCTGCATGGCCCATGCCCGACGCAAGTTTTTCGAATTGCACGCGACCAACAAAAGCCAGATCGCCGAGCAGGCCCTGCGCTACATCCAGTTGCTGTACGAAATCGAGAGCGAAGTGCGTGATCTGGAACCGGATTTACGGTGCCGAATACGACAAGAAAAAGCCGCTCCGGTGATGGATAGATTGCATGTCTGGATGATCGCCCAGCGTGATCTTGTGCCCGAAGGTTCGGCCATCAGCAGAGCACTCGATTACAGTCTCAAACGCTGGGCAGCGCTGTCGCGCTACCTCGATGATGGGGCCGTCCCCATTGATAATAACTGGGCGGAGAACCAGATCCGGCCGTGGGCTCTTGGACGCAAAAACTGGCTCTTCGCTGGGTCGCTACGTAGCGGAAAACGGGCGGCAGCGATCATGAGTTTGATCCAGTCTGCGCGGCTGAATGGTCATGACCCGTACGCCTATCTAAAGGATGTTCTCACGCGTTTACCGACGCAGCGGGCGAGTGAAATCGAGCTGCTGCTTCCGCATAAGTGGCAGCCGGTTTAATCACGCAAGATGTGATGCCCGGACGCATAC
>NZ_JAGDEZ010000091.1:0-1943 GCF_017498305.1 Pseudomonas sp. OA65
GTGTCAGACAGCATAGGGTTGCTGACACACCGCCTTCGCGAGCAAGCCCGCTCCCACACTAGAGATCACCGCCTTTAGATCCCCTGCGGAATCTCTTCACCACCCAACGCTTCCACCAGCGCCGGCAGGAACTCGCCGAACGTCAGCATCATCAGCGTGAAGCTGGCGTCCAGTTGGCCGAGGGCTTCGTCGCCACCGTCCTGCTCCGCCTGGTCCTGCAACAGGTCTTCGAACTTCAGGCGCTTGACCACCATCTTGTCGTCGAGCACGAAGGACAACTTGTCCTGCCAGGCCAGCGACAATTGTGTCACGACCTTGCCGGTGTTCAGGTGCAGCTGAATTTCATCGCTGGTCAGGTCCTGGCGCTTGCAACGGACGATGCCGCCGTCTTCATGGGTGTCGCGCAGTTCGCATTCATCCAGCACGAAGAAATCGTCCGCGGCTTTCTGGGTCTTGACCCAGTCGGTCATGGTCGCGGTCGGGGCCATCTTGACCGTCAGCGGGCGTACCGGCAGCGAGCCAATCACTTCGCGCAGGGTGGACAGCAGGTCTTCGGCGCGTTTCGGGCTGGCCGAGTTCACCAGGATCAGGCCTTGCTTCGGCGCGATGGCGGCGAAGGTCGACGAGCGGCGGATAAAGGCGCGAGGCAGGAACGCCTGGATGATTTCATCCTTGAGCTGGTCCCGTTCCTTCTTATAGACCTTGCGCATTTGCTCGGCTTCGATCTCTTCGACCTTTTCCTTCAGGGCATCGCGCACGACGCTGCCTGGCAAGATGCGTTCTTCCTTGCGCGCGGCGATCAACAGGAAGTCCTGGCTGACGTGCACCAGCGGTGCGTCTTCGCCTTTGCCAAACGGCGCGACGAAACCGTAAGTGGTCAACTCCTGGCTTGCACATGGACGCGCCAGTTTGCTGGCCAGTGCAGTTTCCAACGCCTCGGCATCAAAAGGCAGATCTTGGGTCAGGCGATAGATAAGCAGGTTTTTGAACCACATGGGGTGAGTCTCTCCTTTATACAAAGGGGGGCATTATTCTCTTCGCGGCGCCATAGGCCAACCCTTCGCTAAGCCTTTGGAAGGCCTGAAAAAATTAATTTAAAAAGTGCTTGCCAGCTTAAAGAGTGCTCCGTAGAATGCGCGCCACACCGAAAGCGAAGGGTGATTAGCTCAGCTGGGAGAGCGTCTGCCTTACAAGCAGAATGTCGGCGGTTCGATCCCGTCATCACCCACCATTCGTTCAACGTGTTACGCGCAGCGGTAGTTCAGTCGGTTAGAATACCGGCCTGTCACGCCGGGGGTCGCGGGTTCGAGTCCCGTCCGCTGCGCCATATTCGGTAACCTGGAACACTGAACGCCAGGTCACCACGGAAAGCCCGCTAACGCGGGCTTTTTGCTGTTTGCAGTTCCTGCGGTGTGTGTTGCTCCTGTTTTTTTTGCTGAATTTGCTAATTAAATCAGCACGTTACAAAAAACTGTGAGAGAATGCGCCCCGCATCGAAAGTGAAGGGTGATTAGCTCAGCTGGGAGAGCGTCTGCCTTACAAGCAGAATGTCGGCGGTTCGATCCCGTCATCACCCACCAAACTTTCAATGTTACGCGCAGCGGTAGTTCAGTCGGTTAGAATACCGGCCTGTCACGCCGGGGGTCGCGGGTTCGAGTCCCGTCCGCTGCGCCATATTCGGTTATCTGGAATGCTGAACGCCAGGTGGCTACTAGAAACGACGCTTTTCCTTTACGAGGGAGAGCGTCGTTTTTTTTGTTCTCTTTTTTTGTGTATATCCGTTGCTGCGGTTACGGCTACTTAGGGTTCCGCCCTGAGAGGGTGTTTACAAATAAAATGTGCCGTTAGAATGCTCCCAACCCCGCGTTTGTGAATGCATGTCAATGGCCAACATCAAGATAAAACCTGAGCACGAAGGGATTCTGGTTCAAATCGTTGAATCC
>NZ_JAGDEZ010000092.1:0-1632 GCF_017498305.1 Pseudomonas sp. OA65
CGGGAGCAAGCTCTCATCAAACAAAATCCATCCCCTTGTTCTCCAAAGCTTTTTAAGCCGCGACCAATCGAACACCCAGCTTTGTAGCCTTACGCTGTAAGACTCTAAGCTGACGATCACGGCTTTTGGCCTCGTACTCGTCCATATCCTGCGCTACGTAAGGCTGTCCCTTGGTCAGCATGGCGTAGATCAACCGGGCCAGTTGGTGAGCCGTAGCCTTGATGGCGCAGGCCGTATCCATGCGAGCCAATCGGGCGCGGTGACTCGCACCGATAAAGCTTTTATCGGTGCGGGCGCTAGAGGCCGCCTGCTTCAACGCTTGTGCCGCCCGGTTAAATACCTTGGGGACATGACCGGGCAAGGGTTTTCCCCCCGATATTCGGGTTGAGGGCGCTACCCCCATCCAGGAACTGAAATGTTGCTCAGTCGGAAAACGCGACAAGTCAGGTCCGACTTCGCTCGCCAGAACCAAGGCGGATTCGATTCCGATGGTGGGAATCGCGGTCAAATCCACGCCCATGATTCTCACAAGTGCCTGGTGCAAGCTGGCCTGTTCATCTGCCGAGCGATGCGGGCTGCGCAGTGGCTTGGTGGGTTGCGGGGGCTCATGGTTCAGCACTGGGAGTCGATCAAGTGCCTGAGTGATGGCCTGATCACATTCGGCAATCTGCTTCTCAAGGAAATCATGAGCAGCCACCTCCTGAGCCAAAGCATGCAGATGCTCGACTCGCCAGTTACCGTGCAGACTGCGGGCAATGGTTTGGTGATCGGCCTTGATACGGCCGTCTCGGAAGTTGGCCAAGACTTGAGGGTCACGCTCACCATCGATGATGGCCTTGATGATTTTCATCCCTGTCACGCCAGCAATATTGCTGATGACATTGGCTAACTGAATGTTCATCTGCGTCAGGGCTTTTTGCATGCGGTTGATGGTCTTGGCTTGATCACGAACCTTCATGGCCCGCTGGCGAACCAATGATCGCATCGAGCAAATATCATCAGCGGGCCTGAAAGCCCCTCTGAGTAAGCCATGGGTCATGAGTTGCCAGATCCACTGGCAATCCAGGACATCGGATTTACGCCCGCTTATCTGACGAGTTGCACGGGAGTTGACCAGGTACACCTCAAAGCCCCTTGAATCGAGAAGCTCGAACAGGGGTATCCAGTAAACGCCAGTGGCCTCCATCGCCACGACCTTGATTTTCAGCGATTCCAGCCATTCGGCCAGCTTCACCAAATCCTCAGTGAAGGCCGAAAAACAGCGAACAGGCTTGTCGCTTTGATCGGGATTGACGCCAACCCAGTGCTCGCGGCTGCCGATATCGATACCGGCACAATGAGGGTGAATCACTTCAAATCGTTTCTGCTGCTTCTTGCGCGCCATGACAATTCCTCGCAGGATTGAATGGCGCGCGGGGAACACGGTGGCGAACGGATTCACTCTCTCATACGTGGTCACAGCTTGCTGTGCCTACAACGACTCCACGCCGATACCGTGCCGGCCACTCTCCCTCGCGGGTGCTGACACACCAGTGATAGCTACGGCCTCTTTCCCCGCGCGCACCCAATCTTAAGCCGAGCACTTGTTTGCTGCGCGACAGCGCAGCGTCGGCGACGCGGCGGGGACTCCCT
>NZ_JAGDEZ010000093.1:0-1339 GCF_017498305.1 Pseudomonas sp. OA65
CGGTGTTCGGGGCGATGGCTTCGAGGTTGCCGCCAGTAGCGGTGCTGATGCTTTCGGTGACGGTGGTCGGACCTTGGTAAACGTCGTTACCCACAGCGACATCGAGTGTGCCCGAACTTGCACCGGCGGCGATGGTGATGGTCTTGCCGCTTTCCAACGTCACGGTGACCGGACCGTTCTGCGCGGTAACTGGCTTGCCATCGGCGCCGGTCAGCGTGGCGGTATAGGTGATGGTGCCGTTTTCGTTCACGGTCGGCGTGGCGGTCAGCGTCACGGTAGTGGTGTCGTTGACATCGCTAACGATGGTGCTAACTGGGGCGGTGTTCGGAGCAATGGCTTCGAGGTTGCCACCGGATGCATCTTTGATCGACTCAGTGACGGTGGTTGGGCCTTGGTACACATCGTTGCCAACCGCGACATCCAACGCGCCCGAGCTTGCGCCGGCGGCGATGGTGATGGTTTTGCCGCTTTCCAGAGTCACGGTCACCGGACCGTTCTGCGCGGTAACTGGCTTGCCATCGGCGCCGGTGAGGGTCGCGGTATAAGTGATGGTGCCGTTTTCATTCACGGTTGGCGTGGCGGTCAACGTCACGGTGGTGGTGTCGTTGACATCGCTAACGATGGTGCTAACTGGGGCGGTGTTCGGAGCAATGGCTTCGAGGTTGCCACCGGATGCATCTTTGATCGACTCAGTGACGGTGGTTGGGCCTTGGTAAACGTCGTTACCCACAGCGACATCGAGCGTGCCCGAGCTTGCACCGGCGGCGATGGTGATGGTTTTGCCGCTTTCCAGCGTCACGGTGACCGGACCGTTTTGTGCGGTGACGGGTTTGCCGTCGGCACCGGTCAGGGTGGCGGTGTAGGTGATCGTACCGTTTTCGTTCACGGTCGGCGTGGCGGTCAGCGTCACGGTAGTGGTGTCGTTGACATCGCTGACGACAGTGTTAACTGGCGCGGTGTTCGGAGCAATGGCTTCGAGGTTGCCGCCAGTGGCGGTACTGATGCTTTCGGTAACGGTGGTCGGACCTTGATAAACGTCGTTACCCACAGCGACATCGAGCGTGCCCGAACTTGCACCGGCGGCGATGGTGATGGTTTTGCCGCTTTCCAGCGTCACGGTGACCGGACCGTTTTGTGCGGTGACGGGTTTGCCGTCGGCGCCGGTCAGGGTGGCGGTATAAGTGATGGTGCCGTTTTCGTTCACGGTCGGATTGGCGGTCAACGTCACGGTGGTGGTGTCGTTGACGTCGCTAACCACAGTGCTGACTGGCGCGGTGTTCGGGGCGATGGCTTCGAGGTTGCCGCCAGTAGCGGTGCTGATGCTTTCGGTGACGGTGGT
>NZ_JAGDEZ010000094.1:0-1179 GCF_017498305.1 Pseudomonas sp. OA65
AGAGGGTGTTTACAAATAAAATGTGCCGTTAGAATGCTCCCAACCCCGCGTTTGTGAATGCATGTCAATGGCCAACATCAAGATAAAACCTGAGCACGAAGGGATTCTGGTTCAAATCGTTGAATCCGATCCAACCATCACGTTAATGGAAATTCGTCGCGAATTTACGCGCAGAACGGGCATGTCGATTACCAAGGGCCCTGTAATCAGGGCGCTTGAGCGGCAAGGTGTAGTGCTCGTTCCCAGCCATAAGGCTGTTGTCATCGAAAAGGCGGCGGTCGAACCACCCAGATATGGTTACACCGATGCCCATCGTCGGCTCGAACCGGAGCAGGATTATCCAAGCAGTTTGACCGACTCAGAATGGACTCTTGTCCAAGATATTTTCGAGAATAAAGGGCGCGGACTACCTCCCCGCATCAGCCGCCGTCTGCTTGTAGATGCATGCTGTTATGTCGTTCGTAGCGGCTGTGCCTGGCGGATGCTGCCCCAACATTTCCCGCGCTGGCAGAACGTCTACCGAACGTTCCGGCGATGGAGCGAGCAAGGCAAGTTTGAAAAAATGCATGATCGTTTGCGTCAGCAGTGGCGCGAACGTGAAGCTCGCGCGGTAGAGCCTACCGCAGCGGTGCTGGATTCACAGTCAACTCGGGGCTCGGCACAAGGTGGTGAAACGGGTTTTGATGGTGGCAAGAAAGTTAAGGGCCGTAAGCGTCATCTTCTGGTCGACACCTTAGGACTGCTACTGGCTGTGAGCGTTACTGCGGCAAATATCCAAGATCATGCGGGGGCCCACCCCATAGTAGCTGACGGATTCGCCAAGTATCCGAGTATCCAAACACTGTACGTAGACAATGGTTACGCCGGGCAATGCGCGCAAACAATCTCGCAGCGTCATGACATTCAAGTCAAAGTTATCAGGCATCCCGCTAACAAAAACGTTGGACGTTGGGTGCACTCTGCGCAGTTGGATCTCTTTACCGTGCAGGCCGACTCGAATGGCTTTGTCCCACAAGCGAAACGCTGGGTCGTTGAGCGATCACATGCTTGGAATGACAGGGCGAGACGCCTTGCGGTTCATTACGATCGGCTACCACGAGTCGCTGAGGCGTGGGTATGGCTGGCTCAGGGCAGAATGCTGCTACGCAGAATGACTGCCTAGTTTTGTAAACACCCTCT
>NZ_JAGDEZ010000095.1:0-1098 GCF_017498305.1 Pseudomonas sp. OA65
ATGACCAGGTGGTCTTGACCGTCTTGGGCAATTGGCAGTAGTTGTGCTGCTGGTCGAACCCGACGCCATCGATCAGGTAGTAGGTGGTTTCGACGGTCTTGACGTTATTGTTCTGGGTGGTCGTTTCATGGGTCAGCAGGTGGAACTGGTTGAACTTGCGTTCGATTTTTCGCACCGGGCGCGCTTGAGGTTCCGAGTCGTCAGTGACCCAGAGGGTTTCAATGCACACGTACTCGTAGCTGCCGATGTGGTTATAGAGGTTATCCAGGCCATCATCATTCCAGGGCGGCAAAGTAAGACCTCTCCCGAGGAAGTTCGTCTCGCCTCTCTCGGAACCTTCGCTTTTGTAGGTATAGCGGACATCGATCTTCGGCTGGCCGAAGCCTGGAGTGGTGAGATGTTGGGTCACGCGGGGCAGCGGCTGGCGATTGGTGCCTTCGGGATACAGATGACCGGAGTCTTGATAGGAAATGTCTTCACGCCCCCCGGTGGGTGTCTCCACACTGATGATGCAGAGCTGATCGCGAATCAGGCGGTAGCCAAAACGCCAGGACGCCTCGTTCTCGGTCGGCAGGGTGATGCGGTTGACGTATTTATCCGAGCCCTCCAAGGCCATAACGAAGCGCGCCAGCGGGGTTCCACCGGGGCCGGCGAACGGCTGCAGCAACACCTCGACGGAGGTGCTCTGGCGGTCGACGGTCAGCAGGGTTTGTCCCGAATCATCCTTGACCCAGGCCAGTATCAAGTGAGTACCGCTGAATGGCGTATAGCCGAGCGTGACCTTGTGCCCCGCGGGTGAACGGATCTCCACCGGCAAGGCCACCCGGTTCTGACTGCTGCCCATCACTTCGAGTATTTCGACCAGGCCGGACTTATGCACGACCCGGTAATGGGTCTCGTCCTGTTGATGGAAATGAAAACTGTCGAGTTTTTTTTCCTTCATCACCAACTGACCGCTGGCACTGTCGCTGCCGGTGACCTTGAAAGTTTCACCCGTGCTCAGGGACAGGACCTGGTTGCTCAGCGTGTACTGCGACAATTGCAAGTTCCAACCATAACCGTAGCCACTGTCTTGCCTGTTGAGCGGGTTGTACGCCA
>NZ_JAGDEZ010000096.1:0-1032 GCF_017498305.1 Pseudomonas sp. OA65
GCAACAGCCGCGCCGAGTCGTAGCGGTACTTCAGCTCGCTGCCGTCGGGGTTCAGGCGACGGCTGACCAGGTGCAGGTCATCGGCGTATTCGTAGCGGGTGGTGCGGCCCTGCTCGTCGCGCTCGGCAATGACCTTGCCGTAGGCGTTGTAGCTCCAGGCCCGGATGGCGCCGGTGGGCAGGGTCACTTGCAGCAGTCGGCCGACGGCGTCCCATTGGTAGTGCGTGAGGGCGCCGTGTTCGTCCCGGCGGCTGAGCAAACGTCCCAGGGCATCGTAGGAAAAACACCGACGGCCGCCGTCGGGCAGGATCTCTTCGGTCAGTTGGCCCAGGCGACTCCAGGTGAAGCGATGTTCGCCGCCGTCCGGGTCGTACCTTGCCAGCAATTGTCCGTGGGCGTCGTAGGCATATTCCGTACGCTGGCCGTCGGGATCGATGCTGGCGATCACATCACCGTGGGCATTACGCCGGTAGGTCCACACCGCCTTGCCACGGGAACGGGTGTGCAGGAAACCGTTGCGGTATTCGTAGGACGTCGGCGCTTCATCTGGAGGAATCAGCGCCAGCAGCCGTCCGACGTCGTCGTAACGGTATTCGCGGACCGCCCCCAGCGGGTCCTGCTCAGCGATCAACCGGCCCTGTTCGTCATAGGCCTTGAGGTGCTCGCCGCCGTCGGGCTCGACCTTGCGCACCAGCCGCGCCCGGTCGTCGTGGACATACACTTCCTGGCTGCCATCCAGGTGCCGGACCGTGACACTGCCGTCCTCGCCCCAGGTGTAACGGCTGTCCATCTGCGCGAACGAGGCCCAATGCCGTACGCAACGGGATGCCGGCCCGGCGCCTTGCCACTCCCAATAAAAACTCGCCCCGCCGGCCAGTTGCCGCTGGAGGATGACGTGCTGGTCATCGTAGTCGTAGCGTTCGCTTTCACCGGCGGCATTGGTCGCTTCGATCAGTCGGAAACGTCCGTCGTAGCGGTAGGACACCAACGTCTGTTCGGTCCGCCAGGCGTCGTCGAGGGTGAGGGCCGGGT
>NZ_JAGDEZ010000097.1:0-1032 GCF_017498305.1 Pseudomonas sp. OA65
ACCCGGCCCTCACCCTCGACGACGCCTGGCGGACCGAACAGACGTTGGTGTCCTACCGCTACGACGGACGTTTCCGACTGATCGAAGCGACCAATGCCGCCGGTGAAAGCGAACGCTACGACTACGACGACCAGCACGTCATTCTCCAGCGGCAACTGGCCGGCGGGGCGAGTTTTTATTGGGAGTGGCAAGGCGTCGGGCCGGCGTCCCGTTGCGTACGGCATTGGGCCTCGTTTGCGCAGATGGACAGCCGTTACACCTGGGGCGAGGACGGCAGTGTCACGGTCCGGCACCTGGATGGCAGCCAGGAAGTGTATGTCCACGACAACCGGGCGCGGCTGGTGCGCAAGGTCGAGCCCGACGGCGGCGAGCACCTCAAGGCCTATGACGAACAGGGCCGGCTGATCGCCGAACAAGACCCGCTAGGGGCGGTCCGCGAATACCGCTACGACGAGGTCGGACGGCTGCTGGCGTTGATTCCTCCAGATGAAGCGCCGACGTCCTACGAATACCGTAACGGTTTCCTGCACACCCGTCAGCGTGGCAAGGCCGTATGGACCTATCGCCGCAATGCCCACGGTGATGTGATCGCCAGCATCGATCCCGACGGCCAGCGTACGGAATATGCCTACGACGCCCACGGGCAACTGCTGGCGAAGTATGACCCGGACGGCGGCGAACATCGCTTCACCTGGAGTCGCCTGGGCCAACTGACCGAAGAAATCCTGCCCGACGGCGGTCGCCGGTGTTTTTCCTACGATGCCCTGGGACGTTTGCTCAGCCGCCGGGACGAACACGGCGCCCTCACGCACTACCAATGGGACGCCGTCGGCCGACTGCTGCAAGTCACCCTGCCCACCGGCGCCATCCGGGCCTGGAGCTACAACGCCTACGGCAAGGTCATCGCCGAGCGCGACGAGCAGGGCCGCACCACCCGCTACGAATACGCCGATGACCTGCACCTGGTCAGCCGTCGCCTGAACCCCGACGGCAGCGAGCTGAAGTACCGCTACGACTCGGCGCGGCTGTTGC
>NZ_JAGDEZ010000098.1:0-888 GCF_017498305.1 Pseudomonas sp. OA65
ATGACCAGGTGGTCTTGACCGTCTTGGGCAATTGGCAGTAGTTGTGCTGCTGGTCGAACCCGACGCCATCGATCAGGTAGTAGGTGGTTTCGACGGTCTTGACGTTATTGTTCTGGGTGGTCGTTTCGTGGGTCAGCAGGTGGAACTGGTTGAACTTGCGTTCGATTTTTCGCACCGGCCGCGCTTGGGGTTCCGAGTCGTCAGTGACCCAGAGGGTTTCAATGCACACGTACTCGTAGCTGCCGATGTGGTTATAGAGGTTATCCAAGCCATCATCATCCCAGGGCGGCAGCGTCAGACCTCTTCCAAGAAAATTCGTCTCGCTGCTCTCAGAATCTTCGCGTTTGTAGGTATAGCGGACATCGATCTTCGGCTGGCCGAAGCCTGGATCGGTGAGATGTTGGGTCACGCGGGGTAGCGCCTGGCGCTGGGTGCCTGCGGGAAACAGGTGACCGGAGTCTCGATAGGAGATGTCTTCACGCCCCCCGGTGGGTGTCTCCACACTGATGATGCAGAGCTGATCGCGGATCAGGTCGTAGCCGAAACGCCAGGACGCCTCGTTCTCGGTCGGCAGGGTGATGCGGTTGACGTATTTATCTGAGCCCTCCAGGGCCATAACGAAGCGCGCCAGCGGGGTTCCACCGGGGCCGGCGACCGGCTGCAGCAACACCTCGACGGAGGTGCTCTGGCGGTTGACGGTCAGCAGGGTTTGCCCCGAATCATCCTTGACCCAGGCCAGTATCAGGTGAGTGCCGCTGAACGGCGTATAGCCGAGCGTGACCTTGTGCCCCGCGGGTGAACGGATCTCCACCGGCAAGGCCACCCGGTTCTGACTGCTGCCCATCACTTCGAGTATTTCGACCAGGCCGGACTTATGCACGACCCGGT
>NZ_JAGDEZ010000099.1:0-865 GCF_017498305.1 Pseudomonas sp. OA65
TGGGGCGAGGGAGCTTGCGCCCGCTGGGCTGCGAAGCGGCCCCAAAGCCAGTCACCGGGGTGTATCAGAAAGAATGCCATCCGCTTCATTGGGGGCGCTGCGCACCCCAGCGGGAGCAAGCTCCCTCGCCACGGGGGTGGTGGTGGCTGGTTTATCTGTGAACACCCTCAGCGCCGGCGAGTAGGCGGGGCCTGGCTGAACACATTCCCCTGTGGGAGCGAGCCTGCTCGCGATAGGGCCAGGTCAGGCAACATTGATGGTGGCTGGTGTACCGCTATCGCGAGCAGGCTCGCTCCCACAGGTTTTTCAGTGTTTGGTCCATGGGTGTCAGGGCATGCACCTGCGCCGGCTCTTGTGGCGAGGGAGCTTGCTCCCGCTGGGCTGCGCAGCGGCCCCAAAGCCAGTCACCGGGGCGTATCAGAAAGATGCCATCCGCTTCATTGGGGCGCTGCGCACCCCAGCGGGAGCAAGCTCCCTCGCCACGGGGGTGGTGGCTGGTTTATCTGTGAACACCATCAGCGCCGGCGAGTAGGCGGGGCCTGGCTGAACACATTCCCCTGTGGGAGCGAGCCTGCTCGCGATAGGGCCAGGTCAGGCAAGATTGATGGCGGCTGGTGTACCGCTATCGCGAGCAGGCTCGCTCCCACAGGTTTTTTTCAGTGTTTGGTCCATGGGTGTCAGGGCATTCACCTGCGCCAGCTCTTGTGGCGAGGGAGCTTGCTCCCGCTGGGCCGCGCCGCGGCCCCCCACCCCCACCCCGGGGCGGGTCGGAAAGAAGGCCACTCCCTTCCTGGGGGCGGGGCGCGCCCCCCCCGGGGGCAGCCCCCCCCCCCCCGCGTCGTTTGGGGCCGTGCCTTTTTTACCA
>NZ_JAGDEZ010000009.1:0-84926 GCF_017498305.1 Pseudomonas sp. OA65
TGATATTTCGGCGTAGGTTTGGTTGAAACGGAGAAGGGTGTAAGAGATGGGTGTGCAGCTCTGGGGGGCCGGAATTGAAAAAAAGGAAGATGAAACATCCGGTGGGGGGGTGAGTGGCCCCGCGTCGGTTCCCACCGGAAGGGGGAAAAAGCTTGGGGCCGCTTCGCAGCCCAGCGGGAGCAAGCTCCCTCGCCACAAGGGTTCTTGTACACAGAAACACAGCCAATAAAAAACCCGCTGAATCGATCAGCGGGTTTTTTATTGCAGCAGGAGGAGGATCAGAAATCCTCCAACCGCCACACTTCATACGCCGGTGTCTCGTAGGGATGGCTGAGTTTCAGCGCTTCCACCACTGGACGGATCAACTCATCGGCGACAACAAGCTCCACCTTCCATTCCTCGACCTGCTCAACCTGCCCCGCCTCGCCAATGAACGGCTGGCTGCCGTCCAAAGGGCGAAACTGGCCCAGGCCCAGCACTTGCCAGGCGCAGTGGTCATAGTCGCCGATTCGCCCGCCACCGGCAGCGAATACGGCGCTTTTGACCTCGTCCACATGGCTGGCCGGGACGAAGAAGCAGAGCTTGTACACCGTCTTAGTTCACCCAGACGCGCGCGTTGCGGAACATGCGCATCCATGGCGCGTCTTCGTTCCAGTCGTCCGAACGCCACGAGTTCTGCACCGCGCGGAACACCCGCTCCGGGTGCGGCATCATGATCGTGACGCGGCCGTCGCGGCTGGTCAGGCCGGTGATCCCACGCGGCGAGCCGTTCGGGTTGGCCGGGTAGGTTTCGGTGACCTTGCCGTGGTTGTCGACGAAACGCAGCGACACACAACCGGACAGGTCGGCTTCGAGCAAGGCTTCTTCGCTTTCGAATTCCGCGTGACCTTCGCCGTGGGCGATGGCGATCGGCATGCGCGAACCGGCCATGCCCTGCAGGAAGATCGAGTTCGACTCCTGGACCTGGACCATCGCCACGCGGGCTTCAAACTGCTCGGAACGGTTGCGCACGAAGTGCGGCCAGAACTCGCTGCCCGGGATCAGCTCGTGCAGGTTGGACATCATCTGGCAACCGTTGCACACGCCGAGGGTGAAGCTGTCGGTGCGTTCGAAGAAGCCTTGGAACGCATCGCGGGCACGGCTGTTGAACAGCGCCGACTTGGCCCAGCCTTCACCGGCGCCCAACACGTCACCGTAGGAGAAACCGCCACAAGCGACCATGCCCTTGAAGTCGTTCAGGTCGACACGACCGGCCAGGATATCGCTCATGTGCACGTCGATCGCGTTGAAACCGGCGCGGTCGAACGCTGCCGCCATCTCCACCTGGCCGTTGACGCCCTGCTCGCGCAGGACCGCCACTTGTGGGCGAATGCCTTTCTTGATGTAAGGCGCGGCGACGTTGTCGTTGACGTCGTAGCTGAGCTTGGCGCTCAGGCCCGGGTTGTCTTCTTCCAGCAGCGCGTCGAATTCCTGCTCGGCGCACTCGGCGTTGTCCCGCAGGCGCTGGATCTGGTAGCTGGTTTGCGCCCACTGGCGCTGCAACAGACGACGCTGGCCTTCGAAGACGGTGTCGCCGTTGAAGGTGATGTTGATGTGCGCGTTGTTGATCGGCTGGCCGATCACCGAGACGCAATCGGCCAGGCCGGCGGCGCTGAACTGGGCGAGGATGTCTGGCGTGGCGTCCTGGCGAACCTGGATCACGGCACCCAGTTCTTCGTTGAACAGGATGGCTGGGATCTCGGCCTTGGACTCGGCAACACTGTCGAGGGTCAGGCTCAGGCCGCAGTGACCGGCGAAGGCCATTTCCACCACGGTGGTCAGCAAACCGCCGTCGGAACGGTCGTGGTAGGCCAGCAGGTGACCGTCGGCGTTGAGGCCCTGGATCACGGCGAAGAAGGCCTTCAGGTCTTCGGCATCATCGACGTCCGGCGCTTGCGAGCCGAGCTTGCCATGCACCTGGGCCAGGATCGAGGCGCCCATGCGGTTCTGGCCACGGCCCAGGTCGATCAGGATCAGGTCGGTGGTGCCCTTGTCCATGCGCAGTTGCGGGGTCAGGGTCTGGCGGATATCGGTGACAGGCGCGAAACCGGTCACGATCAGCGACAGCGGCGAGGTTACGCTCTTGTCCACGCCTTCGTCGTTCCAGCGCGTGGCCATGGACATGGAGTCCTTGCCCACTGGAATGGTGATGCCCAGCTCAGGGCACAGCTCCATGCCGACCGCCTTGACGGTGTCATACAAGCGGGCGTCTTCACCCGGGTGACCGGCGGCGGACATCCAGTTGGCCGACAGCTTGATGTCGGACATCTTGCCGATACGCGACGCCGCGATGTTGGTCAGGGTTTCGCCAATCGCCATGCGGCCCGAGGCCGGGGCGTCCAGCAGCGCCAGCGGCGTGCGTTCGCCCATCGCCATGGCTTCGCCGGTGTAGACGTCGAAGCTGGTGGCGGTCACAGCCACGTCAGCCACCGGCACCTGCCATGGGCCGACCATCTGGTCACGGGCCACGAGGCCGGTGATGGTGCGGTCGCCGATGGTGATCAGGAAGCTCTTGCTCGCCACGGCCGGGTGATGCAGCACACGCTCGATGGAATCGGTGATGTCGAGGGTGGACGGATCGAAATCGTCGCCCAGCTCGGCTTCGCGAACCGCCGAACGGTGCATGCGCGGGGCCTTGCCCAGCAGCACTTCCAACGGCATGTCCACCGGGCTGTTGCCGAAATGGCTGTCGGTCACGGTCAGTTGCGGCTCGGCGGTGGCTTCACCCACCACGGCGAACGGGCAACGCTCGCGCTCGCAAATGGCCTGGAAGCGTTCGAAGTCGGCCGGACCGACCGCCAGGACGTAGCGTTCCTGGGATTCGTTGCTCCAGATTTCGTGCGGGGCCATGCCCGGCTCGTCGTTTGGAATGTTGCGCAGTTCGAAGCGGCCACCGCGGCCACCGTCGTTGACCAGTTCCGGGAAGGCGTTAGACAGGCCGCCCGCACCAACGTCGTGGATGAAGCTGATGGGATTGTGCTCACCCAACTGCCAGCAACGGTCGATGACTTCCTGGCAACGGCGTTCCATTTCCGGGTTTTCCCGCTGGACCGAAGCGAAGTCCAGGTCGGCCGAGCTGGTGCCGGTGGCCATGGAGGAAGCGGCGCCGCCACCCAGGCCGATCAACATGGCCGGGCCGCCGAGGACGATCAGCTTGGAGCCGACCACGATCTCGCCTTTCTGCACATGTTCGGCGCGGATATTGCCCATGCCGCCGGCGAGCATGATCGGTTTGTGGTAACCACGGACTTCTTCACCACGGGGGGTGGTGATGGACTGTTCGAAGGTACGGAAGTAACCGGTCAGGGCCGGACGGCCGAATTCGTTGTTGAACGCCGCGCCGCCCAGTGGGCCTTCGATCATGATGTCGAGGGCGTTGACGATGCGCTCAGGCTTGCCGTAGGGCTTTTCCCACGGCTGCTCGAAGCCCGGGATCTGCAGGTTCGACACGGTGAAACCGGTCAGGCCTGCCTTGGGCTTGGCGCCGCGCCCGGTGGCGCCTTCGTCGCGGATCTCGCCACCGGAGCCGGTGGACGCGCCCGGGAACGGGGCAATGGCGGTCGGGTGGTTGTGGGTCTCGACCTTCATCAGGATGTGCACCGGCTCCTGGACCGCACCGTACTGGCGGGTCTCAGGGTTCGGGTAGAAGCGACCGGCAACGTTGCCGACGATCACCGCCGCGTTGTCCTTGTAGGCCGACAGCACACCTTCGTTGTGCATCTGGTAGGTGTTCTTGATCATGCCGAACAGGCTTTTTTCCTGGTCCTGGCCGTCAATATCCCAACTGGCGTTGAAAATCTTGTGGCGGCAGTGCTCGGAGTTGGCCTGGGCGAACATCATCAGTTCGATGTCGTGGGGGTTGCGCTTCAAGCCCTGGAAGGCGTTGACCAGGTAATCGATTTCGTCTTCGGCCAGGGCCAGGCCCAGTTCGGCGTTGGCTTTTTCCAGCGCGGCACGGCCGCCGCCCAGTACGTCGATGGCGGTCAGGGGCTTGGGCTCGGCGTGGCTGAACAGGCCGGCGGCCTGCTCCAGGTTGCCCAGCACGACCTGGGTCATGCGGTCATGCAGGCCTTCGGCGATCAGTTGGGCCTCGGCCTCGCTGAACTCACCGGCAACATAAAAGGCAATGCCGCGCTCCAGGCGCTGGATTTTCGCCAGGCCGCAGTTGCGGGCAATGTCGCTGGCCTTGCTCGACCATGGCGAAATGGTGCCGAAACGCGGCAACACCAGGAACAGGCGACCGGCCGGCTCCTGGACAGGAACACTGGGGCCGTACTTCAGAAGGCGCGCTAGCACCTGCTGTTCGTCGCCGGTCAAACCGCCGGTGACTTCGGCGAAGTGAGCGAATTCAGCATACAAGCCACTGACAGCCGGAACCTTCTGGCTCAGTTGCTCAAGGAGTTTGCTGTGGCGAAAGGCAGAAAGGGCAGGAGCGCCGCGCAGGATCAACATCTTCGGGACAGCCTCGGGAAGGGGGTGTGCTTTGAGGCCGTGCATTCTAGCCTAAACCGCCGGCAACGGCACCCGAAACGGCACGCGCGGTGCTGGCCGAATGTCGGTCTTTACGCACACGGCGGTATTGGACACCCGTGCCGAGGTTTGCGCAGAGATATTTTTCAGCGACGCAAACCCCGCCACACCCCGGCCGGCCGGTGTTGCGGACATGTTTTGCAACGGCTAGCAGACTGGCCATTTGCTGTCGAGATATGGCGGTAGGGGCCGTTTGCGTATACTGCGCAGATGTTTTCCCCAACGGCTTTGCGTCCGCGATATGCCAAGTGGCTGATCGCAACCGGACTCTTCCTGGTGCTCAGTGGTTGTGTTGAGAAACCCAACACACTGGAGCGCGTAAAGGAGGATGGCGTGCTGCGGGTGGTCACCCGGAACAGCCCCGCCACCTACTTCCAGGATCGCAGTGGCGAGACCGGCTTCGAATACGAGCTGGTGAAGCGTTTCGCCGAGGATTTGGGGGTCGAGCTTAAAATCGAGACCGCCGACAACCTCGACGACCTGTTCGGCCAGGTGGGCAAGCCCAACGGGCCGGTCTTGGCCGCCGCGGGCCTGGTCAGCAGCGAGCAACGCAAGAAACAGGTACGGTTTTCCCATCCTTACCTGGAAGTCACCCCCCAGATCATCTACCGCAACGGCCAGTCACGCCCCACCGACGCGGCAGCCCTGGCCGGCAAGAAGATCATGGTGCTCAAGGGCAGCTCCCACGCCGAACAGCTGGCGCAGTTGAAACAGCAATATCCGGGTATCGACTACGAAGAGTCCGACGCGGTTGAAGTGGTCGATCTGCTGCGCATGGTGGACGAGGGCCAGATCGACCTGACCCTGGTGGACTCCAACGAAGTGGCGATGAACCAGGTCTACTTTCCCAACGTGCGTGTGGCCTTCGACCTCGGCGACGTCCGCAGCCAAAGTTGGGCGGTGGGTCCCGGCGAAGACAACAGCCTGCTCAACGAAATCAACGCCTATCTGGACAAGGTGCAGAAAAACGGCACGCTGCAACGGCTCAAGGACCGCTACTACGGGCACGTCGACGTCCTCGGCTACATGGGCGCAACCACCTTCGCCCAGCATTTGCAGCAACGGCTGCCCAAATACGAGCAACACTTCAAGGCCTACGCCAAGAAAGAAAAAGTCGATTGGCGCCTGTTGGCCGCGATTGGCTACCAGGAATCGCTCTGGCAACCGACGGTCACGTCCAAGACCGGCGTGCGCGGCCTGATGATGCTGACCCAGAACACTGCCCAGGCCATGGGCGTGTCCAACCGCCTGGATCCGAAACAAAGCATCATGGGCGGCGCCAAGTACCTGGCCTACATGAAGGAACAGCTGGACGAGAGCATCGAGGAGCCGGACCGTACCTGGTTCGCCCTTGCCGCCTATAACGTGGGCAGCGGCCACCTGGACGACGCCCGCAAACTGGCGGCCAAGGAAGGGCTGAACCCGAACAAATGGCTGGACGTGAAGAAAATCCTGCCGCGCCTGTCCCAGAAACAGTGGTACAGCAAGACCCGCTACGGCTACGCCCGGGGCGGCGAGCCGGTGCATTTCGTGGCGAACATCCGTCGCTACTACGACATCCTGACGTGGGTGACCCAGCCGCAGCTTGAGGGCGACCAAGTGGCCGAGGGCAACCTGCATGTGCCGGGTGTGGACAAGAGCAAGCCGAACCAGGAATCCCCGCAGCTCTGACAGCCCCCCTCAATGTAGCAACGGCCCTGTGGGAACAAACACTCCTTAATGTGGTGCCTGTGGGAGCAAAGCTTGCTCGCGATAGCGGTTTGACTGTCAGTCCGCTATCGCGAGCAAGCTTTGCTCCCACAGGCTAGCCCCCCCCTGCAGGCTAGGCCCCACAGGCTAGCTCTCGCAGGATGTGGTTACAGGGTCAGGACTTGGCGGCAGCCAGGATCAGCGCTTTCATTTCCGACACAGCCGACTTGAACCCGACGAACAACGCATGGGCCACCAGTGCATGGCCGATGTTCAGCTCGTTGATGCCCTTGATGGCCGCGACGGCTTCGACGTTGTGGTAGTGCAGGCCATGGCCGGCATTGACGATCAGGCCTTGGGCCAGGCCAAAGGCGACGCCATCGGCGATCCGTTGCAACTCATCGGCCACATCCGTGGGGGTTTCCGCATCGGCATAACGGCCGGTGTGCAGTTCGATGGCTGGGGCGCCAACCCGCTTGGAGGCCTCGATCTGCCGTTCGTCGGCATCGATGAACAGCGAGACCTCGGCACCGATCTTCGACAGGCGCTCCACCGCCAGGCTGATCCGCGACTCCTGGCCCGCGACGTCGAGGCCGCCTTCGGTGGTCAGTTCCTGGCGCGTCTCCGGCACCAGGCAGATGTGCGCCGGGCGGATGCGCTCGGCGAACGCCATCATTTCTTCGGTGACGCCCATTTCAAAGTTCATGCGGGTTTGCAGCACGTCCTTGAGCAGCAGCACGTCGCGCTCCTGGATATGGCGACGGTCTTCACGCAGATGCACGGTGATGCCGTCGGCCCCCGCTTCTTCCGCGTCCAGTGCGGCCTTGACCGGATCCGGGTAACGCGTACCGCGGGCCTGGCGCAGGGTGGCGACATGGTCGATGTTCACGCCGAGAAGAATGCGATTGCTGATGCTCACGAAAAGGCTCCTGAATGGACAAATAGTCGGCCCACAGCATACGGGTAGATCAGGGCTTGCGAAACAGCTCGCGGCTGACCAGTGGCCGCCCGCCCAGATGCACGGCCAATGCCTGGCGCATCAGCCGCTTGGCCGCAGACAAGGCGCCCGACGCACTCCAGTCGGCCTCGGCCATGGCCAACAGTTCGGCGCCGTTGAACAGCCCTGGTTGCAGCAGGTAGACCCGTTCCAGGCCGGCATCCACTTGCAAGCGGTACAGGCCATCAGCCGCGATGGGCTCGCCGTGCAGATCGGTGTTCAGGGCAAAGCCATAACCCAGGTCATCCAGCAGCCGCCATTCGAACGAACGCAGCAGCGGCTCCAGCGGGCGGCCTTCGGCCAGGGCCAGCAGCGTGGCGGCGTAATGATCGAAGACCGCCGGGTGGGGGTCTTCGGCCGGCAGCAGGCGGATCAGCAGTTCATTGAGGTACAAGCCGCTGAACAACGCCTCGCCATTGAGCCAGGCGGCGACGCCGTTGCTTTCCATGCGTCCGACATTCTTCAACTCGCCCCGGCCGCGGAACTCGACCTCCAGCGGCACGAAAGGCCGTGCCAACGTCCCGGCCTTGCCCCGCGCTCCGCGCAATACCGCCCGCAACCGCCCTTGGGGCGTGAGGAAGTCCACCAGAGCGCTGCTTTCGCGGTAGGCACGGCTGTGGAGGACGTAGGCGGCTTGGGCGGTGGGTTGAGTTGGGGGCATGGAAACGAAGTCTCACTGACGGAGCACAATTTATAAACAACCCGAAACCAATGTGGGAGCGGGCTTGCTCGCGAAGGCGGTGTGTCAGTCGACATCATCGTTGACTGACACACCGCCTTCGCGAGCAAGCCCGCTCCCACAAGGTCGGTGGTGTACCGCTGGACGCTTTACAGGTCGCCGTAACCCAACGAACGCAACGCCCGCTCGTCGTCGGACCAGCCACCTTTCACCTTGACCCACAGGTTGAGCATGATCTTGGAGTCGAACAGCAGCTCCATGTCCTTGCGCGCCTCGGTGCCGATGCGCTTGATGCGCTCGCCCTTGTCGCCAATGATGATTTTCTTCTGGCCGTCACGTTCGACGAGGATCAACGCATGAATATGCAGGGTCTTCCCCTGTTGCTTGAACTCTTCAATCTCTACGGTGATCTGGTACGGCAGCTCGGCGCCCATCTGGCGCATGATTTTCTCGCGCACCAGCTCGGCGGCGAGGAAACGGCTGCTGCGGTCGGTGATCTGGTCTTCAGGGAAGAAATGATCGTTTTCCGGCAGGTGCTCGGCAATCACCCGCTCCAGCGCGTCGAGGTTATGGCCGTGCTGGGCAGAGATCGGGATGATCTGGGCGTTCGGCAACTGTTCCTGCAACCAGGTCAGGTGCGGCATCAGTTCAGCCTTGTCTTCGATACGGTCGGTCTTGTTCAGCGCCACGATCAAGGGGCCGGTCACGTACTGGACGCGTTCGAGGACCATTTGGTCTTCTTCGGTCCACTTGGTGCGGTCGACCACGAAGATCACCACGTCGACGTCCTTCAACGCCGCCGAGGCAGTCTTGTTCATGTAGCGGTTCAGGGCCTTTTCACCGCCCTTGTGCATGCCCGGGGTGTCGACGTAGATCGCCTGTACGGCGCCTTCGGTCTTGATGCCCAGCATGTTGTGGCGGGTGGTCTGGGGCTTGCGCGAGGTGATCGCCAGTTTCTGGCCCAGGATGTGGTTCAGCAGCGTGGACTTGCCCACGTTCGGCCGACCGACAATGGCGACATAGCCGCAACGGGTGACGGTTGTATCAGTCATTGCCATTCTCCACGCCCAAGGCAATCAGTGCTGCGGCGGCCGCTACCTGTTCGGCAATACGTCGACTCACACCCTGACCCCGGCTCTTTTCATTCAATAGGACAACTTCGCATTCGACGAAGAAGGTTCGGCAATGCGGCTCACCCTGGATATCCACCACTTCGTAACGCGGCAGTTCGCAACTGCGCGATTGCAGGAATTCCTGCAGGCGGGTCTTCGGATCCTTGTTGGTGTCCACCAGCGTCAGGCTGTCGATTTCGGACGTCAACCAGGCCAGCACGCGTTCGCGCGCCATTTCCATGCCTGCATCCAGGTAGATCGCGCCAATCAAGGCTTCCAGGGCATCGGCCAGGATCGACTCGCGCCGGAAACCGCCGCTTTTCAATTCGCCGGAGCCCAGTCGCAGGTAATCGCCCAAGTCGAAACCCCGGGCCAGTACGGCCAGGGTCTCACCTTTTACCAATCGTGCGCGCAAACGCGACAACTGGCCTTCGCGGGCCAGGGGAAAGCGCTCGAACAGCGCCTCACCGGCCACGAAGTTGAGAATGGCATCACCGAGGAACTCCAGGCGTTCGTTGTTGCGCCCGGCAAAACTGCGGTGAGTGAGGGCCAGGAGCATCAGGTCCGGGTCCTTGAAGGTGTAGCCGAGCTGACGCTCGAGACGGCTTAGAGAAACGCTCACGGTTTACCCACGCTGAGTTCGTGGCTGGATTCCACCGCCACGGCGGCAAGGCACCGTTGGCTTGGGACAATTAACGCTGTGTTCAAAAATGACGTCCTGACTATCGTTGGCTTCATGCCTCCGGGCAACCCTTGTACGGGCTCCAGAAAAGCATTCGGCGCTGTGTTCAACAGCGCCGTGTGTGATTACTTGATCAGGCCAACCCGCGAGAAATTCGGCAGGTGACTGAGTTTGGGTTCCGGCCAGCTCATCCAGACCGCAAAGGCCTTACCGACGATGTTCCGGTCGGGGACCATGCCCAGCAGGTTCTTGGGAATGTTCGGATCATCCCAGTAACGGCTGTCGTTGGAGTTGTCGCGGTTGTCGCCCATCATGAAATAGTGCCCTGCCGGCACGGTCCAGGAACGGTCCGGCGTTGCGCGGTAGCGGCTCATTTCCTTGCGGATCAGGTGTTCGGCCTCACCGAGTTTTTCCTGGTACAGCTCGGCACTGCCCAGTGTCCCCGGCTCGGAACCGAGCAATTGTTCGGCTACCGATTCGCCATTGACGAACAGGCGCTTGTCGGCGGTGTAACGGATCGTGTCGCCCGGCAGGCCGACCACCCGCTTGATGTAGTTGACGTTCGGGTCGCTCGGGAAGCGGAACACCATGACATCGCCGCGTTGCGGGTCACCCACCTCGATGATTTTCTTGTCGATCACCGGCAGGCGGATCCCGTAGGAAAACTTGTTCACCAGGATGAAATCGCCCACGTCCAGGGTCGGTTTCATCGAGCCGGACGGGATCTGGAACGGTTCCACCAGGAACGAACGCAGCACCAGCACGATGAACAGCACCGGGAAGAACGACTTGCCGTATTCGACCAGCAGCGGTTCCTTGTTGAGCTTTTCGATGACCACACCATCAGGCTGGCTGACGCTGCCCTGATAAGAGGCGATGGCCGCCCGGCGCCGAGGCGCCAGGAACAACAGATCAAGCAACGCCAACAGACCGCAGACAAACACGGCGATAACCAGCAACAGCGGGAAATTTAGCGACATAGGACCTAACTATCCAACCTGAGCACCGCAAGGAAGGCTTCCTGTGGAATTTCCACGTTGCCAACCTGCTTCATGCGTTTTTTACCGGCCTTCTGCTTTTCCAACAGCTTGCGCTTACGGCTGACGTCGCCGCCGTAGCATTTGGCCAATACGTTCTTTCTGAGTGCCTTGACGGTTGTACGCGCCACAATCTGCCCGCCAATGGCGGCCTGGATTGCCACATCGAACATCTGCCGCGGAATCAGTTCCTTCATCTTCTCGGTCAATGCACGACCTTTGTAGTGCGCGTTGTCGCGGTGCACGATCAATGCCAGGGCATCGACTTTCTCACCGTTGATCAGCACATCCAGCTTCACCAGATTAGCCGATTGGTAACGATCGAAATGATAGTCCAGCGAAGCATAGCCGCGACTGGTGGATTTGAGACGGTCGAAGAAGTCCAGCACCACTTCGTTCATCGGCAGGTCGTAGGTCACCTGGACCTGGGAGCCGAGGAACAGCATGTCGTGCTGCACGCCGCGCTTCTCGATGCACAGGGTAATGACGTTACCCAGGTGCTCCTGAGGCACAAGGATGTTGGCCCGCACGATCGGTTCGCGCATGTCCTCGATGGCCGACAGGTCCGGCAGCTTGGACGGGTTATCGACGTAGATGGTTTCGCCGTTCTTGAGCAGCAGCTCGAAAATTACCGTCGGCGCCGTGGTGATCAGGTCCAGGTCGTACTCGCGCTCCAGGCGCTCCTGGATGATTTCCATGTGCAACATGCCCAGGAACCCGCAGCGGAAGCCGAAGCCCAGGGCGTCGGAGCTTTCCGGGGTGTATTGCAGGGACGAGTCGTTCAGGGTCAGCTTTTGCAGGGCTTCGCGGAAATCCTCGAAGTCGTCGGAGCTGACCGGGAACAGGCCGGCATAGACCTGCGGCTGAATGCGCTTGAAACCAGGCAGCACATCGACGTCGGGGGTGGAGCTCAAGGTCAGGGTGTCGCCAACCGGCGCCCCGTGAATGTCCTTGATACCGGCGATGATGAAGCCCACTTCACCGGCCTTCAGGTCGACGGTGGCGGTGTGTTTCGGGTTGAAGACACCGACGCTGTCCACCAGGTGGATCTTGCCGGTGGACTTGACCAGGATCTTGTCGCCCTTCTTCACGCGGCCATGGCGCACGCGAACCAGGGAGACCACGCCCAGGTAGTTGTCGAACCAGGAGTCGATGATCAACGCTTGCAGCGGATCTTCGATGTTGCCGGTAGGCGCGGGAATGGTGGTCACCAGGCGCTCGAGCACTTCGTCCACGCCCAGGCCGGTCTTGGCGCTGCAGGTGACCGCGTCAGTGGCGTCGATGCCGATGATTTTTTCGATTTCTTCCTTCACGCGGTCCGGATCGGCCTGGGGCAGGTCGATCTTGTTCAGCACCGGCATGACTTCCAGGCCTTGCTCGATGGCCGTGTAGCAGTTGGCAACCGACTGGGCCTCGACGCCCTGGCCGGCATCGACCACCAGCAACGCACCTTCACAGGCCGCCAGCGACCGGCTGACTTCATAGGTGAAGTCGACGTGGCCGGGGGTATCGATGAAGTTCAGCTGGTAGGTGACGCCGTCGCGGGCCTTGTAATAGAGGGTAACGCTGTGGGCCTTGATAGTGATCCCGCGCTCACGCTCGAGGTCCATGGAGTCCAGGACCTGGGCTTCCATTTCACGCTCGGCCAGGCCGCCGCACATCTGGATGAAGCGATCAGCCAGCGTCGACTTGCCATGGTCAATATGGGCGATGATGGAGAAATTGCGGATATGACTCAAATCACTCACGGATCAACACTCAAAAAGGCTGCAGGCATGGCCCGCCGAAAAATAGCCGGGAATTGTACCTGATACACCGCGCAAGTGGGAGCAAAGCTTGCTCGCGAAACGGCCGCCCCGATCCATGAAAGACCGCAGGGCCTTCATCGCGGGCAAGCCTTGCTCCCACAGCTTGCCATACAGCCTTGCTGTCACGGCCCCCTCGCTACACGTTCGATCAACCCGCCCGACGCAGCAGCCAGAGCCCGGCCAACGCGCAGATACCGGCCGGGACCAGCACCGCGAACAGCGGCGAAAAACCGAACACCAGGCTCGACGGCCCCAGCAGATCCTGGGCGATACGGAAGGTGAACCCCACCAGCACGCCGGTAAACACCCGCTGCCCCAGGGTCACCGAACGCAACGGACCGAAAATGAAGGAAATCGCCATCAACACAAGGGCGGCGGTGACCAGCGGTTGCAACACTTTGACCCAAAAAGCCAGCCAGTAACGGCCGTTATTCAGGCCCTGGTCCGCCAGGTAGTGGATGTACCCCCACAAACCGGTAATCGATAGGGATTCAGGTGCCATCACTACGGTACTGAGCAATTGCGGGCTGATCGACACGTCCCAACGCTCTTGCGGGGCGGCGACCACCTCGGTGCGCTTGTCATGGAACAAGGTGGTGGTGACATCATTCAGTTGCCAGTGATCATCGGCGAATTTGGCGCGCTTGGCGAAACTCGACGACAGCATGTGCCGTTGCTCGTCGAAGCGATAACGGGTCACGCCATACAGAATGCCATTGGGCTGGACCGAGTTGATGTGGATGAACTCGTCGCCCTGGCGGTGCCACAGGCCGTGCTTGGCGCTTTGCGCATCGCCGCCGCCCTGGGCCAGGGAACGGTTGGCCTGGGCAGTATCCTCGGTGGCCGGGGCGATGTACTCGCCGATCAGCAGGCCCACCAGCATCAACACCAGCATGGGCTTCATCACCGCCCAGACGATCCGACCAATGGACACGCCGGCGGCGCGCATGATGGTCAGTTCGCTGTTGCTGGCCAGGCTGCCCAGGCCGATCAGGCAGCCGATCAGCGCGGCCATCGGCAGCATGTCGTACAGGCGCCGAGGCGCGGTCAGCAGGACGTAGCTCGCCACATCCATCAGGGTGTAGGTATCGCTGACGTCACTCATTTCATCGATGAAGGCAAACAAGGTCGCCAGGCCAAGGATGATCCCCAGCACCGCGAGGATCGCCATGAACACGCTGCTGCCGATGTAGCGGTCGAGCTTAACCACGGGCCACCTCCAGCGCGCTGCGACGACTGGCGAGTTTCAGGCGCAACGGCTCCCAATAGAGCAGCCCCAGGCCGATGACGAGGAAGATGCCATGCACCCACCACAAGCCCAGCGCCGGCGGGATCTTGCCCTTCTCCAGGGCGCCGCGGGCGGAAATCAGGATGGTCAGGTAAGCCATATACAGGAGAATCGCCGGCAGCAACTTGAGGAAACGGCCCTGGCGCGGGTTGACCCGCGACAACGGGACCGCCATGAGGGTCACGATGAACACCAGCAGCGGCAGCGACAGGCGCCATTGCAACTCGGTGCGGGCGCGAATGTCCTTGTTGCCCAGCAGGCTGGCGGTCGGCATCGCGTCGCGGTCGGTGACTTCGTCGCTGACCTCGGGCTTGGGCAGCAGCACGCCATAGGTGTCGTACTTGATGGCCCGGTAGTCGGCCTGCCCCGGCTTGCCGTCATAGCGGTAGCCGTTCTCCAGGATCAGGTAGCGGTTGCCGTCGGGGTTGATTTCCTGCCGGCCCTTCTCGGCCACCAGCACGGAAATGCCACGGTCCTTCTTGGTGTCCGCAGACACGTTTTTTTGCGTAATGAAGACGCCGCCCAGGTTGATCCGGTCATCCGAGAGCTGTTCGGTGTAGGTCACCCGCGTGCCGTCGCGCAGGGCCTGGAAACGCCCTGGCACCAACGTGTCGAACTCGGTCATGGCGTCCTGCTGGTTGATCAGCAGCTGGAACTGGTTGGCGCCCTGGGGCGACAGGCTCAGGCTCAACCACGCCACCACCAGCGCCACCAAGGTGGCCGGGAACAGCGTCATGCGAAACAGGCGTTGCTGGCTCATGCCGGTGGCCGACAGCACGGTCATTTCGCTGTCCAGGTACAAGCGCCCATAGGCCAGCAAAATGCCGAGGAACAACCCCAGCGGCAGGATCAATTGCAGGAAGCCGGGCAGGCGGAACCCCATGATCAGGAACAGTGAGCCCGGATCCAGGGCACCGGAGGCTGCCTGGGCGAGGTATTTGATGAAGCGCCCGCTCATGATGATGACCAGCAGCACGGCGCTGACGGCGCTCAGGGTCAGCAGGACTTCGCGGGACAGATAACGAAAGACGATCAAACCAGACACTCCACGATTGTCAGGCTAGGCGGCCGAACAAGAAACGTATCGAGCCGACTCATATTGCGAGCCGCCGAAAAAAGAGCCGCATTATCCTGTGATTGAAGGCGCCTGTCACTTCGCACGCTTTAACCCGCTGCTCAAAGCCGAAAAGTTAGGGGCGCCGAGGGTTGTCAGGCTCGGGCGCCGGGGTTCAAACTGCGGCCTTTGTCGCCGGCAAGTGCCGGCGCTTCTTTTATAAGGTCAGCTGCAAGCGGCAAGCTCCAAGCGGCAAGTTCAGAGCAGTACGCGTACTGCTTCAGCTTGCCGCTTGAAGCTTGCCGCTCGAAGCTGGCTCATAGATAGAAGACAGCTGCTCAGCGCGCCACTGTTTCGGCGCCTGGCCTCTTGACCATTCATTCAGGGATCCGGACATGGAACTGGTTGTAAAAAGCGTCAGCCCAGAAACGTTGAAAACCGCCACGCTGGTGGTTGCCGTCGGTGAAAACCGCCAGCTCGGCGTCGTCGCCACCCAGCTCGACAGCCTGAGCGGCGGGGCCATCAGCGCCGTGCTCAAGCGCGGCGACCTGGCCGGCAAGGTCGGCCAGAGCCTGCTGCTGCACAGCCTGCCCAACCTCAAGGCCGAGCGCGTGCTGCTGGTGGGCGTGGGCAAGGACGCCGAACTGGGCGACCGTCCGTTCCGTAAAATCATCGCCGGCGTGTTGGCCACCCTTAAAGGCCTCGGCGGCGGTGATGCCGTCCTGGCGCTGGACGAGTTGGTGGTCAAGGGCCGCGACAGCTACGGCAAGAACCGCCTGCTGGCCGAAACCCTGGTGGATGGCGAATATCAATTCGACCAGTTCAAGAGCCAGAAAGCCGAACCTCGCGCCCTGAAGAAAATCACCCTGCTGACCATCAAGGCCGCCCAGGCTGAAGTCCAGCGCGCCGTGACCCACGCCACCGCGATTGCCAATGGCATGGCCTTCACCCGCGACCTGGGCAACCTGCCGCCGAACATCTGCCACCCGACCTTCATGGGTGAACAGGCCAAAGCCTTGGGCAAAGAATTCAAAGGTCTGAAGGTCGAAGTCTTCGACGAGAAAAAGATCAAGGACCTGGGCATGGGGTCGTTCTACTCCGTCGGCCAGGGCAGCGCCCAGCCGCCACGCCTGATCGTCATGCAATACAACGGCGGCAAGAAGTCCGAGAAGCCGTATGCACTGGTCGGCAAGGGCATCACCTTCGACACCGGCGGCATCAGCCTCAAGCCGGGCGCCGGCATGGATGAAATGAAGTACGACATGGGCGGTGCCGCGAGCGTGTTCGGCACCCTGCGCGCCGTGCTCGAGTTGCAACTGCCGATCAACCTGGTGTGCATCCTGGCCTGCGCCGAGAACATGCCCAGCGGCACGGCCTCGCGTCCGGGTGACATTGTCACCACCATGAGCGGCCAGACCGTGGAAATCCTCAACACTGACGCCGAAGGCCGCCTGGTGTTGTGTGACGCCCTCACCTACTCCGAACGCTTCAAGCCGCAAGCGGTGATCGACATCGCGACCCTGACCGGCGCCTGCGTCGTCGCCCTCGGCGCCCACACCTCGGGCCTGCTGGGCAACAATGACGAACTGATTGGCCAATTGCTCAGCGCCGGCCAGCAAGCCGACGACCGCGCCTGGCAGTTGCCACTGTTCGACGAGTACCAGGAACAACTGGACAGCCCGTTCGCCGACATCGCCAACATCGGCGGCCCGAAAGCCGGGACCATCACCGCGGCCTGCTTCCTGTCGCGCTTCACCAAGAACCTGAACTGGGCACACCTGGACATCGCTGGCACGGCCTGGACCAGCGGCGGCAAGGACAAGGGCGCCACCGGTCGTCCGGTTCCCCTGCTGACCCAGTACCTGCTGGACCGCGCCAAGGCCTGACACCAATGACCGTCGTTGGCGTCATCCTCGGGTGGCGCCATCGACGGCTCAGGAACCGCAATGACCAAAGTCGATTTTTATATCCTGCCCAGCGCCGATCCGTCGGCGCGGCTGGATTTCGCCTGCAAGCTCACCGAAAAGGCCTGGCGCATGGGACACCGCATCTACCTGCATTGCAGCGATGCCAGCCAACGCGAGGATCTGGACGCACGGCTATGGGCGTTCAAGGGCGAGAGCTTCGTGCCCCACGGCCCGGCCGAAAGCGAACCCGAGGGGCTGATCGTGCTGGGGCTGGGAGATGACTGCGGTCATCACCAGGATCTGCTGGTCAACCTCGACCTGAAAGTACCGGCCTTTGCCCAGCGCTTCGCCCGTGTGGCGGAAGTGGTGGTGGAAGACCCGGCCATCCGACAAGCCGCGCGGGAGAGTTTCCGTTTCTACCGCGAACAGGGCTATCCTCTGCAAGACCACCGTTTACAGCGACTCTGAGCCCTACGATGGACACTCCAAAATCGCCACAAAAGCCCGCGCACCTGCTGGATGACCTCGAGTCGATCCGCCAACTGCTCGGCGACGACAACCTGCAACCACCGCTGCTGACCGACACGGTCGTGCATGAGCCTGCTCATGAACCGGTGCATGATGAACAGATTCCCCTGTTGTTCGATCCGATCAACGGCCAGCCCGAACCCGAGCCTGCCGCCAAGGCCGAAGCCAAGGGCCCCGACGCCCTGCTGCACCTGGACCGCGAGTTGCGCGCTGCCGCGCAGTTGATCATGCAAGACGTCATCGACGACTTCGCCCCGCATATCGAGACCGAGATCAAGCGTCGGCTGGATGCAAGGATGGAGCGGCTAGTCGCCGCAGCTGTGAGCGACAAGCTTTAAGCTGCAAGTAAAATCAAAAGCAAAAGCCGGATCCCGCTTTTGGCTTTTGGCTTTTGGCTTTTGGCTTGTAGCTTGTAGCTTGTAGCTTGTAGCTTGTAGCTTGTAGCTTGCGGCTGTGTCTTATGGCTTGTAGCTGCCCCCCCCGCTATACTTCCCGGCTTTTCCTGAATAAATGCCAATAGGGTCCCGCCGCGCATGGATAAGACCTACCAGCCGCACGCCATTGAAACTTCCTGGTACAACACCTGGGAGTCAGAGAATTATTTCGCTCCGCAAGGCGCGGGCGATTCCTACACAATCATGATCCCGCCGCCGAACGTCACCGGCAGCCTGCACATGGGCCACGGCTTCAACAATGCGATCATGGACGCCCTGATCCGTTTCCGCCGCATGCAAGGTCGCAACACCTTATGGCAGCCGGGCACCGACCACGCCGGTATCGCCACGCAGATGCTGGTGGAACGCCGCCTCGAAGCCCAGGGCCAGAACCGCCATGACCTGGGTCGCGAGAAGTTCCTCGAGAAAGTCTGGGAATGGAAAGACGAATCCGGTGGCAACATCAGCCGCCAGATCCGCCGCCTCGGTTCATCCGTGGACTGGAGCCGCGAACGCTTCACCATGGACGACGGTCTTTCGGAAGCGGTTAAAGAAGCCTTCGTGCGCCTGCATGAAGACGGGCTGATCTATCGCGGCAAGCGCCTGGTCAACTGGGACACCAAGTTGCACACAGCCATTTCCGACCTCGAAGTGGAGAACCACGACGAGAAAGGCTTCCTGTGGAACCTGAAGTACCCGCTGGCCGACGGCGCCAAGACCGCCGACGGCAAGGATTACCTGATCGTCGCCACCACGCGTCCGGAAACCATGCTGGGCGATTCCGCCGTGGCAGTGAACCCGAACGATGAGCGCTATCAGGCGCTGATCGGCAAATTTGTCGAGTTGCCGTTGGTTGGCCGTCGTATCCCGATCATCGGCGACGATTACTGCGACCCCGAATTCGGCACCGGCTGCGTGAAAATCACCCCGGCCCACGATTTCAACGACTACGAAGTCGGCAAGCGCCACAACCTGCCGCTGCTGAACATCTTCGATAAGAACGCCCATGTGTTGCCGGCCGCCCAGGCCTTCAACCTCGACGGCACCCTGAACGAAAACGTCGACGGCCAGATCCCGGCCGAATACGCCGGCCTGGACCGCTTCGAGGCGCGCAAGCAGATCGTCGCGGCGTTCGAGGCCGCCGGCCTGCTGGTCAGCGTCGACGATCACGCCCTGAAAGTCCCGAAAGGCGACCGCTCCGGCACCATCATCGAGCCGTGGCTGACCGACCAGTGGTACGTGTCCACCAAGCCGCTGGCCGAGCCTGCGATTGCCGCCGTGGAAGACGGTCGCATCCAGTTCGTGCCCAAGCAATACGAGAACATGTACTTCTCGTGGATGCGCGACATCCAGGATTGGTGCATCAGCCGCCAGCTCTGGTGGGGCCACCGCATCCCGGCCTGGTACGACGAGTCGGGCAAGGTCTATGTCGGCCGCGATGAAGCCGAAGTCCGCGCCAAGCACAACCTCGGTCCGGACGTTGCCCTGGCGCAGGACAACGACGTCCTCGACACTTGGTTCAGCTCGGGCTTGTGGACCTTCTCCACACTGGGCTGGCCGCAGCAGACCGAATTCCTGAAGAAATTCCACTCCACCGACGTGCTGGTCACCGGCTTCGACATCATTTTCTTCTGGGTTGCCCGGATGATCATGCTGACCATGCACCTGGTGAAGAACGAAGACGGCACCCCGCAAGTGCCGTTCAAGACCGTCTACGTCCACGGCCTGGTGCGCGACGGCCAGGGCCAGAAGATGTCCAAGTCCAAGGGTAACGTCCTGGACCCGCTGGACATTATCGACGGTATCGACCTGGAAACCCTGGTGCAAAAACGCACCTCCGGCCTGATGCAGCCGAAACTGGCGAAGAAGATCGAAAAAGCCACCCGCGAAGAGTTCGCCGAGGGCATCGCCAGCTACGGCACCGACGCCCTGCGCTTCACCTTCTGTTCGCTGGCGTCCACCGGTCGCGACATCAAGTTCGACATGGGCCGCGTCGAAGGCTATCGCAACTTCTGCAACAAAATCTGGAACGCTGCGCGCTACGTGCTGGACAAGGGCGAAGACTGCGGCCAGAACGGCGAAGCCTACGAGCTGAGCCTGGCCGATCGCTGGATCATTTCCCAGTTGCAACGCACCGAAGCCGAAGTGACCCGCCAACTGGACCAATTCCGTTTCGACCTGGCCGCACAAGCCTTGTACGAGTTCATCTGGAACCAGTACTGCGACTGGCACCTGGAACTGTCCAAGCCGGTGCTGTGGGACGAAAACGCACCGGTCGAACGCCAGCGCGGCACCCGCCGCACCCTGGTGCGCGTACTGGAAGTGGCCCTGCGCCTGGCGCATCCGTTCATGCCGTTCATCACCGAGGAAATCTGGCAGCGCATCGCGCCGCTGGCGGGCATCCAAGGCAAGACGATCATGCTGCAACCGTGGCCGGTGGCCAACGAGAGCCGCATCGATCCGGCGGCCGAGGACGACATCGAGTGGCTGAAGACCTTCATGCTGGGCCTGCGTAACATCCGCGCCGAAATGAACATCGGCCCGGGCAAGCCGCTGACCCTGTTCCTCAAGAACGCCAGCGCCGAAGACCTGCGCCGCCTCAACGAAAACGAAGCGTTGCTCAAGAAACTGGCGAAGCTCGAATCGGTGACGGTTCTGGCCACTGGCGAAGAAGCGCCATTGTCGGCCACCGCCCTGGTTGGCGAGATGGAAGTGCTGGTGCCGATGGCGGGCCTGATCGACAAGGCGGCCGAACTGGCGCGCCTGGACAAGGAAATCCTGCGTCTGAAAGGCGAAGTGCAGCGGGTCGGCGGCAAGCTGTCCAACGCTGGCTTCGTCGACAAGGCGCCGGCCGAAGTCATCGAGAAGGAACGGGCCAAGCTGGCCGAGGCCGAACAGGCCCTGGGCAAGCTGGCCGAGCAGCATGGGCGGATCTCCAGCCTGTAACGGTGGTTCGCAGTGGAAAGAAGGAGGCCCCGGTGGCCTCCTTTTTTTTGCACCCCTATTCTTGCGAACGCTGCCCTCCTCTGTGGGAGCGAGCCTGCTCGCGATGACGGCGGTACATTCAACATTGATGCAAGCTGATCCACCGCTATCGCGAGCAGGCTCGCTCCCACAGTAGATCGCGCTGATCGTTGCAGTTGGGTTCCCAGGGGCCGGATGTGGGACAATACCCGCCATTTTCAGCCATACCCGAATCGGCCACGCCCATGAACGCCCCCCGCACTCCCAAACCCGCACGCAAGAAGCCTGACGCCGCGTCCCCAAGCAAAGCCGTGGCGCCGCGTGAGAAGGCCAGCCTGCACCCGCGCAACCGCCATCAGGGTCGTTACGACTTCCCGGCGCTGATCAAGAGCACACCCGAACTGGCCAAGTTTGTGATCACCAACCCGTACGGCAAGGAAAGCATCGACTTCGCCAGCCCCGACGCGGTGCGGGTGTTCAACCGGGCGCTGCTCAAGGCGTTCTATGGCATCCAGCACTGGGACATCCCCGCGGATTACCTCTGCCCTCCGGTTCCAGGCCGCGCCGATTACGTGCACTTTCTCGCTGACCTGCTGGCGAGCATGAACGACGGCAAGGTGCCGCGTGGCGCAATCGTCAATGTGCTGGACATCGGTATGGGCGCCAATTGCGTTTATCCGCTGATCGGCAACAGCGAATACCGCTGGCACTTCCTCGGCTCGGAGATCGACCCGACAGCCGTGGCGGCCGCCAGGGCCATCGTTCAGTCCAACGATCTGAACAAGGTCATCCAGCTGCGCCAGCAGGAAAACCGCAAGCACATCCTCATCGGCTTGCTGGAACCGGGCGAGCGTTTCGACCTGACCATGTGCAACCCGCCGTTCCACGCCTCGATGGAAGAAGCGACCAAGGGCAGCCAGCGCAAGTGGCGGGCCCTGGGCAAGGCTGATCCGAAGCGCAAGCTGCCGGTGCTGAACTTCGGCGGGCAATCGGCGGAGTTATGGTGTGAAGGCGGTGAAGCACGCTTTGTGACGCAGTTGATTGCCGAAAGTGCGAACTTCCAACACAAGGTTCTGTGGTTCAGTACGTTAGTGTCGAAAGCCTCGAACCTGCCGGTGATCGAAACTGCGTTGAAGAAGGCTGGCGCGCTGGAGAGCCAGGTGGTGGAGATGTCGCAGGGGCAGAAGCAGAGTCGCTTTGTGGCGTGGACTTTCCAGACCAAGTCCGAGCAGCAGATCTGGCGGCGTGAGCGCTGGGTCCGCAAGGGCTGAGTGGATGCAAGGCCAGTGGGAGCAAGGCTTGCCCGCGATGAAAGCGACTCGGTTTCTGAAAGATCGCATCGGCTGTCTCGCGGGCAAGCCTTGCTCCCACAAATGCCCTCACCACAGGCCATTTTTCCCAAGGCAATAAAAAACCGTGCCCGGATCGCTCCGAGGCACGGTTTTTTTTACAGCGGTCTTACTTGTTGACCGCGTCGGTCAGGCCTTTGGCCACAACCAGCTTGATCACTTTCTTGGCAGCGATTTCGATGGCAGCACCAGTCGAAGGGTTACGGCCGGTACGGGCAGGACGCTCGGTGACTTTCAGCTTGCCAACACCTGGCAGAGTGATTTCGCCGCCATTTTCCAGCTGATCGGCAACGACTTGGCCCAGTTGGTCCAGCAGAGCACGCACAGTAGCTTTTGGTGCGTCTACAGATTCAGCCAAATCAGCGATCAGTTGGTCTTTAGTAAGAGCCATGTAGTGTTCCTTCCCTATCAAATTCATATGGATTGCAGAGTGCAGTGTCAGCCATCGAGCCCGATCTATCTGGATCAGGCACCCTCGGCAATCACCACGACGGATCGGGGTAATAGATGCCGAAAACCGGGTTTGGTTCGACCTGACAGATGCTGAATGCACGCTTAACGCAGTGACATCGCGTAAGACCGGGCAAAACTAGCACAACGCCTCTGAAATATCCGCCTCTAGCTACCCATTTGGTCAGCTTTCTTGCGCTAAAACGTTAAAAAATTGCATATAGGCGGTCGGACGGGCCTGAAAGGGCCTTTGCAGGGTCCCCAAACCAGCGATTGCGGTACACTGGGCCCTTTTTCGGGGAGCGCGCCCTCCTCTCTTTCATCAGCCGAGAAATCCATGCCGATCCGTCATTGCATCGTCCACCTGATCGACAAAAAACCCGACGGCACCCCTGCTGTGCTCCACGCCCGCGACTCCGAACTGGCAGAGTCCACGGCCATCGAGAACATGCTCGCCGACCTCAACGAAAGCTATAACGCCAAGCAAGGCAAGGCCTGGGGCTTTTTCCACGCCGAGTCCGGGGCGCATCCGTTCAGCGGCTGGTTGAAGGAATACCTGGACGGCGGCAAGGATTTCACCGCGTTCAGTCGCGTGGCGGTGGAGCACCTGCAAAAACTGATGGAAGAGTCCAACCTGTCGGTGGGCGGCCACGTGTTGTTCGCGCATTACCAGCAGGGCATGACGGATTACTTGGCCATCGCCCTGCTTCACCACAGTGAAGGCGTGGCGGTGACCGATGAGCTGGACGTGACCCCGTCCCGTCACCTGGACCTGGGCCAGTTGCACCTGGCGGCGCGGATCAACGTATCGGAATGGCAGAACAACAAGCAATCCAAACAGTACATCTCGTTCATCAAGGGCAAGAACGGCAAGAAGGTCTCGGAATACTTCCGTGACTTCATCGGCTGCCAGGAAGGCGTCGACGGCCCCGGCGAGACCCGCACCCTGCTCAAGGCCTTCAGCGACTTCGTCGAAAGCGAAGACTTGCCGGAAGACGATGCCCGGGAAAAAACCAAGACCCTGGTGGATTACGCCAGCAGCCAGGCCAAGCTCGGCGAGCCCATGGGCCTGGAAGAACTGTCCGAGCTGATCGACGAAGAACGGCCGAAAGCCTTCTACGATCACATCCGCAACAAGGACTACGGCCTGTCACCGGAGATCCCGGCGGATAAACGCACCCTCAACCAGTTCCGCCGCTTCACCGGCCGCGCCGAAGGCTTGTCCATCAGCTTCGAAGCGCACCTGCTGGGCTCTAAGATCGAATATGACGAAGAGGCTGGGACGTTGATCATCAAGGGGTTGCCGACGTCGTTGACCGATCAGCTCAAGCGCCGCAACTGATGCTCGGCAGGGTGCGAGTTCGTAGGGCGCTGTCCGCGATATAGATTTGAAGGCCTCATCGCGAGCTTTGTGGGAGCAAAGCTTGCTCGCGATCCAGGCGCTGCGGTACTCAAGAGACCGCGGCGCGTTCATCGCGGGCAAGCCTTGCTCCCACCAAGCTCGCTCCCACAACAAGGTCATTCGTTGTTCATCGGGCCTCGATCCGGAAGCCAAACCGCGGAAAGTGCACATGCACCACCCCGCCACGCTCATCTTCCCGGCGCAGGATCAATTCCTCGCTGCCCGCAAACACCAACTCCCCGGCCACCGGATCGACACCATAGTCCGTCGCGGCGATGGTCACTTGCTGCCCAGCCGCGAACCCGTTCGGCTCTTCAAACGACTCATCCGGCAGTGCAGCCGGCGCAGTGTTACGGGCAGCATCCAAGGCCTCTTCGGAACTCATCTGGCTCGAGGCACCATGGCCGAAACCCAGCACCCGGACCAACCAGGCCGAGACAGCCGGATACGCGTCCACCAATGGCGAGGTCACGGGGGTGCCCTTGAGAAACCACAGCGGATGGGCCATGGCGAAGTCGGCAATCGACGGATCACCCAACAGGAAATCGCCTTCCTCGCGCTGCAATTGTTGTTCAAGGCGCGCCATGATCGTCGGCCACTGATGCTTGGCCTGGTCGGCGGACAAGCGCGTGGTCGTGCCGCCACTGAACAGCCCGGCGCGGTCGCTGATGAATGCCTTGATGGCTTCAGGCGATAGTTTGGCGAAACGCACCGCCACCGATTCAGGCTGGAACACCAGGCTCACGGCATGCTGGAACACCACCGAATCGGCCCAGGCCGCAAAGGACGCGGCCAGCATTTCCCGGCCTTCGGGGAACAGCGCCGGCGAGGCTTTTTCCTGCTCCAGTCGACGAGCGATCAGCGACGTATCGCAATAGATATCCGCGCCAATCTGCAACACCGGTGTCTTGCGATAGCCGCCCGTCAGTGCCGTCAGGTCAGGCTTGGGCATCATGGGCGGGATGCTCACCGAACGCCAGGACAAACCCTTGAAACCCAGCAACAGCCGGGCTTTTTCCGCGAAAGGAGACGTCGGGTAATGATGAAGAATCAACTCTGACATGGGATTCGCCACTACTGGAATGAAGTCTTGCAGCTTAGCGCGCCTGACCCGGCCAGCCTACCGGCCTGATAAAGGCCTATCAGCCAGGCTGATGAAGCGACAGCGCACTGGCCACCAGGCATTCCTTGGCGCTTTTCCTGAGCTTTTTGATCAGCCGTTCCTGGCGCAGGGCCTCGCCCTTGTCCCTACAGGCCTCGGTGTACACCAGGGCCACTGCCGGGCTGGACAGGAAGAAGCGCGCGCCCTTGCCGCTTTGATGCTTGGCGAAGCGCCGCACCGGGTCATCACTGATGCCGCAGTACAGCGAGCCATTGGCGGCCCGCACCAGGTAGACGAACCAGGGTTTGTCCGGTTCGGCGGTGCCTTGTGCAGGCAGATCGGAGGATAAGTCGACGGTCGTCACAAAATGTTCAACAGGTGAGCCAAGACAAACCGCGATCTTATCAGCGACTGGCCTGGAACGCCCGCAGCCCCTTGAGCGCCTGGGCCCTGACGGCGTTGCGTACCAGCGGCGTCCAGCCCAGCAGCAGGCCCTTGGTGCCCAGCGCCTGGCGGGACCAGCGCCACAGATCGAAGCTGTCGTGGTGTTCGCAGATCTTGCCATCGCGAAAAACGAAGCGCGCCTGGATGTCGTTGATCACGATGTTGCCGGTCTGGCTGAACAAGTACGTCGCCACCCAGTGCGCACCGCCGGTACGTTCGTCGCCGCGCACGTTATCGAAGGTCAGGGAGAAGTCCTTGGCCCGGGTCGTCAACATGCGCCACATGTCACCGGCATCACGCCCGCGCAGTTCGCCGAACGCTGGATCGCTGAACACCACGTCGTCGGTGTAGCAAGCGCTCATGGCTTCGGCGTCCAGGCGCTGGAAGGCCTGGTAAAAACGGGTGATCAAGGCGTTGTGGGCATCACTCATGGACAGGCTCCGAAAAACGTTTCAGTAGGCCTGCACGATAATCTGCCGCCGCGGGGAAGACTATCGTCATTCGCCATGAAAATGATATCAACGAAGGTCAGTGACCCTCTCGCTGCTGACGCCCACATACAACGCCCGTCCTGCGCCGATGCCCGCAATGATCGCCCCCAGGCCAATCAGGCCGAAGATCCAGCCCAGTGCATTCCATCCGCCGGTCAAGTCGTGGACCACGCCCACCGCGAAGGGCCCCAGCGACGCCAGCGTATAGCCAAAGCCCTGGGCCATGCTGGACAGGTTGGCGGCGACATGGGCGTCGCGCGAACGCAACACGATCAGCGTGAGTGCCAGGCTGAAGGTCGCGCCCTGCCCCAAGCCCAGCAGGATCGCCCAGCCCCACAAGCCATCGATGGGTGCGTAGAGGCAACCGAACAACCCGCCCAGGGACATGACCATGACAATCACGATGGCCAGGCGCTGATCCTTGCCCCGCGTGGCCAGCCAGGGCGCCGCCAGCGAACTGATCAACTGCACGATGACCGAACCGGACAGCACGAGCCCGGCCTGGGTCGGGGTCAAGCCACGCCCAATCAGGATCGAGGGCAGCCAGCCGAACACGATGTAGGCCAGGGACGATTGCAGCCCCATGTACAAGGTCACTTGCCAGGCCAACGGATCACGCAGCAAGCCGCGAACCCGGTACGCCACTTGGTGGGCACCGTGTTTCTCGCCCACTTGCGGCAACCAGAACACCGCTGCCAGTAGCGCCGGGACCACCCAAAAACCCAGCCCCAAGGCCCAGTCATGACCAAGGTGCTCGCTCAACGGCACCGTCGCCCCTGCCGCCATCGCCGCGCCCAGGCAGAGCGCCATGGTGTAGACACCGGTCATGGCGCCGGCCTGCTTGGCGAAGTCGCGCTTGACGATGCCGGGCAGCAGCACCCCGATGACGCCGATGCTGGCGCCCGCCAGGATGCTGCCGGCGAACAAGCCGAACTGACCGAACGAACTGCGCAAGACGATGCCGCAGGCCAGGGTCAGCAAAATGCCCAGCACGACGCGCTCAGCGCCAAAGCGTCGCGCCAGCACAGGCGCCAGCGGTGCGAACAACCCCAGGCAAAGCACGGGCAGGGTCGTCAGCAAACCCGCTTGCGCAGCCGATAAGCCAAGGCTTTTGGAAACCTCGCTGAGCAGCGGCGCCATGCTCGACAGCGCCGGGCGCAAGTTCAGCGCCACCAGGATCAGACCAAGCAGCAACAGCCAGGGCCGGCGCACCAACGGGTGGCTCTGTTGGGCCTGCTCGTCGTCGGCTTCGGCGTCGATCAACAGTTCTTCGAGTTCGGCGGCGCGTTTGGGCGCCGTCAAAGGGGTGCGGTCAAGCGGATCGCGGGACATGGATAGCTCTGTTTCAGGGTTCATTGATCAACTGCCGGCAAAGGGCCTTGGCCCGCTCCGGGTCCTGGCATTCGACGGCTTCGAGGATTTCGACGTGCAGGTCGAACACATGTTGATGGCGGATGATGTTGAGGCTCTGGCGCAGCTGCGCGCCAATGACGCTGGAAAAGTAGCGATAGAGTTCGCTCAGCGCAGGGTTGTGCGCGGCATCCACCAATAGACGGTGGAACACCAGGTCGCAGGCAATGTAGTGCTCCAGGTCGCCGTGGTAATGCTCGCCGCTGGTTCGCAACGCCTGGCGCAACGCAAGCAAATCCTCGTCGGTGCGCCGCAGCGCCGCCAGGCCAATGGCCTCGACTTCCAGGATGTGCCGGGTCTCCCGGGCCTGTTCCAGCGAACAGCGCGACAGCACCTTGAGGGTATCCAGCGGATCGACCACCGCCCGTACGTAGCTGCCATCGCCCTGACGGATCTCGATCAGCCCCGAAAACGCCAGCACGCGCATGGCTTCGCGCACGGTGTTGCGGCTGATCCCCAGCTCCGCCACCAATTCCGGCTCGGTGGGCAAGCGTTGGCCGACAGCCCACACGCCCTCGCCGATTCGTCTACGCAATTGCTCCAGGGCCTGATCAACCAGGGAGCGTTTTATTAATGGAGAAATATCTGACATGAAGCCCGCCCTTTCATCCAATCATAGGATGAATTTTCTGACATGTTAGTCAGCTTCGCGTAGGACAGCAACCGCCTAGGGTCAATGGGAGGGAAAAGAAACTAAATTATTGATTGGTCAAAATTACCCTGTGAGGGTAATTTTGAAACAGGACCTTATGAACAAGAGCACACCCCATTACGACCTGGGCGTGATCAAGGCGGATATCAAGCGGCTGGGAGGAAAGGCATTCACCGCCACCGCGACAAAAACCGCCGGGACGCTGGGCTTGACAGTTTCGGACATGTTGGAGGTTGCGTGTGGACTTCAGCGCCAGCAGTTCTACAAGTCCGTAACGACCTACGACGACCATCGGGTCTGGCACGACGTCTACCACACCCACTCACAGGGTCTGGAAATTTACATCAAGGTGACCTACCGCCCAAGCGGAGGCCCACCGGTGATCTCATTCAAGGAGAAAACCCCATGAAAGCTCAACAGTGCTTCAGCTGTGGCGCTCCGCAGGGCATGTCGCATTTCGAAGGCCGCGCAGAAACCCTGCGCGTCAAGGGACTGGAACGCCGGGTCGATGACTTGTCTGGCTGGGAATGCCAAATGTGCGGCGAGGTCGAACTCGACCCCGGTTGTTCGGATCGTCACACGAACGCGGGGGATGAACTGGTCATCGCCGCCAGGAAGATGATTGGCGAAGAAATGAAACGCATCCGGCGCAAACTGCATCTCTCTCAAAAAGAAGCGGTAGCGCTGTTGTCAGGTGGCGGGCACAACGCGTTTTCCCGCTATGAGCGCGGTGAGGTATTGCCACCAAAAGCGTTGATGCTGCTGATGCGCCTGCTTGATCGCTACCCGCATTTGCTTGCAGATGCAGGAACCCTGGCTGAAGGCGCGGACTTGAGAGGATTCAAGACGACGGTACACAAAGAGCACGAAACCCTCACGACTCACTGAGTCTGCTGCAAAAAACAAACTCGGACAAGTCTAATGCCTGTCAGTTAAGAGCAAACGACATAAATCCTGTGGGAGCTAAGCTTGCTCGCGATAGCGGCAGAGTCGCCAACATCGTTGTCGGCTGGCTTACCGCAATCGCGAGCAAGCTTAGCTCCCACAGGGTTGCTGCTTAACTGACAGGCATTACCCGGACAAGTCCGGGTTATTTTACTGCCTAAGGCCGGATCAATGCAGGATCTGGCTCAGGAACAGCTTGGTGCGGTCGTTCTGCGGGTTGTCGAAGAAGTCGTTCGGCGCAGCCTGTTCGACGATCTCACCCTTGTCCATGAAGATCACGCGGTTGGCCACGGTACGGGCGAAGCCCATTTCGTGGGTCACGCAGAGCATGGTCATACCGTCTTCGGCCAGGCCGATCATGGTGTCCAGCACCTCTTTCACCATCTCGGGGTCGAGTGCCGAGGTCGGTTCGTCGAACAGCATGATTTTCGGCTTCATGCACAGGGCACGGGCGATGGCCACACGCTGTTGCTGACCGCCGGAGAGCTGGCCCGGGTATTTGTGCGCCTGCTCTGGAATGCGTACGCGTTCCAGGTAATGCATGGCGATTTCCTCGGCCTTGCGCTTGGGCATCTTGCGCACCCACATCGGCGCCAGGGTGCAGTTCTGCAGGATGGTCAGGTGCGGGAACAGGTTGAAATGCTGGAACACCATGCCGACTTCACGGCGGATCGCTTCGATCTGCTTGAGGTCGTTGGTCAGCTCCACGCCATCGACCACGATGCGACCCTGCTGGTGCTCTTCCAGGCGGTTGAGGCAACGAATGGTCGTGGATTTGCCGGAACCCGACGGGCCGCACAGGACGATACGCTCGCCCTGCTTGACGTTCAGGTTGATGTCTTTCAACACATGGAACTGGCCGTACCACTTGTTGACGCCCTGCATCTGAATAATGCCTTCAGGGCTCACAGGCTGTTTGATCGCTTCACTCATAAACTACGCTCCTAACGCTTGTGGCCAGTGTCCAGCTTGCGTTCCAAATGCATGGAATAGCGGGACATACCAAAACAGAAAATCCAGAACACCAGGGCGGCGAACACATAGCCTTCAGTGGCCATGCCCAGCCATTTCGGGTCGGCGGCAGCTTGTTTCACGCTGTTGAGCAGGTCGAACAGGCCGATGATGATCACCAGGCTCGTGTCCTTGAACAACGCAATGAAGGTGTTGACGATACCCGGGATGACCATCTTCAAGGCTTGCGGCAAAATCACCAGGCCCATGCTGCGCCAGTAGCCCAGGCCCATCGCCGCGGCCGCTTCGTACTGCCCCTTGGGAATGGCTTGCAGACCGCCGCGCACCACTTCAGCCACATAGGCCGACTGGAACAGGATCACCCCGATCAATGCCCGCAGCAGCTTGTCGAAGTTCATGCCTTCGGGCAGGAACAGCGGCAGCATCACCGACGACATGAACAGCACCGTAATCAACGGCACACCGCGCCAGAACTCGATGAACGTCACGCAGACCACACGGATCGCCGGCATGTTCGAGCGCCGGCCCAGGGCCAGGACAATGCCCAGTGGCAGCGCGCCGGCGATACCGACGGTGGCGATCACCAGGGTCAGCATCAGGCCGCCCCATTGGCTGGTTGCCACCGTGGCCAAGCCGAACACGCCGCCGTGCAGCAAGCACCAGGCAATGATCGGGTACAGCACCAGGAAGCTCAGGCCGTAGATCGCCTTGCGCGGGAAGCGCGAAATGAACAGCGGCGCTACACCGAGCACAGCCAGCCACACGGTCAGGTCTACGCGCCAGCGCAGGTCCGTCGGGTAATAGCCGTACATGAACTGGCCGAAACGCTGTTGGATGAACACCCAGCAGGCGCCCTCCTTGGTGCAGTCGGCTTGAGTGGTGCCGACCCAGTTGGCATCGAGAATCGCCCAGCTGAGAATCGGTGGCACCACCAGGTAGATCAGGTAGAACGCGAACAACGTCAGCAAGGTGTTGAGCCAGCTGGAGAACATGTTCGCGCGCATCCATGCCACTGGCCCGAACACTTTGCTCGGTGGCGGCATATCAGGTTTGAAAGTATGGGATGTCATGCGCTTTTCCTCACCGCTCGATCAGCGCAATGCGCTTGTTGTACCAGTTCATCAGCAAGGAAATGCTGATACTGATCGCCAGGTACACGCTCATGGTGATCGCGATCACCTCGATGGCCTGACCGGTCTGGTTCAACACCGTACCAGCAAACAGCGAAACCATTTCCGGGTAACCGATACCGGCGGCCAGGGACGAGTTTTTCGCCAGGTTCAGGTATTGGCTGGTCAACGGCGGGATGATCACGCGCAAGGCTTGCGGGATGATCACCTTGCGCAGCGTCGGACCGTTGCGCAGGCCCAGCGAGTGGGCCGCCTCGGTCTGGCCATGGCTCACGGACTTGATGCCCGAGCGCACGATCTCGGCGATGAACGCCGCGGTGTACACGGTCAAGGCCAGGGTCAAGGCGAGTAGCTCGGGGATCAATACCCAGCCACCGACGAAGTTGAAGCCCTTGAGTTCCGGCATTTCCCAATGCACAGGCGTACCGAAGATCGCGGCGCACAGTGCCGGGATCACCAGGAACAGCGCCAGGCCCACCCAGAATTTATGGAACGGCTCGCCGGTCGCTTCGAAACGCTTGTTGGCCCAGCGGGTCATCAGCACGATGGCGACGATTGCCAGCACGACACTGGCCACGAACGGCCAGAACCCTTCCGCGACCAGTGCCGCCGGCATGTTGAGGCCGCGACTGCTGACGAAGAAGGTATCGCCGAAGTTATGACTGTTGCGCGGCCCCGGCATGGTCAGGAACACCGCGAAATACCAGAACAGGATCTGTAGCAGCGGTGGGATGTTGCGGAAAACCTCCACATACACGGTCGCCACTTTGGCGATGATCCAGTTCTTCGACAGTCGGGCCACACCGACAATGAAACCGAGGATCGTTGCCAGGATCACGCCGATGAATGTCACCAGCAGTGTGTTGAGCAACCCGATGACAAAGACGCGGGCATAACTGTCCGCCTCGGTGTAGTCGATCAGGGTTTGAGCGATGCCAAAACCGGCACTACGCTCCAGGAAGCTGAAACCGGACGTGATGCCCCGGTGCTCGAGGTTGGTCTGCGTGTTATCGAACAGAAACCAGCCCAGCGAAATAACCGCCACGATGGTGACGATCTGAAATACCCACGCACGCACTCGTGGATCGCTGAGGCTGAGCCTCTGCTTAGGTGCGCCGATTGAATTTTGCATGAAGTGCCCCGCAAAGAATGGAACAGAACATCACCCGGTGGTTGGCCCACCGGGTGATAGAACCATCAGCGCACTGGTGGTGCGTATTGAATGCCGCCTGCGTTCCACAGAGCGTTCAGACCGCGATCGATCTGCAGCGGGGTGTCCTTGCCGAGGTTGCGCTCGAACATTTCGCCGTAGTTGCCGACTTGCTTGACGATCTGCACGACCCAGTCCTTCGGCAACTTCAGGTCTTTACCGTATTCACCGTCAGCGCCGAGCATACGGGCAACGTCAGGGTTCTTGGTGGCCTTGGCTTCAGCTTCGACGTTCTTCGAAGTGATGCCGGCTTCTTCAGCGTTGAGCAAGGCGTAGCCAGTCCAGCGCACGACTTTCGCCCATTCTTCATCGCCATTACGCACGACCGGGCCCAATGGCTCCTTGGAAATGGTTTCCGGCAGGACCACGTAGTCCTTCGGCGAAGCCAGCTTGCTGCGCTGGGCGAACAGTTGGGACTTGTCGGAGGTCAGCACGTCGCAACGACCGGATTCCAGCGACTTGGCGCTTTCGTCGGAGGTGTCGAAGGTGATCGGGGTGTACTTCAGGCCGTTGCCGCGGAAGTAGTCGGAAACGTTCAGCTCGGTGGTGGTACCGGCCTGGATGCAGATGGTTGCACCGTCCAGTTCCTTGGCGCTCTTGACGCCCAGCTTGTTGTTTACCAGGAAACCGATGCCGTCGTAGTAGGTAATGAAGCCTGGGAAAACCAGGCCCATGCCCGCGTCACGGGAACTGGTCATGGTGGTGTTGCGCGACAGGATGTCGATTTCGCCGGACTGCAGAGCGGTGAAACGCTCCTTGGCGTTCAACTGGCTGAATTTAACCTTGTTCGCGTCGCCGAATACGGCAGCGGCCACGGCACGACAGAAGTCAGCGTCGATACCCAGGATCTTGCCCGAGGCATCAGGCACCGAGAAACCCGGCAGGCCATCGCTCACGCCGCACTGCACAAAACCTTTCTTCTGCACGGCATCCAGGGTTGCACCCGCCTGAGCGAACCCGCTGACACCGAGAACTGCTGCTGCAGTCACGACTGCCAGGGTGGATTTCAGTAACTTCATTCAAACCTCCAGTTTTGCTCTTGTTGTGTCGGAGCTCGAGCCCTGTCGCACCCTTTTGAGGCATTGCCGACCCTTGTTGGCTTTTTTTAGGGTCAACCGACGTCTGGACCTTCGCTATGGGTCTACTAATGAGGATGTCCGTAAACAGTGGTCATGCCCATCTCTCACCAATCGGCCGAACGGGCTGTAGCCCTTCACGTTCGCGAAGCCCGTAGCGGCTATTGGCGAACATTCATCACCGGATTTCTGATATCCCATGCGGCGCGTCTAACTGATAGTGTTACCGCGCAACCTAAGAAATCATCACTCAGGTACCCCATAGCAAAGCCCGTACCAGACCGCTGCGCTTAGGCCATGTAAAACACGTCAAGACAAAAACTTTCAACTTTGCGACATCTAATTAACTGAGACACCGGAAGCGCACCGTAATCACGCACTGATTGGGCGCACCCGCACAGATTTGGAGCACAACCATGACCGACCCCTTGATTCTCGAGCCCAGCGGCACCGTTGACGCGTGCGTTATCTGGCTCCACGGCCTGGGCGCCGATCGTTTTGATTTCCTGCCGGTCGCCGAAATGTTGCAGCAAAGCCTGCTCACCACACGTTTCGTTCTACCCCAAGCCCCGACCCAACCCGTAACGATCAACGGCGGCTATGCCATGCCCAGTTGGTACGACATTCGTGCCTTGAGCCCGGCGCGGGCCATCGACGAACAACAACTCGAAGCCTCGGCGCAACGGGTGATTGACCTGATCGAAACCCAGCGAGCCAGCGGAATAGACGCCTCGCGGATTTTCCTCGCCGGATTTTCCCAAGGTGGCGCGGTGGTTTATCACGCCGCCTTCGTGAAATGGCAGGGCCCTTTGGGCGGCGTGGTCGCGCTGTCTACTTATGCACCGACCTTCAGCGATGAACTGCAGTTGTCGGCCAGCCAGCAGCGCATTCCGGTCCTGGCCCTGCATGGTCAATACGACGAAGTGGTACTCAACCCCATGGGGCGGACCGCAAAAGAGTATTTGAAGCAGCATGGTGTCACCGTGACATGGCAGGAATACCCAATGGGCCACGAAGTGTTACCCGAGGAGATTCGCGACATCGGCACCTGGCTGGCCGAGCGGTTGCGCTAAGCGGCCAATCGCCACGCCGGTCCTTTGACGATCCCACTACGCCGCGCCCGTTTCTTGCATTACACTGGCCGGCGTACATTCCTTAACCAATCGATGAGATGACCGTGCTCAAAGCACTCAAGAAGATGTTCGGTAAAAGCGAGGCCGAGCAACTCGCGCCTGGCCCCACAGCGCCGACCCACGGCCCGAGCCATACCGATGCGCAACAACCGCGCCGGGCGGCACCTGTTGCACAGGCAACAAAAGAACCCGTCGTCCAGCCTGTCACGGCCCCCGAGCCCGAGAAACCTCGCAACGAAGCCCCCAGGCCGCGCCGCGAACGCGCACCGAAACCACCGGTCGTCGCCTGGAAACTCGAGGACTTCGCCGTAGAACCCCAGGAAGGCAAGACGCGCTTCCACGATTTCAAGCTCGCCCCTGAATTGATGCATGCCATCCAGGACCTGGGTTTCCCCTATTGCACGCCGATCCAGGCGCAAGTGCTCGGTTACACCCTCGCCGGCAAAGACGCCATCGGTCGCGCCCAGACCGGCACCGGCAAGACCGCCGCGTTCCTGATCTCCATCATCACCCAATTGCTCCAGACCCCGCCGCCCAAGGAGCGCTACATGGGCGAACCGCGGGCACTGATCATCGCGCCGACCCGTGAGCTGGTGGTGCAGATCGCCAAGGACGCCGCCGACCTGACCAAGTACACCGGCCTGAACGTCATGACGTTCGTGGGCGGCATGGATTTCGACAAGCAACTCAAGCACCTCGAAGCCCGCCACTGCGACATCCTGGTGGCCACCCCGGGCCGCCTGCTGGACTTCAACCAGCGCGGCGATGTGCACCTGGACATGGTCGAAGTGATGGTGCTGGACGAAGCCGACCGCATGCTCGACATGGGTTTCATCCCACAAGTGCGCCAGATCATTCGCCAGACCCCACCGAAAAGCGAACGCCAGACCCTGTTGTTTTCCGCCACCTTCACCGAAGACGTGATGAACCTGGCCAAGCAGTGGACCACCGACCCGGCCATCGTCGAGATCGAAGCCGAGAACGTCGCCAGCGAAAACGTCGAGCAACACATCTACGCCGTCGCCGGTGCCGACAAATACAAGCTGCTCTACAACCTGGTCAACGACAACGGTTGGGAACGGGTGATGGTGTTTGCCAACCGCAAGGACGAAGTGCGGCGTATCGAAGAACGCCTGGTGCGTGATGGCGTCAACGCCGCCCAACTCTCCGGCGACGTGCCCCAGCACAAGCGCATCAAGACCCTCGAAGGCTTCCGCGAAGGCAAGATCCGCGTACTGGTTGCCACCGATGTGGCCGGTCGCGGCATCCACATCGACGGCATCAGCCACGTGATCAACTTCACGTTGCCGGAAGTGCCGGACGATTACGTGCACCGTATCGGCCGCACCGGTCGTGCCGGCGCCGCGGGGGTTTCCATCAGCTTCGCCGGGGAGGATGACTCCTACCAGTTGCCGTCCATCGAGGCCTTGCTGGGGAAAAAGATCAATTGCGAAACTCCGCCGACGCATCTGTTGCGGCCGGTTGAGCGCAAGCGTCCATAACCGTCTCCACAGCACCAAAAAAGCGCAGCCAAGACAGGCTGCGCTTTTTTTTGCCTTGGATATTGCTCGATTAAACTAAAAGTCCATAATGGACAAATTAGTTTATAAGCAGCTTCCCGGAGCCCCCATGTCCAGCACGCCCTATGTGATGACCCAAGCCCAGGCCAGAGAACTGCTCGGGCAAATCGACCTACCGCAAATCCTGCGCAAGCTGTTCCGCGACCTCGCCGCGGGACAAGCGGTGCAGCCGCCCCAGCAACTGGTGGTGTTTCCCCAAGGCGCCGGGGACTTCATCAATTACCTGGGCGTGCTGGCTGAAGAACAGGTCTACGGGATCAAGACCTCGCCCTACATCGTGCGCGAGCAAAGCCCATTGGTGACCGCCTGGACCTTGCTGATGTCGATGCAGACCGGCCAACCGCTGCTGCTGTGCGATGCCGCCGAACTGACCACCGCCCGCACCGCAGCGACCACTGCCGTCGCCGTCGATGCCCTCGCCCCACATACCGCCAGGCGCTTGGTCGTCATCGGCAGCGGCGCGGTGGCGCGGGCGCATGTGCACTACGTCAAGGATCTGCGCGACTGGCAAGGCATCAGCCTCTATTCGCCTGGCCTGAAAACCAAGTCGGCGCAAGCACTTGCCTCACTCACCGGCCTGGACCCGCGCCTGCAAATCGCCGACACCCTCGAAGCGGCGCTGCACGATGCCGATGTGGTGATGCTCTGCACCTCGTCCGCCAAAGCGGTACTCGACCCGCAGACCCTGGGCAAACCGGCGCTGATCACCTCCATTAGCACCAACGCCCCACGCGCCCACGAAATACTGCCCCAGCGCCTCAGCGACATGGACGTATTCTGCGACTATCGCCAGACCACTCCGGGTTCGGCCGGTGAAATGTTGATCGCCGGCGAACAGTACGGCTGGCAAGCGTCGAGCATCATCGGTGACTTGCCTGAATTGCTCAGCGAACACGTGGCGCGCCCCGACTACCAACGCCATGTGTTCTTCCGTTCCATTGGCCTGGGGCTGGAGGATGTTGCGCTGGCGAACGCCCTTTACCGGTTGCACCACCACTGACACAACTCGATTCCCTGTGGGAGCGGGCTTGCTCGCGAAGGCGGCAGCACATTCAACATTGATGTGGCAGACACGCTGCTTTCGCGAGCAAGCCCGCTCCCACAGGTTCCGCGAACTCCCGGCAATGTGCTCGACAGGAGCGTTTCATGACACAAGCAGATTTCATCATCATCGGCGGCGGCATTGCCGGTGCTTCCACCGGTTACTGGCTGGCGCCCCACGGCCGGGTCATTGTGCTCGAACGGGAATCGCACCCGGCCTACCATTCCACCGGACGCTCGGCGGCGCTGTACACCGCGGCCTACGGCACCCCTCAGGTGCGGGCGCTGACCCAGGCCAGCCGGGATTTTTTCGACGTGCCACCGGCCGGTTTCTGCGAGCACCCGTTGCTGAGCCCACGGGGCGAAATGACCGTGGACTTCACCGGCGACCCCGCCGAGCTGAACAACCAATACCTGAGCGCCAAGGCCACGGTGCCGCAGATGCAACTGCTCAGCGCCGACGAAGCCTGCGTGCGGCTGCCGATCCTGCGGCGGGAAAAAGTCCACGGGGCGATCTATGACCCCACGGCCTGCGACATCGATACGGATGCCCTGCACCAAGGCTACCTGCGCGGCATTCGTCGCAGCGGCGGCAGTGTGCACACCGACAGCGAAGTGTTGGGCCTGAGCCGCGACGGCCACGGACATTGGCACGTGAAAACCGCCAGCCAGACCTTCACCGCCCCCATCGTGATCAATGCCGCCGGCGCCTGGGCTGATCAGGTCGCCGACATGGCCGGCGCCCGGAAGTTGGGCCTGCAACCCAAGCGGCGTGCGGCGTTCATCTTCGCCGGCCCCGAGGGTGTGGATATTCACGACTGGCCGATGCTGGTGAGCCTCGACGAATCCTTCTATATGAAGCCCGACGCCGGCATGTTCCTCGGCTCGCCGGCCAACGCCGACCCGGTGGAACCTCACGACGTGCAGCCTGAAGAGCTGGACATCGCCATGGGCATCTACCAGATCGAAGAGGCCACCACCCTGACCATTCGCCGCCCGACCCGCACCTGGGCCGGGTTGCGCAGCTTCGTCCACGACGGCGATCTGCTGTCCGGTTTCGATGCGCAGGTGCCCGGGCTGTTCTGGGTAGCAGCCCAGGGCGGCTACGGCATCCAGACCTCCCCGGCCATGGGCCAGGCCAGCGCGGCGCTGGTGCGTGGCGAACCGTTGCCCGAAGCCCTGGCGCGTTTCGGCCTGAGCAGCGCCATGCTCTCTCCCGAGCGCTTGGGATGAACCCACTCAGGTGACGCATCGCCACGATTGCGGCACACTCCCCCCGCGCCCCTGTTCCACGGGGCGCTGACGCTGCCTGGAGCCCTGTCATGACTGCCTCGCCACCCGATCCGGCGCTGGAAAACTTCCGCACCATCGCCGACGCCATCGCCACACTGTTCTACCCCCACGCCGAAGTGGTGCTGCACGACCTGCGCAGCCAGAAGGTCGACTACATCGCCAATAACCTGTCCAAGCGCGAAATCGGCGATGATTCGTCCCTGGAAGACATGCTCAGCGAAGACGTCAGCGACCGTAACATCGGGCCCTACGAAAAGCTGAACTGGGACGGACAGAAGATTCGCAGCCTCAGCAGCGTCCTGCGCGATGCCCAGGGTCGTCCGTTGGCGGTGCTGTGCATCAACCTGAATATTTCGCTGTTCGAGAATGCCAAGGCCGCACTGGATCTGTTCCTGTCGCCAGGCAAGTTGATTCCCCAGCCGGATTCACTGTTTCGCGATGACTGGCAGGAGCGGATCAACACTTTCCTGCACGCCTGGATGCGCGAACGCCAGTTGAGCCTGAACCTGTTGACCCGCGACCACAAACGCGAGCTGGTGTTGGCGCTGCATGCCGAAGGCGCGTTCAAGGGCAAGAGCGCGTCCAACTATGTGGCCAATGTGCTGAACATGGGGCGGGCGACGGTGTACAAACATTTGAAGGAGTTGAAGGGCTGAGGTTTTGGGTCGCCTGGCTTGACGCCTTCGCGAGCAGGCTCGCTCCCACATTTGATCTCATTGCACATAAATCTCGTGCACGACACAAATCCCCTGTGGGAGCGAGCCTGCTCGCGATAGCCATCAATCAGTCGCCGTAGATATCCGACTTGAAATACTTGGCCTGGATCTTCTGATACTCCCCATTGGCCCGAATCCCATCGATGGCCTTGTTCAAGTCCGCCACCAACTGGGTATTGCCTTTACGCACTGCGATACCAGCGCCCTCACCCACGTATTTCGGGTCCTTGAGCTCCGGCCCGACGAACGCGTAGCCCTTGCCACGGGGCATCGACAGGAAGTCTTCCAGCGGGATGGTGTCGGCGAAAATCGCGTCCAGGCGACCGGACGCCAGGTCCATGTAGATTTCTTCGTTGTTGCTGTAGCGCTTGACCATCACGCCTTTCGGCTCGAAGACTTCCGTGGCGAAACGATCCGTGGTGGTGGCCCGCTGTACGCCAACAGTCTTGCCCTTGAGGCTGGCGTACTGGTCATCGACCACCGCCCCTTCCTTCATGACCAGGCGCGATGAGGTGAAGTAGTACTTGTGGGTGAAATCCACCGACTTCTTGCGTTCTTCGGTGATGGTCATGGACGACAGCGCCAGGTCGATCTTCTTCACCTTGAGCGACGGAATCAGCCCGTCGAACTCACCCTCGATCCACTCGCATTTGACTTGCATCTGCGCGCAGAGGGCATTGCCGATGTCGTAGTCAAACCCCTCGATTTTCCCTTCCGAGGTCTTTGAAGCGAACGGTGGATAAGCCGCCTCGATGCCGATGCGCAGGGTTTTCTCAGCGGCGAACAGGCTGCTGGAGGCTAGCAGGCTCAAGGCCAAGCCGGTGATGAGGGGGAGTTTCTTCATGTTCGATCTCTCGCGGGTTGTTGTTGGTTTGGCAGAGAAAGGTAGGCACGGCTGTTTTGTACTTATAAATCCATACTGGACTTTAATGTACATACCGTCAATTGGGGAAACAGGGGAAAGTGATGGGAGGCTGTCGGCCCCTTCGCGAGCAGGCTCGCTCCCACAGGGAATCCGTGTCGTACACGACATTTGTGTTCCACGCAGATCAAATGTGGGAGCGAGCCTGCTCCGGGCGGCGATCCGACGATAGCGGAATATCAGGTTGCCTACTGCTTCCAGCGATCCGCCGCCGCATGATCACTGTCCCGCCCTTCAACCCAGCGCGGGCCGTCGATGGTGTTTTCCTTTTTCCAGAACGGAGCACGGGTCTTGAGGTAATCCATGACAAAGGCGCAGGCATCGAACGCCGCCTGGCGGTGGGCACTGGCGGCCGCGACGAAGACAATCGGCTCGCCCGGTTCCAGGGCGCCGATACGGTGCAGCACCTCCAGCTTGAGCAGCGGCCAGCGCTGCTCGGCCTCGGTGGCGATCTTGCCCAGGGCTTTTTCGGTCATGCCCGGGTAATGCTCCAGGAACATCCCCGACACATCGAGACCGTCATTGAAGTCGCGCACGTAGCCGACAAAACTCACCACCGCCCCCACGCCGACATTGGCCGCGTGCATCGCGTTGACTTCAACACCCGGATCGAACGGTTCGACTTGCACACGAATGGCCATGGCTCAGCCTCCGGTCACGGTGGGGAAGAATGCGACTTCGTCACCGTCTGCCAATGGTTCGTCAAGCTGGCACAGATCCTCGTTGCGCGCACACATCAGGTTTTGCTCCTTCAGCACCTCGGCATCGTCCCGCTGGGCGAGCAGCGCGCGCACATCGTCGACTGTGGCGAAATCGCCTTGCACCTTGAGCGAATCCACGCCAAGCGCTTCACGGTAGCGAGCAAAGAACTTCACGGTGATGTTCATGGCGCGTCCGCCTGGAAATGGCCGCTCTTGCCGCCGAGTTTCTCCAGCACTCGTACGCCCTCGATGGTCATGCCACGGTCGACGGCCTTGCACATGTCATAGATGGTCAGCGCGGCGACGCTGGCGGCGGTGAGCGCTTCCATTTCCACGCCGGTCTGCCCCGACAGTTTGCAGCGGGCGACGATGCGCACCCGGTCCTCGCCTTCGGCAGTGAGCTCGACCTTGACGCTGGTGAGCATCAATGGGTGGCAGAGCGGAATCAGGTCACTGGTTTTCTTGGCCGCCTGGATGCCGGCAATGCGCGCAACGGCGAACACGTCACCCTTGGGATGACCGCCACTGACGATCATTTGCAGCGTGTCGGGCAGCATGCGCACAAAGGCTTCGGCGGTGGCCTCACGGAAGGTCACGGCCTTGTCGGTCACGTCCACCATATTGGCGCGACCTTGGGAATCGAGATGAGTCAGCACAGGGTTACTCCTGATCAGGAGCGTCGATTGTAAACCCGTGGGTCAGATTCCGGCAGGGCTGATTGTCGCACCTAAGAATTTGCAAACACTGCAGATCCTTTGTGGGAGCGAGCCTGCTCGCGAAAGCGGTGCTTCAGATAAAAATATTTGGCTGACACACCGCATTCGCGAGCAGGCTCGCTCCCACAGGAGGTTTTGTATCGCCATAAAAAAACCGGGCGACCTGGTGGTCGCCCGGCTTGTCTGGGGTTACAGGTGAGATTCGGCGTATTCGGCCAGGATCGAGCGCGGTACGCCCTGCAGGGTGATGTGGACCCCGTTGGGGAAGTCCTTGAAGCGTTCGGTCAGGTAGGTCAGCCCGGAGCTGGTCGCGGACAGGTACGGGGTGTCGATCTGCGCCAGGTTACCCAGGCACACCACTTTGGAACCGGCACCGGCACGGGTGATGATGGTTTTCATCTGGTGCGGGGTCAGGTTCTGGCACTCGTCGATCAGGATCAGGCTCTGCTGGAAGCTGCGCCCGCGAATGTAGTTGAGGGATTTGAATTGCAACGGCACTTTGCTGAGGATGTAGTCGACGCTGCCATGGGTGCTTTCGTCATCCATGTGCAAGGCTTCGAGGTTATCGGTGATGGCCCCCAGCCACGGCTCCATTTTCTCCGCTTCGGTACCGGGCAGGAAACCGATCTCCTGGTCCAGGCCCTGCACGCTGCGGGTGGCGATGATGCGTCGGTAGCGTTTGCTGACCATGGTCTGTTCGATAGCAGCGGCCAGGGCCAGGATGGTCTTGCCGGAACCGGCGGCGCCGGACAGGTTGACCAGGTGGATATCCGGATCGAGCAAGGCGAACAGCGCCAGGCTCTGGTAGATGTCACGAGGCTTGAGGCCCCACGCCTCTTGATGCAACAGCGGTTCCTGGTGCAAATCGAGGATCAGCAATTTGTCGACCTGGATTTCTTTGATCCAGCCGACGAAGCCTTGTTCGTCGATGATGAATTCGTTGATGTGCACCGCCGGCAGGTTGTCGATCAGTTGCACCTGGTGCCAGGTGCGACCATGGTCCTGGCGGGTCTCGACCTTGCTTACCCGGTCCCAGAAGGAGCCGGTCATGGTGTGGTAGCCGTTGGGCAACAGCGAAACGTCGTCGACCAGTTGGTCGGTGCTGTAGTCCTCCGCCGCGATCCCGCAGGCGCGGGCCTTGAGGCGCATGTTGATGTCTTTGGTCACCAACACCACGGCCTGGTCCTTGTTGCGCGCGTGCAGGTCGATCAACTGATTGATGATGATGTTGTCGTTCAGGTGTTCCGGCAGCACCAGGTTGGGTTCGGTGCGTTTGCTCATCAGGATCGAGAGCAGGCCCTTAGGGCCACTTTTGCCGCGCTGGATCGGCACGCCGAGTTCGACATCTTCCGGGGAGGCATCGCCCAGGGTCTTGTCGATCAGGCGGATCGCCTGCCGGCATTCGGCCGCAACGCTGTGGTGCCCGCTCTTGAGCTTGTCCAGCTCTTCAAGCACGGTCATCGGGAGGGCAACGTGGTGTTCTTCGAAGTTCAGGAGCGCGTTTGGATCGTGGATCAATACGTTGGTATCGAGTACATAGAGGATTGGCTGGTTGGAGGAAGGGCTACGTCCGTGGTCATCCATACTCGGTCACCTATGTGGGGGCCATTCGACGCAATACCGTGACAGTGCTGCGCCTCGAGGTAGCCACCGAATTCACCCGCGAGGGTTCAGGTGAACTGCACACAATCTGGGTCTTGGAAGACGCCACCTGTGTTGCAGGTTTCGGCGGTCTGACTTCTTGATACTCCAAAAACCATGACAGGAAAAAGCACTTTGACGCTTTTTTGAAGTTTATTTTTCAGAGTGACGAATAACCCTTGGCGTACCGCCATTGCGCCGTTAAAGTCGGAAGTCCGGTTGTCATGAATGCGTCCCGAATTTTCCTCCTTCCCCAATGTTTCCGGGCCTTTCCCGGTTTCAGCGAAACGCCTCCTGGCAGTCTGCCCAACCGATCCCGCTCTGCGCCGTCTGCGTCATGAGCCAGGGCATTGCCGTTTTCACCCCATCCTGCTTGGCATTGAAATTGATCACCCCGTGACGCCACAACAGCATCAGGGTCAGCACACGCTGGGCGCTTTGTTCGGGCTTGAGCCGATTGCCGCTGTCCTGGGGATCGATGTCCCACAGCGCCACTTGCAGGCCCTGCTGGCGGAAAAATCCTTCGGCATCGCTTCGACGCTGGCCTTGAGGCGGACGGAACAGCGGCACGTAATTCTCGGGCAGCTTTCCTTTGACCAGCTCGACACTGCGCCGGACCGAGTCTTGCCAGTCCTGCCAGTGGCTGTGGGAACGAAACTCCCAGCCCTGCACACCCACGCACTGCCCCGCATACAACATTTGGAGGCTGTTGACCGAGCGCTCCTCCAGCCGCGCCTGGATGTCCTTGCCCAGCACGAAGAAAGTGCCGTTCATGTTCGCTTTGCGCAGGTATTCGGTTAGCCACGGGGTGTTGTCCGGCACCACGTTGGCGGCGCTGTCGAAGGTCAGCAGGAACAGCCGATCGTTCATGTTTTCGCCGTTACGCTCGTAATCGCCGAAACGCGCAACTTCACTGCTTGTTTGCGGAAAAAGCGCGGCTTTACGCAGCAGTTCATCGCGGTATTGAGTATGGAAAATCTGGCTCGGCGCCGCCCATTTGATGTAGTAAGAGTTGTCATCCAGATGGAACCTGCGGGCCTCTTCCCGCAGAGTGGCCATGTCCTCGACCAGGTAACAAAAAGAAGCATCCTGATCGCAACTGCGCTGGGCAAAGTTGTAATTGGTCAGGAGCCGCTGCCACAGCCGTGCGCGAAGCGCGTCGACCGCGGCCATGTTGACCGTGCGCAACCCCAAGTATTGCTTGAGCGCGACTTCGTCCATGGCATCGACGTCCAGCAGGCCCCGGGCGAACATCAGGATCTCGGCCCGCGAGGCCACATCGAACAGTGTCGGGCTGGTGAGTTGTTCCGGCCACGTGCTGCGGTCCAGGGTCGCGACGTCGTTGGGCGCGGCACTGGCGCCCAGGCACAACAACCAGGCTGATAACAGAAGGGCAATGCGCAAAAGGGATGTCTCCATAACGAAACCCGCGCGGCATGATAGCTGATCCTGATGTAATCCCCTTGCGGTCAGTGGACTTGGGAGCAGACCTGTGGGAGCAAAGCTTGCTCGCGATGCAGGCGACAAGGTCCATCTGCAAGATTGCGTCATCGTTCATCGCGAGCAAGCTTTGCTCCCACAGCTCCCTCGCCACAAAAGCACCACCACCACCACCACCACCACCACCGATCACCTATCACCCCAATAGCTGGAGTCCACCCGGACAACCCCCTAGAATCGCCGCACCTTCAAGGAGACGATTGCATGCTGATGGTGATTTCCCCCGCCAAGACCCTCGATTACGAAACGCCGCCGGCCACCGCGCGTTTCACTCAGCCGCAGTACCTGGATCACTCCCAGGAACTGATCGAACAGCTGCGCGAATTCTCGCCGGCACAGATCAGCGAGCTGATGCACGTCTCCGACAAGATCGGCGGCCTCAATGCCGCGCGATTCGGCAGCTGGACACCGGCGTTCACCCCGGCCAATGCCAAGCAGGCGCTGCTGGCGTTCAAGGGCGACGTGTACACCGGCCTCGATGCGCAAAGCCTTGGCGAAGCCGATTTCGACTATGCCCAGCAACACTTGCGCATGCTCTCCGGCCTCTATGGTCTGCTGCGGCCACTGGACCTGATGCAACCCTATCGCCTGGAAATGGGCACGAAGCTGGCCAATGCCCGGGGCAAGGACCTGTATGCCTTCTGGGGCACGCGCATCAGCGAATGGCTGAACGAAGCCCTGGCCGACCAGGGCGACGACGTACTGCTGAACCTGGCGTCCAACGAATACTTCTCGGCGGTCAAGCGCAGCGCACTGAAAGCGCGCGTCATCGATACCGAATTCCGCGACCTGAAAAATGGCCAGTACAAAATCATCAGCTTCTACGCCAAGAAAGCCCGGGGCCTGATGAGTCGTTTCGTGATCGAGGAACGGATCAACGACCCTGCGGCACTCAGCCAATTCGATGTACAGGGCTACCGTTTCAACGCACAACAGTCGAGCCAGAACAAATTAGTGTTCCTGCGCGATCACGCCCCCGAATAAAGCATCACTTTATATCGCTCTCTGATCGGGGGCTTCGATCAAGCCCCGATCTGTCATCTTAGTTCCTCACCTGTTTCGCCAGTTTCATGGCGCCAATAAATCGCCCCACTCCCCCGCTAACTTTTCTTTCACTCGACACTCGTCAGTTTTTTGCGTAGTGGCACCGATTTTTTTCATCGGTAGTGGCACAAAAATATCTCGGCTTGTTAACTCCCCATTTATAAAGGCCAAAATGGCAAGTGCCATCATCTTGAGAGCAGTGCCATCTTCGATAATATTTCGAAAAATTTCGAAAATCGCGATGAGCGGATCGGAACTATGTGAAATTGCACGGCTCATACCACCCGTAACGATTCTTCGCAGATCTGTAGGAGATAACTTACACAGGACGTCGAACGGATTAACCAAGTTGTCACGACAACTTAGCGAAACGGTCGTCTAATTGGATCCACCCTTAAAGGATGGGAGATAACGCACCATTACTATCCCCTACAAGGCCAAGGCTGCGCCCCTATAACGTGCTCACCCGAGCACACAAGCTTCTGATTTTGTGGGCTTTTTGCCAGGGATCGGAAGTAAAGAACCTTTGCACGAGCGTTCCCGACAACGAGGACTGGCTGCATAACAGGGCAGGTCATAACAACTAGGCCGCTTTGCGCACAACTTGAGTGCAATTATTTAGACACTCGGAACTTAGTATGCCTGCACACGGCACTGTGGCGCCTGCATTCCACACTTCCGAGTGCACGATGACCGCTGAACACTATTAACTCCGGCCATTCAATGGCGTGAAAAACAGAGGTAAATGCGATGCGCATTAGCATATTTGGTTTGGGTTACGTCGGTGCAGTATGTGCCGGTTGCCTGTCTGCACGGGGCCATGATGTAGTTGGCGTAGATGTCGCCAAAGACAAAATCGACATGATCAACGCGGGCAAATCGCCGATCGTTGAACCTGGTCTTGGCGAGCTATTGGCGCAAGGCATTCAAACAGGCCGACTGCGCGGTACAACCAACTTCGCCGAAGCCATTCGTGATACTGACCTGTCGATGATTTGCGTCGGTACACCGAGCAAGAAGAACGGCGACCTGGAACTGAACTACATCGAGGCCGTGTGCCGCGAGATCGGTTTTGTCCTGCGTGACAAGACCACCCGCCACACCATCGTGGTTCGCAGCACCGTATTGCCGGGCACCGTGGCAAACGTTGTCATCCCGATCCTGGAAGACTGCTCCGGCAAGAAAGCCGGCGTCGATTTCGGTGTCGCGGTCAACCCTGAGTTCCTGCGCGAAAGCACCGCGATCAAGGACTACGACCAGCCGCCAATGACCGTGATCGGTGAGTTCGACACCGCTTCCGGTGACGTTCTGCAGTCGCTGTACGAAGAGCTCGACGCGCCGATCATCCGCAAGGACATCGCTGTCGCCGAGATGATCAAGTACACCTGCAACGTATGGCACGCCACCAAGGTGACCTTCGCCAACGAGATCGGCAACATCGCCAAGGCCGTCGGCGTCGACGGTCGTGAAGTGATGGACGTGGTCTGCCAGGACAAGACCCTGAACCTGTCCCAGTACTACATGCGTCCAGGCTTCGCTTTCGGCGGCTCGTGCCTGCCGAAAGATGTTCGCGCCCTGACCTACCGCGCCGGTTCCCTGGACGTGGAAGCGCCGCTGCTCAACTCGCTGATGCGCAGCAACGAGTCCCAGGTGCAGAACGCCTTCGACATCGTTTCCAGCCACGACAAGCGCAAAGTCGCCCTGCTGGGCCTGAGCTTCAAGGCCGGCACCGACGACCTGCGTGAAAGCCCGTTGGTAGAACTGGCGGAAATGCTGATCGGCAAGGGCTTCGACCTGAAGATCTACGACAGCAACGTCGAATACGCCCGCGTCCACGGTGCGAACAAGGATTACATCGAGTCGAAGATTCCTCACGTCTCGTCCTTGCTCAACGCCGACTTCGACTCGGTGATCGACAGCTCCGACATCATCATCCTGGGTAACCGCGACGAGAAGTTCCGCGCGCTGACCGAGAACGTACCGGAAGGCAAGCAGGTCATCGACCTGGTCGGCTTCATGTCCAAGGCCACCAACCCGAGTGGCCGGACCGAAGGCATCTGCTGGTAAGGCAGCCGCAAGCTTCAAGCGTCAAGCCTCAAGCTAAAGCTCATTCGCTTGAGCTTTGGTTTGTGCTTGAAGCTTGAAGCTTGAAGCTTGCAACTGACTTTAGGATACCGATTATGCACAGGCTAAAGCACGGCCTGCTTCAGGCCGCCGGTTGGCTGTTTTACATGAGTTTATTGATGGGCATCGCCATGGCGCTGCCCACGTCCACGTTCGACTCCGAATCCAAGGATTTCATCTTCCTGATCGGCGCCGTGGGCATCTGGCGTTACTCCATGGGAGCGACGCATTTCGTGCGCGGCATGATCTTCCTGTACATCGTCTACCCACACCTGCGCCGCAAGGTCCGCAAGCTGGGCAAGGCGGCGGATCCGTCCCACGTGTACCTGATGGTCACCAGCTTCCGGATCGACGCGCTGACCACTGCCCAAGTCTATAGCTCGGTCATTCGCGAGGCCATCGACTGCGGGCTGCCCACCACCGTGGTCTGCTCCATCGTGGAAATGTCCGACGAACTGCTGGTCAAGAGCCTCTGGGCCCGCATGAACCCGCCTGCGCGGGTCAAACTGGACTTCGTGCGCATTCCCGGCACCGGTAAGCGTGACGGCCTGGCCTTCGGGTTCCGCGCCATCTCCCGCCACCTGCCGGACGACCGCGCCGTGGTGGCGGTGATCGACGGCGATACCGTGCTCGCCGAAGGCGTCGTGCGCAAGACCGTGCCGTGGTTCCAGCTGTTCGGCAATGTCGGCGGCCTGACCACCAACGAGTTCTGCGAAGTGCGCGGCGGCTACATCATGAGCGAGTGGCACAAGCTGCGCTTCGCCCAGCGCCACATCAACATGTGCTCCATGGCCTTGTCCAAGCGCGTGCTGACCATGACCGGGCGCATGTCGGTGTTCCGCGCGACCGTGGTCACCAACCCGGACTTCATCGCCGATGTGGAAAGCGACTCGCTGCAACACTGGCGCCTGGGCCGCTTCAAGTTCCTGACTGGCGATGACAAGTCGAGCTGGTTCAGCCTGATGCGCCTGGGCTACGACACGTTCTACGTGCCCGATGCTGCGATCAACACCGTCGAGCATCCGCCGGAGAAGAGCTTCATCAAGGCCAGCCGCAAGCTGATGTTCCGCTGGTACGGCAACAACCTGCGGCAGAACTCCCGGGCTTTGGGCCTGGGCATGCGGCGTCTGGGCCTGTTCACCTCGGTGGTGCTGTTCGACCAACGGGTGTCGATGTGGACCTCGCTGCTGGGCCTGACCGTGGCACTGATCGCCAGCTTCAAGTACGGCACCGCGTTCATCCTGGTGTACCTGCTGTGGATCGGCATCACCCGGTTGCTGCTGACCCTGCTGCTGTCGTGCTCCGGACACAAGATCGGCCCTGCCTACCCGGCGATTCTCTATTACAACCAGATCGTCGGTGCCCTGGTGAAGATCTACGTGTTCTTCCGCCTCGACCAGCAGTCCTGGACTCGCCAGCCCACCCACCTGACCCGTGATCTCGCCAGCTTTCAACGTTGGTTCAACACTTGGTCGTCTCGGACCATGACCTTCTCCGCCGGCAGCATTTTTGTCGCCGTGCTGCTGACGATGGTCTGACCGGACTTGAATGAATTAACTAGGAAATCGCCCCTATGAACACCGCCGTGAATGTCAACGTAGTCCATGAATCCGAAGCCCAGCGCCAACACGCCCGGGTCAAAATCCCGGCCAAGCTGCGCTTCTTCGGGCCCGACCGCACGCCCATGGAAGTCAAGGTCCTGGACCTGTCCGCCGGTGGGCTGTGCTTCAACGCCGGCCAACTGCCGCTGAAGGTTGGCGAGACCTACAAGGCTCGCCTGCAATTCGTCATCGACAACCTTGGCCTGGCCATGGACGTGGAATTGCAGATCCGCTCCTACGACCGCGAGACCGGCCGTACCGGTTGCCAATTCCAGAACCTGGAGCCGCGGGACATCTCGACACTGCGTCACATCATCACCTCGCACCTGGCCGGCGACATCGTCGGTGTCGGCGACGTGCTGGCGACCCTGCAGCGCGATAACTTCACCAAGGCTCGCAAGCAGAAAGACGACAACGGCGGCATGAGCGCCTTCGGTCGCCTGCGCGCCGTGACCTTCAGCCTCGGGATCTTCATCGTTGGCCTGGCGGCGTTCGGTTTCATCTTCAAGTCGGTGTATGGCATGTACTTCGTCAGCCACGCCCAGGCAGGCCTGGTGAATGTACCGGGCATGGCGATCACCATGCCGCGCGACGGCACCGTGCAGAGCCTGGTCAAGGCCGACGGCGCGGCCGCCAAGGGCGCCCCACTGGCGACCTTCAGCACCAGCATGCTCGATGTGCTCAAGGGTCACCTGGATGACAACCAGTTGCAGCCGTCCAAGGTCGAGGAGCTGTTCGGCAAGCAAATGACCGGCACCCTGACCTCCCCGTGCGACTGCATCGTGGCCCAGCAATTGGTCGCCAACGGGCAATACGCCAGCAAGGGCGACGTGATTTTCCAACTGGTCCCACGGGGCACCGAAGCTAACGTCGAAGCGCGATTCTCCTATCGCCAGTTCGGCGACGTGCGCCCAGGCACTGCGGTCAGCTTCCAGGTCGCCGGCGAAGACACCACCCGTACCGGCAAGATCGTCAGCAGCACCAGCCTGAAAAGCGCCGACCTGTCCTCCGATATCCGTGTGTTGATCCAACCTGACGAACCCCTGGACAGCGCGCTGGCCGGCCGTCCGGTAGAAGTCACCAGCGACCGTGGCCCGAACCTGAACTGGCTGATCGACAAAGCCATGGCCGTCGGTATTTAAGTCGAGGATATGCCCGTGATCACTCCACAAAACAACAATGCACCGCATTCCCTGTGGGAGCGAGCCTGCTCGCGATGGGATCGACGCGGTCTGTCTGGTACACCGAGCGGCCCGCATCGCGAGCAGGCTCGCTCCCACACAGGATATGCGTTGTGTGCACTGGCGCTGGCAGTCAGTCTTAGCGGTTGCGCCGGCCTGCCCGATCAACGCCTGGCCAACGAAGCCCTCAAGCGCGGCGACACGGCGTTGGCGCAGCAGAACTACCAGCAACTGGCAGACCTGGGCTACAGCGAAGCCCAGGTCGGCCTGGCCGATATCCAGGTGGACAGCCGCGACCCCGAGCAGATGAAAAAAGCCGAGGCGACTTACCGCGCCGCGGCCGACATCTCGCCACGGGCCCAGGCGCGCCTGGGTCGCCTGCTGGTGGCCAAGCCCGGTTCCACCGAAGCGGAAAAACACGAAGCCGAAGGCCTGTTGAAGAAAGCCTTCGCCAACGGTGAAGGCAACACCCTGATCCCGCTGGCGATGCTGTACCTGCAATATCCCCACAGCTTCCCGAACGTCAACGCCCAGCAGCAGATCAGCCAATGGCGCGGCGCCGGTTATCCGGAAGCGGGCCTGGCGCAGATCCTGCTCTACCGCACCCAGGGCACCTACGACCAGCACCTGGACGAAGTCGAGAAGGTCTGCAAGGCCGCGCTGGCGACCACGGACATCTGCTACGTCGAACTGGCCACGGTCTATCAGAAACGCGGCCAGCCGGAACAGCAGGCCGAATTGCTCAAGCAAATGCAGGACGGCCACGCCCGTGGCGTCGTTTCCGCCCAGCGCGTGGACAGCGTCGCCCGCGTCCTGGCCGATGCCAGCCTGGGCAAGACCGATGAAAAGACCGCCCAATCGCTGCTCGAAGGCATCGCCCCTGGCTACCCCGCAGCGTGGGTCAGCCTGGCGCAACTGCTCTACGACTTCCCGGAACTGGGTGACGTCGACAAGATGATGCAATACCTGGAAAACGGCCGCGCCGCCGACCAGCCTCGTGCCGAGCTGTTGCTGGGCAAGCTGTATTACGAAGGCAAGTGGGTCCCGGCCGATGCCAAGGTCGCCGAGGCGCATTTCCAGAAAGCCGTGGGCCGCGAAGTGGCCGCCGACTATTACCTCGGCCAGATCTATCGCCGCGGTTACCTGGGCAAGGTGTACTCGCAAAAAGCCCTGGACCACCTGCTCAAGGCCGCCCGCAACGGCCAGAACAGCGCCGACTATGCCATTGCCCAGCTGTTCTCCCAGGGCAAGGGCACCAAGCCCAACCCGGTCAACGCGTATGTGTTCAGCCAGTTGGCCAAGGCGCAGAACACCCCGCAAGCCACCGAGCTTGCCCAAACCCTCGAAGCACAATTACCGCCGGAACAACTTGCACAAGCGCAACGCCTGCTACAACAAGAGCAGGCCATTCGCGGCGCAATGAGCCCCGATACGCTTGAACTGCAAGCCCTAAAAGAAGATGACGGCGAGGAACCTCTATGAAGCTTTTGAAGCTCAATCCTTTTGTACAGGCTGGTATTGGCCTGTCGTTTGCCCTGTTGTGGTCCAGCCCGACCCTGGCGGCCCTGACCGACACCAAGAACTTCGGCCTGGAAGTGAAGATCACCGGCCAGTCCGAAGACGACCGCGACCTTGGCACCCAGAGCGGTGGCGACGTCAATGGTGTCGGCCTGGACCTGCGTCCGTGGGTCTACGGTGAAAGCGAAAGCGGCGCCTGGAGCGCCTACGCCATGGCCCAGGCCGTGACGTCCAGCGACATCATCGAGACCGACACCCTGCAGCAGTCCGATGGCAGCACCCAACAAACCGACAGCGGCGATCGCGAAGCCAAGAAAAGCTACCTGGCCATGCGCGAGTTCTGGATTGGCTACCGTGGCCTGACCCCTTACCCGGGCGAGCAGTTGAAGTTCGGTCGCCAGCGCCTGCGCAACGACGACGGCCAATGGCGCGACACCAACATCGAAGCCCTGAACTGGACCTTCGACACCACCTTGCTGCGGGCCAACCTCGGCGTGGCCGAACGCTTCAGCGAATACCGCACCGACCTCAAGGAATTGTCCCCCAAGGACAAGGATCGCCTGCACGTCTATGGCGACGTGGGTTACCAGTGGATGCCAGGCCAGTGGGCCGGTATCCGTGCCCATCACAGCCATGACAATGGCAGCCTCGATTACCCGACCCCGGGCGAAGCCACCGACACCCTGGACAAGACCGAAAACGGTGACTTGACCTGGCTGGGCCTGGAAGCCAACAGCGACGCCTACAACTGGCGCAATACCAACACCGTCAACTACTGGGCGAGCATCACCGGCATGACCGGCGATCGTGACACCGTCAACCCGCTCAACGCCGACGGCACCCGCCCAACAGAAGCCAAGCACAGCGATGACGTCGACGGCTGGGCCACCGACCTGGGTATCCGCCTGCGTCTGGACCCGCAATGGCAAGTCGGTGCGGCCTATGCCCGTGCCAGCGAGGACTACGAGCAGAACGGCCTGCAAAGCAACCGCTCGAACTTCACCGGCACCCGCTCGCGCGTGCACCGTTTCGGCGAAGCGTTCCGCGGCGAAATGGCCAACACCCAGAGCGCCAGCCTGTTCGGTTCCTGGCAACTGCGTGACGAATACGACGCAAGCCTGGTGTACCACAAGTTCTGGCGCGTGGACGGCAACAAGCCGGTGGGCAGCAACGGCATCAACGCCGTGGAAAACAACACCGACGACGTGACCGGCGCGATCCTGTCCACCTCGACCCTGCCGCTGCGTGATGGCGACAAGGACCTGGGCCAGGAAGTCGACCTGGTCGTCACCAAGTACTTCAAGCAAGGCCTGCTGCCGGCCGCGCTGAGTCAGTCCATTGATGAGCCGTCGGCGCTGGTGCGCTTTCGTGGCGGCGTGTTCAAGCCAGGCGACGCCTACGGCAAAGAGGTCGATTCGTACATGCATCGCGCCTTTGTCGACGTGATCTGGCGCTTCTGATGCGAATGGCCATGGGAGTGCCCGATATGAACCGCTACCTCAGGAACAGCCAGGCGATGAAAGGTTCGATCAGCCTGTTGGTCGCAGCGATGCTGCTGGCCGGCTCGCCGGCGTTCGCCAACGTTGAACCGGTGGTCAAGCCGGGCAACGTGGCCAAGGAACTGCAACAAGCCAAGACCTACACCGTCAGCAGCGCGCCGACCGCGCCGCTGGAGCTGGCCGCGCCGACCCTGCCCGACCTCAAAGGCTATACGGCCGAAGCGGTCGCGGCCAAGATCGTGCGCAGCAAGCCCGGCAAGATCAGCGTGCGCCGGATGATGCAGGAAAACGCCTTGAAGGATTTCATCGGCGGCGACAACAAGATGGCCGAGTGGGTGGTGCGCCAGCGCGGCATCCCACAGGCCGTCTTCCTTGACGACGGCTACATGAACCTCAAGGACTTGGCCAAGAAAGTCCCCAAATACGTCATCGAAACCTCGCCAGGTGTGTACCTGGCGAAGATTCCGATCGTGGTCGGCCAGAAAGGCATCCTCGAAATCGACAAGCAAACCCAGGAATTGCGCCTGTCCCAGGAGGGCGGCGCGTTCCTGATCAACGATGGCCGGATGTTCATCCGCGACACCAAGGTCACCGGATGGCGCGAAAAGGAAAACGGCCCTGCCACGTTCCGCTCGCCCAATGAATTCCGTCCGTTCCTGCTGTCCTGGGGCGGCACCGAGACCTACATCGTCAACAGCAAGATGGCGAGTTTCGGCTATGCCAACAGTAAGTCGTACGGGGTGAGTATTTCCCAGTACACGCCGAACATGGCCAAGGTCCTCAAGCGCCCGGAACCGACCGGTTGGATCATCGGTTCCGAGTTCTCGGACATGTGGTACGGCTTCTACTGCTACGAAACCAACGACTTCGTGGTCAAGGGCAATACCTACAAGGACAACATCGTCTACGGCATCGACCCCCACGACCGTTCCCATCGGCTGATCATTGCCGACAACACCGTCTACGGGACCAAGAAGAAGCACGGGATCATTATTTCCCGTGAGGTCAACGACAGCTTCATTTTCAACAACCGCAGCTACGACAACAAACTCTCGGGCCTGGTGATCGACCGTAACAGCGTGAACAACCTGATCGCCTACAACGAGATCTACAAGAACCACACCGACGGCATCACGCTTTACGAGAGTGGTGACAACCTGCTGTGGGGCAACAAAGTGATCAGCAACCGCCGCCACGGCATCCGGATTCGTAACAGCGTGAATATCCGCCTTTACGAAAACGTGTCCATGGCCAACGGCCTGACCGGTCTCTACGGCCACATCAAAGACCTGTCGGACACCGACCGGGACATCAAGCTCGACCCGTTCGATACCGAAGTGTCGTTGATCGTGGTGGGTGGTGAACTCGCCGCCAATGGCAGCGGCCCGTTGTCCATCGACTCGCCCCTGAGCGTTGAGCTGTACCGCGTGTCCATGCTCGCGCCGACCAAATCCAGCGGCATCAGTTTCACGGGGATCCTTGGCGAGCGCCAGGATGAAATTCTCGACCTGTTGGTGCGCCAGCAGAAAGCCGTGCTGATCGACCCTGTCGAACGCCAGACCGAAATGCGGGACTGAGGATGACCTTTATGAACCCACAGATGATCAAACTTTTGGGCCTGTCCGCCCTGACTGCCGGCATTCTCGCCGCTGCAAGCGGCGCGCGCGCCGATGAAATCAAGGCACCGAGCTTCACCGCCGAACCGTGCTGCAACCTGTGCCCGGCTGCCCATGACGCGAAGAACTACACCACGCGCTACCAGCAGAACTTCACCACGCTGGTACAAGCCCAGGGCGATTGGCTGTTCCGGACCCAGGAAGACCTGCGCACCGAATTCAACACCACCCCGGCCGGCTACAAGCGCCTGCAGCAGTTGCACGATGCGTTCAAGAAAAAAGGCGTCGAGCTGGTGCTCGTCTACCAGCCGACCCGTGGCCTGGTGAACCGCAACAAACTCAATCCGCAGGAAAAAGCCGCTTTCGACTATGAGAAAGCCCTGGCCAACTACAAATCCATGCTCGGCCGTTTCGCCCAGATGGGTTACGTCGTGCCGGACCTCTCGCCGCTGACCAACGAGAACCTGCCCGAAACCCTGCCGGCCCACGATTTCTATTTCCGTGGCGACCAGCACTGGACCCCATACGGCGCCCAGCGCACCGCCAAGGTCGTGGCCGAGAAGGTCAAGCAGATCCCGGCCTTCGCTGACATCCCCAAGCGTGAGTTCGAGACCAAGAAGTCCGGCCGCATGGGCAAGACCGGCACCCTGCACAACATGGCCGGGCAGCTGTGCGGCACCAGCTACGCGATCCAGTACATGGACCAGTTCACCACCGAGCCCAAGGGCGAGGCTGGCGATGGCGACCTGTTCGGCGATTCGGGCAACCCGCAAATCACCCTCGTGGGCACCAGTCACAGCGGCAAGAACTACAACTTCGCCGGCTTCCTGCAGGAAGCCATCGGCGCCGACATCCTTAACGTGGCGTTCCCGGGCGGCGGTTTAGAAGGCGCGATGATCCAGTACCTGGGCAGCGAAGAGTTCCAGAAGAACCCGCCGAAGATCCTCATCTGGGAATTCTCGCCGCTGTATCGCCTGGACCAGGAAACCATCTACCGCCAGATGATGGCGCTGCTGGACAACAACGGTTGCGAAGGCAAGCCGGCACTGATGAGCAGCAAGGCCACGCTCAAGCCGGGCAAGAACGAATTGATGGTCAACAGCCAGAACATGGATCTGCGTAACGGCAGCCACCAGGTCGACATCCGCTTCGCCGACACCTCGGTGAAAACCTTGCAAGCCACCCTCTGGTACATGAATGGGCGCCACGAGGACATCAAGATCGAAAAACCGAACACCTCCGAAACCGACGGACGTTTCGCCTTCCAATTGCGCACCGACGAGGACTGGGCCTCCCAGAACCTCTTGGCTTTAGAAGTCCAAGGGCCTGAAGCCGGCAAGGAACCACTGCAAGTGGAAGCGAAAGTCTGCAAACGCAACGCATCTCCGCAAGCCGAGCAACAAACGGCCCAAATCGGACAATGAGGTCTCGTCTCATGACCAGTACCACGCGTACCCGAACGTTGAAAACGCTGCTGGCGCCTTCCCTGCTGACCCTGGCGATGTTCGCCGGGGCCACGCAGGCGGCGGCCCCGCTGCGCCCGCCACAGGGGTACTTCGCACCGATCGAGAAGGTCAAGGCCGGCGAAGCGGCCAAAGGCTGCGATGCCACGCCGACGCCCTACACCGGGTCCCTGCAATTTCGCAGCAAGTACGAGGGCTCCGACAAGGCCCGCGCGACGCTGAACGTGCAATCGGAAAAAGCCTTCCGCGACAGCACCGCCGACATCACCAAGATCGAGCGTGGCGTCAGTAAGCAAGTGATGCAGTTCATGCGTGACGGCCGCCCCGAGCAACTGGAATGCACGCTGAACTGGCTGACCGCCTGGGCCCAGGCTGATGCGTTGATGTCCAAGGACTTCAACCACACCGGCAAGTCCATGCGCAAATGGGCGTTGGGCAGCATGGCTTCGGCCTATGTGCGCCTGAAGTTCTCCGAGTCGCGCCCGTTGGCCAATCACCCGGAGCAGGCGCAACTGATCGAAGGCTGGTTCAGCCGGATGGCCGACCAGGTGGTCAGCGATTGGGACAATCTACCGCTGGACAAGACCAACAACCATTCCTACTGGGCTGCCTGGTCGGTGATGGCCACCTCCGTGGCCACCAACCGCCGCGACCTGTTCGACTGGGCCGTGAAGGAATACAAGGTCGGCGTCAACCAGGTCGATGCCGACGGTTTCCTGCCCAACGAACTCAAGCGCAAGCAACGGGCCCTGTCCTACCACAACTATGCCCTGCCGCCATTGGCGATGATCGCCAGTTTCGCCCAGGTCAACGGTGTCGACCTGCGCCAGGAAAACAACGGTGCACTCAAGCGCCTGGGTGACCGGGTGCTGGCCGGGGTGAAAGACCCGGACATCTTCGAAGAAAAGAACGGCGAAGAGCAGGACATGAAAGACCTGAAGGTCGATTCGAAATTCGCCTGGCTCGAACCGTTCTGCAGCCTCTACACCTGCTCGGAGGACGTGCTGGAACGCAAGCACGAAATGCAACCGTTCAAGACCTTCCGCCTCGGCGGGGACTTGACCCGGGTGTATGACCCTTCGCGGGACAAAGGCGAAAAAGGTAGCTGACGTCAGATCCCTTGCCTGGCAGGGGACCTGTGGGAGCAAGGCTTGCCCGCGATAGCCATGACGCGGGGGCACTGAATGGATCGAGTCATCGTTCATCGCGGGCAAGCCTTGCTCCCACAGTAATCGTGGCGACTGAAATGTAATAAACCCCCCGGTTTTGATGGGGGGGTTTGGGGGGGCTCTGGCCCTTGACTGTTGATTCAACATGGAGAGATCGGGATGGTATTTTCATCCAACGTGTTCCTGTTCCTGTTCCTGCCGATCTTTCTCGGCTTGTACTACTTGAGCGGGCAACGCTATCGCAACCTGCTGCTGCTGATCGCCAGCTACGTGTTCTATGCCTGGTGGCGGGTGGACTTCCTCGCGCTGTTCGCCGGCGTGACCCTGTGGAACTACTGGATCGGCCTGAAAGTCGGCGCCGCCGGCGTGCGCACCAAACCGGCCCAGCGCTGGCTGTTGCTCGGCGTGGGCGTGGACTTGGCCATCCTGGGCTATTTCAAATACGCCAACTTCGGCGTGGACAGCCTGAATGCGATCATCACCGGCTTTGGTCTGAACCCGTTCATCCTGACCCACGTGCTGTTGCCGATCGGGATCTCGTTCTACATCTTCGAGTCCATCAGCTACATCATCGACGTCTATCGCGGTGACACCCCGGCGACTCGCAACCTGATCGACTTCGCGGCATTCGTGGCGATCTTCCCGCACCTGATCGCCGGCCCCGTGTTGCGTTTCCGCGACTTGGCCGACCAGTTCAACAACCGCACCCACACGCTGGACAAGTTCTCCGAAGGCTGCACCCGCTTCATGCAGGGCTTCATCAAGAAAGTGTTCATTGCCGACACCCTGGCGGTGGTGGCCGACCATTGCTTCGCCTTGCAGAACCCGACCACGGGCGATGCCTGGCTCGGCGCCCTGGCCTACACCGCGCAGCTGTACTTCGACTTCTCCGGCTACAGCGACATGGCCATCGGCCTGGGCCTGATGATGGGTTTCCGTTTCATGGAAAACTTCAAGCAGCCCTACATCAGCCAATCGATCACCGAGTTCTGGCGCCGCTGGCACATCAGCCTGTCGACTTGGCTGCGCGACTACCTCTACATCACCCTGGGCGGTAACCGCAAAGGCACGTTGATGACCTATCGCAACCTGTTCCTGACCATGTTGCTTGGTGGTCTGTGGCACGGCGCGAACATCACCTACGTGATCTGGGGTGCATGGCACGGCATGTGGCTGGCCATCGAAAAAGCGGTGGGCATCAACACCACGCCACGCAGCATCAACCCGATCCGTTGGGCACTGACTTTCCTGCTGGTGGTGATGGGCTGGGTGATCTTCCGTGCCGAGAACCTGCACGTGGCCGGTCGCATGTACAGCGCGATGTTCAGCTTCGGTGACTGGTCGCTGTCGGAACTGACCCGCGCCAACCTCACCGGCCTGCAGATCGCCACGCTGGTGGTGGCCTACGCCACTCTCGCCTTCTTCGGCCTGCGGGACTTCTACACCAACCGTCCGCCGGTCAAGGCCAAGCCTGAGGTCAATACCGAAGCCAACGGCCCGGCCACCGCGCAACCGGGAATGATCAAGGCCGTGCCGGGTGACAACCCAGCGGCGATCCACGAGCCGGGCTACACCGTCGGCGTCGAGGCCCAAGTGCAACCGGCCTACTGGACCGTGGACTGGTCACGCTACGTGATGCGCGCCCTGGTGCTGCTGCTGTTCATTGCCTCGATTCTCAAACTCTCGGCGCAAAGCTTCTCGCCGTTCCTTTACTTCCAGTTCTGAGGGATCTGAACATGACCCGCTCATTACGCATCTTTTACGTCGCACTGTTCATGCTGATTTTGACAGCACTGGGCCTGTGGTCGATGCGCAGCTTTTTCGGCTTCGCCACCAACCCCGACGCGACCGTGCTCAACGGACGCTGGGCCAAGGCCGTGGAAACGCACTATGACGAAGAGTTTCCGATCAAGCGCCTGGGCACCAACATCTGGGCGGCGCTGGACTACAAGCTGTTCAACGAAGGCCGCAAAGGCGTGGTCCTGGGCCGCGACCAGTGGCTGTACAGCGACGAAGAGTTCAACCCGATCGTCAACGAAGATCAGAACCTGCAAGGCAACTACGCGCTGATCGAAGGCGTGCGCCAGAAGCTCAAGGAACAAGGCATCACCCTGGTCATGGCGATCGTGCCGGCCAAGGCGCGCCTGTATCCCGAGCACCTGGGTGAAGTGAAGCCGTCGAGCATTCACGCCAACCTGTACCAGGACTTCCATGCCCGCGTGGCGACGGACAAGATCCTCGCCCCTGATCTGCTCGGCCCGCTGCAACAGGCCAAGCAAAGCGGCCAGCAAGTGTTCCTGCGCACCGACACCCACTGGACACCGGAAGGCGCACAAATTGCTGCGGAACATCTGGCCAAGGCCATTGCCGAACGCACACCACTGAACGGTGAGCCCCAGCGTTTCGTCACCGAGCCTGCGGAGAAAATCATTCACAAGGGCGACCTGCGTCAGTTCCTGCCGCTGGATCCGCTGTTCGAAAACCTGATGCCGGCCCAGGAGCCGCTGGTCAAGCGCAACACCCGCGAAGCTGACGACCAGCCGGCCAGCGATGACGCGCTGTTCGCCGATGCCCAGGTGCCCGTGGCCCTGATCGGCACCAGCTACAGCGCCAACCCTAACTGGAACTTCGTCGGGGCACTCAAGCAAGCCTTGCACAGCGACGTCGTCAACTACGCCGAAGACGGCCATGGCCCGATTCTGCCGATGCTCAGCTACCTCAAGAGCGACGCCTTCAAGAACAGCCCGCCACAGGTGCTGATCTGGGAGTTCCCTGAACGTTATCTGCCCGTGAACAACGAGATCGGCGACGCCGATCCGCAGTGGGTCGCCGAACTCAAGCAAGCCGGCGCCCGCCAACAGAACGTAGCTGCTAACACACAATCCGAGACGCCCGACCGGGCGCAAAACTGAAAGAGAGGTCCACCATGACTTTCAACACTACTCCTCGCCGTCTCGCTGCTCGCTCCTTCAAGGCCGTTGCCCTGGTCGCCAGCATGAGCGCCCTTTCCTTCTCGGCCTTCGCCGGTGACTCGGCCCTCTACGGTCCGGTCGCGCCAAAAGGCTCAAGCTTCGTGCGGGTGTACAACGCCAGCAACGCCGAAGTCAGCGCCACCGTCGGCAGCACCAACATCAGCGACGTCGCCCCCCTGGCCAGCAGCGACTTCAGCTTCATGCCCGGTGGCGACTACAGCGCCAAGGTCGGCAGCCAGACCGTGCCGGTGAAACTGGCCTCCGATCACTATTACACCTTGGTCAACAACGCCACCGGCCAGCCGCAACTGATCGAAGAGCCGCCATTCAAGAACAAGCAGAAGTCCCTGGTCCGCGTGCAGAACCTCAGCGACAAGGCACTGACCCTCAAGACCGCCGACGGCAAGACCGAAGTGGTGCCGAACGTGGCCGCCAAGGGCCGTGGCGAACGTGAAATCAACCCGGTGAAAGTATCCCTGGCGCTGTTCGAAGGCGACAAGAAAGTCGGCGACCTCAAGCCCGTGGCCCTGGAGCGCGGCGAAGCGGCCGTGCTGTACGTCACCGGTTCGGGCAGCAGCCTGTCGCCAGTGTGGGTGAAACGCCCTGTGTCGACCCGATAAGAGCAGCGGCAAGTCTCAAGCTTCAAGCTGCAAGTAAAAGCTTGCCGCTTGAAGCTAGAAGCTTGCAGCTGCCCCTGGAACAACAACAAGAGAGTGAAACGACAGAACGCAGTAGCTCTAACAACCATTTCGCTTCAAGGAGTAACAAACATGATTCCGGTGATCTTGTCAGGTGGTAGTGGCTCACGTCTTTGGCCGCTTTCGCGCAAGCAATTCCCTAAACAGTTCCTGGCCCTGACCGGTGAACACACCCTGTTCCAGCAGACCCTCGAGCGCCTGGTGTTCGAAGGCATGGACACGCCGATCGTGGTCTGCAACAAAGACCACCGTTTCATCGTCAACGAACAATTGACCAACCGTAAGCTCGAAGCCCAGCGCATCCTGATGGAGCCGTTCGGGCGCAACACCGCACCGGCCGTGGCGCTGACCGCCATGATGCTGGTCAACGAAGGCCGCGATGAGCTGATGCTGGTGCTGCCGGCCGACCATGTGATCGATGACCAGAAAGCCCTGCAACGCGCCCTGGCCCTGGCCACCGTGGCCGCCGAGCGTGGCGAAATGGTGCTGTTCGGCGTACCGGCCACCAAACCGGAAACCGGCTACGGCTACATCAAGTCGACCAACGATGCGCTGCTGCCCGAGGGCGTGAGCCGCGTTTCGCACTTCGTCGAAAAACCCGACGTCAAGCGTGCCACCGAGTTCGTCGAAGCCGGCGGTTATTTCTGGAACAGCGGCATGTTCCTGTTCCGCGCCAGCCGCTTCCTCGAAGAGCTGAAAAAGCACGATCCGGACATCTACGACACCTGCCTGCTGACCCTGGAGCGCAGTGAGCAGACGGCCGACACCATCACCTTCGACGAAGCCACTTTCGCCTGCTGCCCGGACAATTCCATCGACTACGCCGTGATGGAAAAGACCCAGCGTGCCTGCGTCGTACCGCTGTCGGCCGGCTGGAGCGATGTCGGCTGCTGGGCGTCGCTGTGGGAAGTCAACGAGAAAGATGCCAATGGCAACGTCACCAAGGGCGATGTCGTCGTCCAGGATAGCCGCAACTGCATGATCCACGGCAACGGCAAGCTGGTGTCGGTGATCGGCCTGGAAAACATCGTGGTGGTCGAAACCAAGGACGCCATGATGATCGCCCACAAGGACAAGGTCCAAGGCGTCAAACAGATGGTCAATACCCTCAACGCCCAGGGCCGTACCGAGACCCAGAACCACTGCGAAGTCTATCGTCCGTGGGGTTCCTATGACTCGGTGGACATGGGCGGGCGTTTCCAGGTCAAGCACATCTCGGTCAAGCCGGGCGCGTGCCTGTCGCTGCAGATGCACCACCACCGCGCCGAACACTGGATCGTGGTCAGCGGCACCGCTGAGGTGACCTGCGACGAGAACGTGTTCCTGCTCTGCGAAAACCAGTCGACTTACATTCCGATCGCGTCGGTCCACCGCCTGCGCAACCCGGGCAAGATCCCGCTGGAAATCATCGAAGTGCAGTCCGGCAGCTACCTGGGCGAAGACGACATCGAGCGTTTCGAAGACATCTACGGTCGCTCCACCCCGATCGAACGTGGTGTGTCGGTAAAAACCATCGCCCAATAACACCCGCAACGATCAGCTGTACAAGAAGCCCCCATCCAGCCCACTGCGTCCCCTATCCGCAGTGGGTTGGGTGGGGGCTTTTTTTTGCAAATGAGTCATGGCAGGCATCATTGCTTCAACATTGCCCGCGCCCTTCGGTAGGATGTGCCTACGGTCACGGAGGCTTCCACCATGCTTATCGGCGTCTTGCTGGTCATCACCTGGCTCATTTTGCTGTTGCGCTACCCGGCCAAGGCCTTGCCGGTCTCCCTGGCGGCATTCGTCGGGCTGGGGCTGGTCGCCGCGTGGGTGCTCTGGCAGGAAAGCCGCGAGACTCGGCAATTGGAGCGCCTGGAACTGCGCATCAGCTATGCCCCCCAAGAGTGCCCCGCCGATCGACCGCTGTCGCTCAACCTGAAGAATAACAATGACGTGCCGCTGCTCGAACTGCGCTGGCGAGTCGCGGCCTATGCGCCTGGCGACACCATCAACCTGGCCGACAGCCCCTACGACGCACCGCGCTACCGTGGCCCCGGCGAATTGCAGGCCGGCGCCAACTGGCAAGATTGCCTGCCGCTGCCGCCCTTGCGCCCGGGTTATCGCCCGCAGAGCCTGGAGTTTCGCGCCGAGCGATTGCACGGTAGCTTTTCCAACTGATTGCCCTCCCCCATCTTTTGCCCAAGGAATGCGCCATGCCTGTTGCGTTGATTACCGGATGTTCCAGCGGCATTGGCCGCGCCCTCGCCGACGCCTTCAAGGCCGCGGGTTATCAGGTCTGGGCCACGGCGCGCAAGGTTGAAGACGTAGCGATACTCAGCGCTGCCGGATTCACCGCCGTGCAACTGGACGTCAACGACGGGCAGGCCCTGGAACAACTGAACGAGCGGATCAACCAGCAGCACGGTGGCCTCGATGTGTTGGTCAACAATGCCGGCTACGGCGCCATGGGCCCGCTGCTGGATGGCGGCGTACCGGCCATGCAACGTCAGTTCGAAACCAACGTGTTCGCTGTCGTCGGGGTCACCCAGGCACTGTTCCCGGTGTTGCGCCGGGCCAAGGGGCTGGTGGTGAACATCGGCAGCGTTTCCGGCGTGCTGGTCACCCCATTTGCCGGCGCCTACTGTGCCTCGAAGGCGGCGGTGCATGCCCTGAGCGATGCCCTGCGCATGGAACTGGCGCCGTTCGGCATCCGCGTGATGGAGGTCCAGCCCGGTGCGATTGCCTCCAGCTTCGCCAAGAATGCCGGCCATGAAGCCGAGCAGTTGATCACCGAACAATCGCCCTGGTGGCCCTTGCGCGATGGCATCCGCGCCCGGGCCAAAGCCTCCCAGGACAACCCGACCCCCGCCCACGAATTCGCCGCCGACCTGCTCAAGGCCATCCGACAACCCAAGCCGCCCCGCCTGCTGCGCCTGGGCAACGGCAGCCGGGCCTTGCCGTTGATCGCCACATGGTTACCCACCGGCTTGCTACAGAAGGGATTGATGAAGCGGTTCGGGTTGAAGGGTTCTCTTTAAATCCCGCGGCAGTCTCGACTACTCATGCAGGCTCCGCCTTGGGGTGGAGCCTGCTGACGAGAACATTCAGATGGGGGACCTGTACGGCCACCAGCTTTTCACCAACGCCTCGGTAGCCTGCGTTGAGGCCTGCACCGCTTCAGTGGCCTGGACAGATTTGATGATCAGCCATGACCGGCGTAATTGATCGGAATTGAGTTCAATGTCCCGATTTCCCCAAGGCACCTCTCCTACCGGCTCCAGAGGAGGTTGCGCTTGGGGAGGTTGGGTCATGCTGTCTATCAGTTCCCGAGGCCATTCGGACGTATCCAGCCTCGCTCCGTAGGCATCGCTCAGGCTTTCAATGATGGGCTCCCACCTGCTCTCGAATGCTTGCCAGATAGGCGACATTTCCTTGAGATAGGGTGCCCAGGAAAGCGTCTCGAATTGCGGCTCTCCTTCGGTGAAATCTTTCAACAGGTGGCGTACGAAAAGCGCCTCGGTTGCACGAGCGTTGAAAACTTGGGGGCTCCACCCCTCATTGATGGCCTGTAGATCAGCCCAAATTCGATAGTGCTGGAAAGTGAACCGGGAGAATTTATTCAGCATGGGGTGCGCCAGGTCCAGGCAGAAGTAACGGAATAATTGCAGGTGCGTCTCCAGCTCATCCAGCGTAAAGGTCCTGTGGCGCATGCTGGGCTCCAGGCGCGAATAAATACGCGATTGCAATGCCTTGAAGCGCTCGTCAAGGTCGGTGATGCGCTGACGTGTGAACTCCATGGAGCCGTCCAGGTTGAACAGACGTTCGGCGGCTCTAACGCCACGGCTGTTCGGCTCGGAGGCGTTGATTCCAATATCCTGAGCCCCGCCGAGGCGGGTCATCTCATCGCTGAGCCAGTCGAGAAATTTCGCACTGGAGGGGTTTTCGCGAAGCTGTTCGAAACTGCCGCGCAGCCTGGGATCCGAGACCCACAAGTCACGGGTATACGCAAAAGGGTAACCCGCTGCTCGCAGCCTGGCGATCTGGCTCACCGGCAGTGGATTGTTATCCAGGTTCACCCCCAACCACTGGCTGCCTTGCGCGTTATTGGGCAGCACCGATAGCAGAGAGTCCAGCTGGGTAATGGCGTTATCGCGCAAGATCAACAAGAGTTCGCGGGAGGGGATGCGCCGTAACAATTCAATGAGTGCCGTCGGAATCTCTCTGAGTTTCGACTGGGCCAAGTTCACCAATTGCAACTGGGGGTGCCCCTCCATATTCGGTAAATCAATCACGCGATTGCCGCTCAGATCCAGTGCGACAAGGCGATCCAGATGACCCAGGAACGAAGTGTTCTGCTCATCCAAGACCAGCCTGCTATCACTCAGGCTGAGGGCCTCCAATTGCCTCAGGCGTCCGATGGCTTGCAGCAGCTCGGGTCCGAACGAGAAGTTGTTTTTCCACACCAAGTGTTTAAGCCGCGGCAACCTCGCGAGCGCCTCGATCGCCGAGGCGGCGTTTTGACCTGGCGCGGGCTCCGGCCCGCTGGATACGCCGGAGAGCTCGAGCCACTCCAGTGTGGCGCTGGGCGTTGGATTGAGCAGCGGCGCAAAAACCTGATCGTTGAAAACAAGCGGGTTCTCGTTCAATAACAGAAACCGCAACTGCGTCATGCCAGCAACGGCGCTGGGGCATCGTACGAGGCGATTATTAGTCAGCGTGAGCTCGACGAGTGCGGGAAAGCGATTCAAGAAATCCGAAGGATCTTCATTTAAAGCCAACCCCTTGAGTGAGATCGCCTCGACGTGGCTGAAATCAGCCGTAAGCCTCGGCATTTCCCCTATCAAGCAAGACTCCACCACCAAACCCAGCACTTCGCGTTGCCCCATGGGAAAACGGATTTCACGACGCCAGCTGCGGCGCAACGCCCTGCCTACCTTCTGGCGGACAGCCGTCCTCACGCGCAGGTCATCGTGTTCCACCACGTGGTGCTTGCCCTGGGCTTGCTCCCAGACTTCCAGGCTCTCATCGAGCGTTTTCCATTCGGCTTCTTTCTCACTGATCAGCAGGTCCAGGGACCTACCGGTGCGCTCACTGCGCACTTGGAGCTCGGTCATCATCCGAGCGCTGATCGTTGCGTCCGGGTAGAGCGTCTGTAGACGAGATTGCACGGTGGGCCTGCGCTGCCAGCCTCCCAGTCCCCGTCCACTCATCGGGTAGCCCAGGTGCTCCCCCACTCGTTCTAGGGGACGTACATCGGCAAGTTGCAATGGCCGAATGCCCAGTGCGGGGCGCAATGATTCGCGACTGCCAAGGGCGCGCACCAGCAGACGCCTGCGCAGCCTGTCCTGCTGCCAAATATCCAGGCCCAACCTGCGGCGTGCCGAGTCAGGCAGGGCGCGCAGCAGGGCATCTTCCAGGCTCGTGGGTGCGCCGAGCTCGTTACCCGTCTCGTCGAAAGGCTCGTAGCGACCGTCGCGGCGGCGAATAATCTTCAGCGGCCCGGCTTCACCCGCTTCCAAAGGCTCGGCAAAACCGCCGTCGAGCTGCAGTTGTACACGCACCGGCTCTACCAGTACCGCCAGTTCGGCTGTCAACAGCCGCATGGCCAAACGGTCCCGATCATTGCCGGATACACCTTCCTTCAAAGCTTCCAACGCGCGAACGACACGTAACTCACGCAGCACTTCGACCGTTCGCAGGGCAAGGCTCTGCGGTACACGACCGGTGCTCAAGCCCAGTTGTTCTTCGACGGTCATACCCGACAGCAGGGCATCCGCCACCGACTCCGGCAGGCCTGGAAAGTCGCGACGCAAGAGCAGTGCGTTCGGATGTCGGGCGGCAAGATTGGCGAATTTATCGATCAAACGGTAACCGGAGCGCTCCAGTCCGTCGGCTAACAAATTGGCGAGGCGACGATGAGTGATGGCTGGGGCTTCCCAGGGGGTTTCAGAGCCCAGCAAAGCGCTCTTCTCGCGGGCGTCGAATTGCAACAACAACCGTTCCTGCCATTGGCCGGCACTGAACGCGGCACCGTCAAGATGCAGCTCGGGGCCTTCTCCGGCAATGAAAAAAGAGGAACGTTCATCCATGTAGCGAAACGCACGCCGGGTCGGCCAACCGGGCAACTCCGTCAGCAACTGGGCAACGCCCAGGGGCACTTTCTGTAAGGGTTGATTGGCACGCAGCCGGGTCATCGCGTCCGATATTTGCGCCCGGGCTGAAAGACGTCGAGCCGTGTAGGGTAAAAGCTCCGGCAATGGTTCGCCATTCACGGCCAGATAGCGCAGTCGATCGTCGCTGATGCCCACCAATTGCTGAGCATCGTCCAGGCTGACCTTTGACAACGCTTGCAGTTGGGGGTCGATTTCCTGCAGCAAGCGTGGGCCTTGCATACCCAAGGGATCGCGATGCATCCAGCGCCACCCTGTCGGTCGGCTCCACTCCAGGGCCGGTGCTACGCCACGGTGATCAGGGGGAAGCCTGAGATGCAAGTCACGTCCTTGGCCGGTGACCTCGTAGAAACGACCATCAATCTTAACCCAGGCATCATCCGCAGCGCGCCAGACGCCATAGGCGTCTACCGTCGCGTAGTCCGGCGGCGAACGCAGGCTGGCGAACGCCTCGGTGCGACCGTGCCAAAGCCGCTCGTTGCCATCGGTCGCGACCACAGGGTTCATTTCATCGAGCAGATGGTTGGCCCCGAAGGCCCCTACCGCGAAGGTCGCGGCGCTCATTGCGGCGCTGAATAAATGCTGGATCGCTTCCAGGCGCTCTCCCAGGTTGAGCGCATGGGCGCCTTCATAGACATCCAGGATGAATTGCCCCATTCCCAAGGCAACCCCTGCCCAGGCCAGCGGCTCGACACCTGGCAGGAACATGCTGACGCCGCTGAAAAATTGCAGCCCGGCGCCCAGCCACATCGAGATTTCGCCAATCAGAACGTCCCGGTCAATATCGGCCACCGAGCGGGCCTGGCTCAATGCACTACTGAGCACAACGCTACGCCACTCACGGTACAGGCCTTGCCAGAAATCCCCGCGCAGCTCGTGGGCCTTGACCAGGTTTGTTTCACCCTGGCGCAATAGTTTTACCAGGGTCGGGTCGCTCCAGCTTCTATGAGGCAACGGCAAGAGTCGGGAAAAGAATGCCGCATAGCGAAGGTCTTTCAAACGCTCGGCCAGATCCGCCTGGAAAGCCGCCGAGCTGGCGTATTGCTTGATGGGTGAAACAGGGTCGCCAGGGATATGGACCACGATTGGCACCACTCGCCCGGCGGTCTGGCGGTCCCCCCAAAATACACGCACCCCAGGCAGGATGATGCGATGCTCCGCCCGCCAACGGTCGCTTAGCTCAAGACCACTGGCGAACGCCGTCGACAACGGCTGTAAAGGGATGGACGCATCGAGAGACACGCTAAAGGCGGCCAGAATGCGTTCGCCTGTGACATCCAGCAATCCCTGCAAGCGGGCTTGCTGGGCGTCGTGTCGCAGCTGTTTTTTCTTGTAGTCGATGTAAGTTGCCGCGAAGGTTGGCAACGAAGTCGCATCCTGGGAAAGCTGAGGGATTTGGCGTCGCAACTCATGGCCGTAGGCGGTTCCTGTATCCAGGTCGCGACACAGCTTGGCGAAATCATGAATCGGTGCAGAAGAAGCGCGGGCACGCTCAGGATAAAAATCAAATCGACTGCCCCGGACGAAGGCCTGCGCCTGCGTATCGGCGTCGACGAAATTGATCAATGCACATTCCAGCAGCGAGCGTTTTTCGGGAGGGTGCGGTGTGCAGACCGGCGTCGAGGCGCCGCCTCCAGGAATCGGGTAAGTGGCGCAGTCGTCCCGAAAATGCCTGATCAGTTCGGAACGCTCCAAGTCGATGTGCGTGCCGAAAAAACGATCCATGGAGAGTTGTATGCGCGACAGCGCAAAGTCGCGCAACGACGGGATGACAGTCATCGCTTGATTGAAGCGATAGCCTGCCTCGGCCAGGTCCAGGGCGGCCTGTTGCAGTTTCGCCTGTTCGGCCTGGTTCGCGTCCAACAGCCAGTTGGGCAACTGGCGGCGAATGAAGTGGTGGTGAGTCAGCTGGGTCATGAGAAGTTCCTTCAGTCGAAGACTCCAGCATGAACAGGCTTGGAACAGGCTTGGTGGTAGATATGTACTACATTCGAGGGGCCTCAGCGTTCGACGCGCGGCTCGACCACCACGGTGCAGGTCATCCCCGCCGCCAGCAGCACACCGTCGGGCACTTCGTCGAGATGGATGCGCACCGGCACTCGCTGGGCCAGGCGGACCCAGTTGAAAGTCGGGTTCACGTCGGCAATCAGTTCGCGGCTTTCGGGGTTGTCGCGGTCGTAGATGCCACGGGAGATGCTTTCCACGTGGCCCTTGAGCGTTTCACCGCTCATCAACTGCAATTGCGCCGCATCGCCGACCCGCACCTTGGGCAATTTGGTTTCTTCGAAGAAGCCATAGACCCAGAACGAATTCATGTCCACCACGGCCATTTTTGCCTCGCCGATGCGGGCATAGTCGCCGCGGTGCACGTTGAGGTTGGTGACGTAGCCGTCGACCGCTGCGCGAACTTCGGTGCGCGACAGGTTCAGCTCCGCCGCTTCCAATTGCGCTTGGGCCTGCTGGTAATCGGCCAGGGCCGAGTCGGCGATGTTGCTGGCGTCGTCGCGGTTTTCCCGGGAAATCACCAGGCTGTCCAGGTCGGCGCGCCGATGGGCGTTGACCTTGCGCATTTCCCAAGTGGCTTTGCGCGACGCAACCAGGGAGCGAGCCTGCTTCACGGCGATGCGGTAATGTTCAGGATCGATGCGCATCAACAGGTCGCCCTTTTTAACCGATTGGTTGTCGCGCACCGGCACCTCAACCACCTCGCCGCTGACATCGGCGGCCACGTTGATGATGTCGGCCCGCACCCGGCCATCGCGGGTCCAGGGCGTGTTCATGTAATGGACCCACAGCATACGGCCGATCCACAACGCCAGGGCCAGCACCAACAGCGTCGCCAGCAGGCTGAAAAACTTTTTCATCGCATCGATCTCAACGGTAGACCGTCAGCGCCAGGGCGCCGAACAGACAGGTGAACAGACTCAGGCGCAACAGCGCCGGGTGCCAGAAGAAGCGGTACAGGTCCAGCCCCGACAGGAAACGGTCCAAGGCCCAGGCCAGGCCGGCGGCGATGAAAAACATCAAGGTCATGGTGGGCATGTACACGCCATGGAAGGCGATTTCACGGGGCATGTTGAGGTTCCTGGAGAAGCGGTGTGGCATGCGGTATGACATAGCCGGCCAATGGCGATTGCGGATCCAGCAGGGAGGTGCGGATGAAATGCAGGTAGCTTTTCACCCGCCGCAGGGCCGAGGTGTCGAAATGCGGGGCGAAGGGTTCGTCGGTGGCCTGCACACGGCCAATGGCGTGGTCCACCGCCACCAGGGCACGCTCCAGATTGCTCGGGTTCGGTTGGCGGAACAGCCGCACCAGCGCCCGCCCCATCCCCCGGATTGCCTGGCGCCACGGCTGGCTTTGTGCATAGGCCGGGTGCACTGGCAGGATCGCCTGTTCCTTGCGCAGCTCGATGATCGCGTGGCCGACTTCCAGCACCACGAACATCCAGCGCAGCAAGTCCCGTTGCACCCGAGGCTGCCCCGCCGCCAGCCCGTAGGCCTGATGCAGCAAGTCGCGGGTACGACTCTCGAAACCCGAGGCCAGGCCCTTGAGCTTGCCACTGATGGCAAACACCACTTGCTCGCGCAGGTCCTGTTCCAGCCGACGCCACAGCCAGCGGCTGTTGGGCGGCAGAATAATCGCACCGGCCGCGGCGCACACCAGCATGCCGAGGATCATCGCGATGTAATCGTTGATGAAGGCGTAGGGGTTGTAGACCGTCAGGTTGTCCGGCACCGAGCCGGTGCAGAAAAAGATCAGTAGCCCCAGCCCGACCCCGGCGTATTGGGGGCGCGAACTGAGGAACGAGCCCAGCATGATCACCGGTGCCAGCAGCATGCAGAGCAACGGGAAGCCATCGATCAACGGGAAGACGAAGAACATCTCGACGAAGCCGATCAACGCCCCGGCCAACGTGCCGCAGGCCATCTGGAAGGCCATGCGCTTGGGGTTCGGCGTCGCGGCCGACAAGCCCACGGTGGCGGCGGCGATCATCGTCATGGTTGCGCCGCTCGGCCAGGCGGTGGCGACCCAGTAGCTGCCCAGCAACAACAGGATGAAGGCAGCGCGAACCCCCGACGCCGTGGCGGCCAGCCAGTTGGTCTGCGGCACGAACGGCTCGTCCCAGCGCTCACGGTCGTGGCGATGCTCGGCCAGGGACGCGTGGGTCTGAGCGTAGCCATGCAGGTCGTCGACGAAGCGATACAGCAGTTCATAGGCGGTATGGAAATCCAGCCGTTGCCCGTCGCTCGGCGCGGTGTCCTGGAAAACCGCCCGCAGCCGCCGCACCTGGGCCGGCAAATCGGCCTTGTACTCGGCCAGCGCCGCCGACAGACGGGCCGCATCGACGTCGGTCAGGGCCCGGCCACTGAAGCCGTCCAACCGTTCGGCCAGGGTTTGCAAACCAGGTTTGATGGCATTGACGACATGACCCGCCGCGCTGCTGCGCAAGCGCTCAAGCAACTGGTGCAAGGCGTTGAAGCGAGTGGTGATGCCCATGAACTCGCTGTTCAAGCGACTGAGCCGACCGTTGCGCCGGCGCATGTGCGGGTCTTCGAACACGGTCACACTGCGCAGGCTTTCCAGGCCCACGGCCTCGGCAATGAAGCTCACGTTGCGCGCCTCGAACGCCTCTCGCTGGCTGCGTCCACGCAGGCCGTCGGTGACAAACAGGGCAAACACCCCGAAGCGCTGGTACAAGGCATTGCGCATGGCGGCACTGGCGGTTTGCGGCAGGATCGCGGCACTGACCAGGGTGGCGCAAAGAATCCCCAGGGAAATCTCCAGCACCCGCCAGACCGCCGCCATGAATGCGCCTTCTGGATGGGCCAAGGCCGGCAGGCCGATCATCGCCGCGGTATAACCGGCCAGCACGAAACCGTAGGCGCGGAAATTGCGATAACGCGCCGCCCCCGCCGAACAAAGGCCGACCCAGATCGCCAGGCAAACGAGGAATGGCTCAGTGTTCTGGGCAAACAAGGCGATCAACGCCACCATCACCGCCGAGCCGGCCAGGGTGCCGAGGAAACGATAGAAACTCTTGGCGAACACCTGCCCGCTCTGGGGTTGCATGACGATGAACACGGTGATCATGGCCGTGCGTGGTTGTGGCAATTCCAGGCGCATCGCCAGCCACAAGGTCAGGAACGCGGCCAACAGGACCTTGAAGATATAGACCCAGGTCACCCCGTCGCTGCGGGCCCAGTCGAAGAAACCACGGCGCCATTCGAGGCGATGAAGTCGGCGCACGGGGGCAAACAACGCGTTCACAGCGGAGCTACCTCGCATCGTGGCGAGGGAGTTTGCTGTGGGAGCAAAGCTTGCTCGCGACCCAGGCGACTCGATTCATGGAGGACCACATTGCCTTCGTCGCGGGCGAGCCTTGCTCCCACAGCAAGCTTCCTCACCACGGAGCATCGCCCGCAACAGGCACATCACGGCCGGCCTCCAGCCCACCACCCAACGCCGTCACCAAATCGGCATGGGCGCTCAACCGGGCCGCCTGCACCTGCTGTTGCACCTGTTGCTGTTTGAACAACAGGCTTTGGGCGTTGAGCACGTTGAGGTAGTCGGTGAGCCCGCGCTGGAACGCCACCATTGCGATGTCGTAGGTGCGCTGGGCCGCAGCCACCGATTCAGCCGCGAAAACCTGTTGCGTATCCAGGGACTGGCGGCGGATCAACTGATCGGAAATGTCCTTGAGGGCATTGACCAGTGTCTGGTTGTAGTGCGCCACGGCGATGTCATAACCGGCGGCTGCCTCGCCCAACTGCGAACGCAGACGCCCGCCGTCGAAAATCGGCAAGGTGATCGCCGGCCCGACGTTGTAGGTGAGTTTCTTACCGGTCAAGAACTCCAGCGCCCCACCCCCGGTGGCCATGTAGCCGAGGCTCCCCACCAGATCGACGTTGGGATAAAAACCGGCCCGGGCCACATCGATGCCCCGGGCCTGGGCCGCCACTCGCCAACGCCCGGCCACCACATCCGGACGCTGGCCAAGCAGTTCGGCGGGCAAGGCCGACGGCAGCATCAAGGGCGCACCGAGGGCCAGGACCGGACGCTGCAGTTGCGCGCCCGCACCCGGCCCCTTGCCCGCCAGCGCTGCCAATTGATTGCGGCTCAAGGCGATGGCTTCGTCCAGGGCGTCGAGTTGGCGATGGGTCTCGGGCAGTGGGGCCTGGGCCTGGCTGACTTCAAAATGGGTGCCGATGCCGCCGTCCAGGCGCTTCTGCGCAAGATCGAGAATCTGTTGTTGTTGATGGAGCGTCGCGGCGACGATATCGCGCTGGGCGTAGTGCAGTGAAAACTGGATGTAGGCGCGCACGATGTTGTTCTGCAACTCCAGTTGCGCCTGTCGCGCTTCAGCGACGCTGACGTGGGCCAGATCAACCGCCCGTTCGCTGGCATTGCGCTCGCGGCCCCACAGGTCCAGGGCGTAGCTCAAGCCCAGGGAGGCATTGTTGTCCCAGGTCGTGGTGTCGGCCAACTCGCCCGGGCCATAGAACTGATCGGTGGGCCAGCCATGGCGCTTGAGGGTCGCCTCGCCATTGATCTGCAACGACTCCGCGGCCTCGGCAACACCGGCCATGGCCTTGGCCTGACGCACCCGGGCGGCGGCCATGGCCAGGCTCGGGCTGCCCTGCACCGCCAGGTCAATCCAGCGATCCAATTGCCGATCACCGTAGGCTTGCCACCATTGGCCGGCGGGCCAGTGGGCATCGCGGGCGGCCTCGCGGATGGCGGCATCGGTTGCCAGTTGGTTGGCCGGCAATACCTGGCCTTGTGGCGCAATGCCGCCTGTGCCGATGCAACCGCTGATGGTTAATGTCAGAACCCAAACACTGAGAGTCTTCAGCTCTCTGCTGATGCAACGCGGCACTGGCGCAAAATTCCTGAAAGAGGGGGCATGAAGCGATCATGAAGTGCATGCCTGGTAACACACCTGTGGGAGCGAGCCTGCTCGCGATGGCGTCCGGACAGACACATCGAGGGTGGATGTGGTGCCCCCATCGCGAGCAGGCTCGCTCCCACAGGGGATCAATAGGTCCAGGATTGGCGGCAATTCTAGGCACCGCCCTCCCCGGCGATAAGCCGACCTTTCTGCGAATCTTTGTTACCGTTATCGCGATAATCCATTAGTCGGGTCCCGCAGCCCTGTAACTTCATGTCACAATTTGGCACCTCCCAAGAGAGCCCTCCATGGACACCTTGCAAAACATGCGCGCGTTCAGCTGTGTGGCCGAAGCCGGCAGTTTCACCGCCGCCGCCGTGCAACTGGATACCACCACAGCCAACGTTTCGCGTGCGGTTTCCAACCTGGAAGCCCACCTGCAAACCCGCCTGCTCAACCGCACTACTCGGCGCATTGCGCTGACCGAGGCGGGTAAGCGCTACCTGCTGCGTTGCGAGCAGATCCTGGCGTATGTCGAAGAAGCTGAAGCCGAGGCCAGCGACGCCCATGCGCGACCGGCCGGGCAGTTGAAGGTCCACACCATGACCGGCATCGGCCAGCATTTCGTGATCGACGCCATCGCCCGCTACCGCAAGACCCATCCGGACGTGACCTTCGACCTGACCCTGGCCAACCGGGTGCCGGACATCCTCGACGAGGGCTACGACGTCTCCATCGTGCTCGCCAGCGAACTGCCGGATTCGGGCTTTGTCTCCCAGCGCCTGGGGATCACCTACAGCATCGTCTGCGCGTCGCCCGCCTACGTGAAAGCCAGCGGCTGCCCGCAGAAACCCAGCGACCTGCTTAACCACGCCTGCCTGCGCCTGGTCAGCCCGGTCATTCCGCTGGAAAAATGGGTGTTCGACGGCCCGGAAGGCCAGGAGATGGTCACCATCAACAGTTCACCGTTCCTGGTGAATTCCGCCGACGCGATGAAAACCGCGATCACCAGCGGCATGGGCGTGGGGGTGTTGCCGGTATACGCCGCCATCGAAGGCTTGCGCAACGGCACGCTGGTGCGGGTCATGCCCAACTACCGCTCCCAGGAACTGAACCTCTACGCCATCTATCCGTCGCGCCAGTACCTGGACGCGAAGATCAAGACCTGGGTCGAGTACCTGCGCGGCTCGTTGCCGGAAATCCTCGCGGCGCACCAGGCTGAACTGACGGTATACGAATTGAGTGGCAGCCTGGCAGGCACCCGGGTCACGAACTGAAGTCGTACCCGTGCGTGAAGGATGAATTCAGCGCTTGCCCATCGAGCGGCGCGTACCGGGAGGCGCGGCGCCCGGGGTCTTGGTATGGCCATTCTTCGCGCCGTTCTTGTACCACGGCTGTTGCCCGGCGCCCTTGGCCGCCGCCAGCTCACCGGGTTTGAACGGGAACTTGAAGGCGGGGATCGCCGCCTTGACGTCCTCGCTGCTGGAAACATCGCTGTCCATCTGGCCAGACGGTTCGCCTTGCGAGCGTTCGTCCGCGGGCGATGGTATTGAGGAAGTCATTTGAATTATTCACTTGAGTAGGACAACAAACCCGTGGCGAGGGAGCTTGCTCCCGCTGGGCTGCGAAGCGGCCCCATTCTTGTGAGCGCTTCGCACTCAAGCGGGAGCAAGCTCCCTCGCCACAATTCAGTATGCCGGGCTCGGTAGGCGAGCCGCGAAAGGCGGCAGTATACCTGCCCGGTATCCCGGCGCGCAGGCCAGTTTCATCCAACACGAACCACCACCATCGCGAGCAGGCTCGCTCACATTCAATCTTCAGTGGGCACAAAACTGATACCCAACACAGAACCACTGTGGGAGCCGAGCTTGCTCGCGATGGGGCCAGCAAGCCCAACATCCATTCATCCGACAGCAAGCCAGGACAAAACTGACACGCCTGTCAGTTAGCCGTCACCTTCCTGACCGGCTCGCAACGCTATATAAGAAAGCTCAAACTCCTGCGTCCCGAAACGGCCCTTCATATCCATGCGCATCCAGAAGAAAACTGTCCTGCTTGTCGTGCTGTTGGTCGTCCTGGCGGCCCTCGTCCTCTGGTATGTGCTCAAGCCCGTGACCGCCAAGCCCGGCGCCCCCGCCGCCGTTCCGGTACGGGTCGTCAATGTGGTGCAAAAAGATGTGCCGCGCTTTGCCAGCGGCATCGGCACGGTCCTGTCACTGCACAGCGTGGTGATCCGCCCGCAAATCGACGGCATCCTCACTCGGCTGCTGGTCAAGGAAGGGCAACTGGTCAAGAAGGGTGACCTGCTGGCGACCATCGACGACCGCTCGATCCGCGCCAGCCTCGACCAGGCCCGGGCCCAGCTCGGCGAGAGCCAGGCGCAACTGGCCGTGGCCCAGGTCAACCTCAAGCGCTACAAATTGCTGAGCGTCGATGACGGTGTCTCGAAGCAGACCTACGATCAGCAACAGGCCCTGGTCAACCAGCTCAAGGCGACCGCCCAAGGCAACCAGGCAGCCATCGATTCGGCGCAGGTGCAACTGTCCTACACCCAGATCCGCTCCCCGGTGAGCGGTCGCGTCGGCATTCGCAACGTGGACGAAGGCAATTTCCTGCGCACCAGCGACACCGAAGGCCTGTTCACGGTGACCCAGATCGACCCGATCGCGGTGGAGTTCTCCCTGCCCCAACAAATGCTGCCGACCTTGCAACGGTTGATCGCCGCCCCTGAGCAAGCCTTGGTCAAGGCTTACATCGGTGCCGATGGCGCCACCGGGGAACTGCTCGGCGAGGGCCGCCTGAGCCTCATCGACAACCAGATCAACGCCAACACCGGAACCCTGCGGGCCAAGGCCGAATTCAACAACGCCGCGCAACGACTGTGGCCGGGGCAACTGGTGACGCTGAAAATCCAGACGGCCATCGACAAGCACGCCCTGGTGGTGCCGCCTACCGTGGTCCAGCGCGGCCTGGAGCAACACTTCGTGTACAGGATCAAGGGCGACAAGGTCGAGAGTGTGCCGGTGACGATGGTTTACCAGGACAGCGACCTGCACATCATCAAGGGAGTCAACGCTGGCGACCAACTGGTGAGCGACGGTCAGTCACGGCTCAAGCCGGGCAGCCACATCCAGGTGCTCAGTGATCCGCCCGCCCTGGCCAAGGCTGCGGAGCCGCAACCATGAAGGGTCGCGGCTCGATTTCGGCCTGGTGCATCGACCACCCCATCGCCACGGTATTACTGACATTTGCCCTGGTACTGCTCGGGGTGATCGCGTTTCCTCGCCTGCCCGTCGCGCCGCTGCCGGAGGCGGAGTTCCCGACCATCCAGGTCAACGCCCAGTTGCCCGGGGCCAGCCCGGAAACCATGGCGTCGTCGGTGGCGACGCCGCTGGAAGTGCAATTCAGCGCTATTCCCGGCATTACCCAAATGACCTCCAGCAGCGCCCTGGGCTCGACCAACCTGATCCTCCAATTCAGCCTTGATAAAAGCATCGACACCGCCGCCCAGGAAGTGCAGGCCGCCATCAACACCGCCGCCGGCAAACTGCCCAACGACATGCCGAACCTGCCGACCTGGCGCAAGGTCAACCCCGCCGACAGCCCGGTGCTGATCCTCAGCATCAGCTCCAGCCTGATGCCCGGCACCGAACTGAGCGACTACGTCGAAACCCTGCTCGCCCGCCAGATCAGCCAGATCGACGGCGTCGGACAAATCTACATCACCGGCCAGCAACGCCCGGCGATCCGCGTCCAGGCCTCGGCCGACCGGCTCGCGGCCATCGGCCTGACCCTGGCGGACATTCGCCTGGCGCTGCAACAGGCCAGCCTCAACCTGGCCAAGGGCGCGCTGTACGGCGAGTCGAGCATTTCCACCCTGTCCACCAACGACCAATTGTTCCAGCCTGCCGAGTACGGCGATCTGATCGTGTCCTACCGGGACGGGGCACCGGTACACCTCAAGGACATCGCCAAGGTCGTCAATGGCTCGGAAAACGCCTACGTCCAGGCCTGGTCCGACAACGAGCCGGGGGTCAACCTGGTGATCTTCCGGCAGCCGGGAGCGAACATCGTCGAGACCGTCGACCGCATCCAGGCGGCCCTGCCCACCTTGCAAGCGATGTTGCCCGCCGCGGTGCAGGTCAAAGTGCTGATCGACCGCACCCAGACCATCCGCGCCTCGTTGCATGAAGTGGAAATCACCCTGCTGATCGCCGTGCTACTGGTGGTGGCGGTGATGGCGTTGTTCCTGCGCCAGCTCTCGGCGACCCTCATCGTCTCGGCGGTGCTGGGGGTGTCGCTGATTGCCAGTTTCGCCCTGATGTACGTGATGGGCTTCAGTTTGAACAACCTGACCCTGGTGGCGATCGTCATCTCCGTGGGATTCGTGGTGGACGATGCGATCGTGGTGGTGGAGAACATTCACCGGCACCTGGAGGCCGGCGAAAGCATGCGCGAGGCGGCGATCAAGGGGGCCGGCGAAATTGGCTTCACCGTGGTTTCCATCAGCTTCTCGTTGATCGCCGCGTTCATTCCTCTGCTGTTCATGGGCGGTGTGGTCGGGCGCCTGTTCAAGGAGTTTGCCCTGACCGCCACCTCGACCATCCTGATTTCGGTGGTGGTGTCCCTCACATTGGCGCCGACCCTGGCCGCGCTGTTCATGCGCGCCCCGGTACATCATGCCAACAGCAAAATGGGATTCGGCGAACGCCTGCTGGGCTGGTATGAACGCGGCTTGCGGCGGGCCCTGGCCCATCAAAAACTGATGATTGGCGTGTTCGGCCTGACCCTGGCCTTGGCGGTGGTGGGCTATGTGTTCATTCCCAAGGGCTTCTTCCCGGTACAGGACACCGGCCTGGTGCTGGGCACCAGCGAAGCCGCCGCCGATGTGTCGTTCCCGGACATGGTGGCCAAGCACAAGGCCCTGGCCGAGATCGTCGCCGCCGACCCGGCGGTGCAGACCTTCTCCCACTCCGTCGGTGTCTCGGGCAACAACCAGACCATCGCCAACGGCCGCTTCTGGATCGCCCTCAAGCCCCGGGGCGAGCGTGACGTGTCGGCCAGCGGCTTCATCGACCGGATCCGCCCGCAATTGCTGAAAATCCCTGGCGTAGTGCTGTACCTCAGGGCCGGGCAGGACATCAACCTCAGCTCCGGCCCCAGCCGCGCCCAGTATCAATACGTGCTCAAGAGCAACGACGGGCCGAGCCTCAACGCCTGGACGCAAAAACTCACCGACAAGCTGCGCGGCAACCCGGCGTTCCGCGACATTTCCAACGACCTGCAACTGGGCGGCAGCATCACCCACATCAACATCGACCGCAGCGCGGCGGCACGCTTCGGCCTCACCGCCACCGATGTCGACCAAGCCCTGTACGACGCCTTCGGCCAGCGGCAGATCAATGAATTCCAGACCGAGACCAACCAGTACAACGTGATCCTGGAGCTCGACACCGCGCAACGGGGCAAGGCCGAAAGCCTGGCGTATTTCTACCTGCGCTCGCCCCTGAGTGGGGAAATGGTGCCGCTCTCGGCCCTGGCCCGCTTCGACGCGCCGAGCAACGGCCCATTATCCATTGCTCACGACGGCATGTTCCCGGCCGCCAACCTGTCGTTCAACCTGGCGCCCGGCGTGGCCCTGGGGGACGCGGTGCGCCTGCTCGACCAGGCAAAAAACGAAATCGGCATGCCCGCTGCCATCACCGGTAATTTCCAGGGCGCGGCCCAGGCCTTCCAAAGTTCGCTGGCGAGCCAGCCGTGGCTGATCCTCGCCGCACTGGTGGCCGTGTACATCATCCTCGGCGTGCTCTACGAGAGTTTCGTGCACCCGTTGACGATCATCTCCACCCTACCCTCGGCGGGCCTCGGTGCGCTGATCATGCTCTGGCTGCTGGGCCAGGACTTTTCGATCATGGCGTTGATCGGCCTGGTGCTGCTGATCGGGATCGTCAAGAAGAACGGCATCCTGATGATCGATTTCGCCCTCGACGCCCAGCGCAACCAAGGCATGGCGCCCCAGGAGGCGATTTTCCAAGCGTGCCTGACACGCTTCCGGCCGATCATGATGACCACCCTGGCCGCCCTGCTCGGTGCGCTGCCGCTGATGCTCGGCTATGGCGCCGGCGCGGAACTGCGCCAGCCCCTGGGCATCGCGGTGGTGGGCGGCCTGCTGGTCAGCCAGGCGCTGACGCTGTTCACCACACCGGTCATATACTTGTGGCTCGAGCGCCTGTTCCATCGGCCCGCCCAACAACCAGGGTCGACGTCGACGGCGGCGCTGGCAAGCACAGATCACTGAGGCGGGGCCATGCGCGTTCTGATTATCGAAGACGAAGAAAAAACCGCGGACTACCTACACCGCGGCCTGACCGAACAGGGCTACACCGTGGACGTGGCGCCGGACGGCATCGAGGGGCTGCACCTGGCCCTGGAAACCGATTATGCGGTGATCGTGCTCGACGTGATGCTGCCGGGCCTGGACGGCTTCGGCGTATTGCGGGCCCTGCGCGCTCGCAAGCAGACCCCGGTGATCATGCTCACCGCCCGGGAACGGGTCGAGGACCGCATCAAGGGGCTGCGCGACGGCGCCGATGACTACTTGGGCAAGCCCTTCTCCTTCCTCGAGCTGGTGGCCCGCCTGCAAGCCCTGACCCGCCGCAGTGGCGGCCATGAACCGGTGCAGGTGAGCATCGCCGACCTGTGGATCGACCTGATCAGCCGCAAAGCGACACGCGCCGGCCAGCGCCTGGACCTGACTGCCAAGGAATTCTCCTTGCTCAGCGTCCTGGCCCGTCGCCAGGGCGAAATCCTTTCGAAGACCGCCATTGCCGAAATGGTCTGGGACATCAATTTCGACAGTGATGCCAACGTGGTGGAAGTGGCGATCAAACGCTTGCGGGCCAAGCTCGACGGGCCGTTCGAACAAAAGCTGCTGCACACCATCCGCGGCATGGGTTATGTGCTGGAGAGTCGCAGCAATGAAGTTGCCTGACAGCATCGCCCTGCGCCTGAGCGGGCTGTTCACGCTGGTGGCAGCGTTGGTGTTCCTGTTGATCGGTGGCGCTTTGTACCAGCAGGTCGCCAAGGGCCTGGGCCTGTTGCCCGAAGCCGAGCTCGATGCGCGCTATAGTGTCCTGGAGTCCACCGTTGGCCGCTATGGCACGCCTGAACACTGGGTGAAGATCAATAACAAGCTGCGGTTGCTCGGCGAAGAAGACAAGCGCATCCACTTCTGGATCGTCAGTGACGATCCGCGCTTTGAGTACGGCGATCCCGATGGTCAGATCCGCACCTTTGCCCAAGGTCCCTTGGGTAAACGCGACCTGACGTTGCCCCATCGACACTATCCGATGAAAGTCCTGGTGAGCCAGTTCCCGGCCAAGGACCAACGCCCGCCGCTGCGCTTCATGATTGGCATCGACACCGAGACGTTCTACCAGACCCAGCATCGCCTGTTGGTGGCGCTGGTGAGCCTGGCGATTGTCGGCGTGCTCCTGGCTTCGTTGCTGGGCTACTGGGTCGCGCGCATCGGCCTCAAGCCGCTGATCAAGTTGTCCGATGAAGCCCGACGCCTGGCCCCACCTCGCCTGTCCGGGCGTTTGCAACTGTCGCCCTTGCCGCCGGAACTGAACCAGTTCGTCAGTTCCTTCAACGCCACCCTCGACCGGGTCGAACAGGCTTACTCGCGGTTGGAGTCGTTCAACGCCGACGTCGCCCATGAACTGCGCTCGCCCCTGACCAACCTGATCGGCCAGACCCAGGTGGCACTGACCCGTGGGCGCTCCGCCGAACATTATTTCGAAGTGCTGCAATCGAATCTCGAAGAGTTGGAGCGGCTGCGCTCGATCATCAATGACATGCTGTTCCTGGCCAGCGCCGACCAGGGCAGCAAGGCCACCAAGTTGACCAGCACCTCCCTGGCCGGCGAAGTGGCGACCACCCTCGACTACCTGGACTTCATTCTGGAAGATGCCCAGGTCCAAGTCCGAGTCAGCGGCGATGCCCAGGCCAACATCGAGATCGCCCACCTGCGCCGGGCGCTGATCAACCTGCTGAGCAACGCTGTGCAGCACACCGCCCCCGGGCGAATAATCGACGTGCGCATCGAAGCCCTTGGCGAGCAGGTCACCCTCGCCGTCACCAACCCCGGCGCCCCGATTGCCGGCGAACACCTGCCGCGCCTGTTCGAACGGTTCTATCGCGTCGATGCCTCGCGCAGCAACAGCGGCGCCAACCATGGACTCGGGCTGGCCATCGTCAAGGCCATCGCACTGATGCATGGTGGCGATGTGTTTGTGCACAGCGACCAGGGCGCCAACACGTTCGGGATCCGCTTGCCCGCCTGAATGTTCGCTGAATTACAGTGGCGTCGCCCCTGGAGCTGTCGAGCGAAGCGAGGCTGCGATCTTTCTCCTCGCATTCGCATCCTGAGCGAAAGATCAAAAGATCGCAGGCTTCGCCAGCTCCTACCGGGATATTGCGCAAACACTGATTGCCCGCTCTCATCGATCCAAGCACAATCAGCAAAAGGCCAGCATCTGGTTCATTTGCCGGTTTGCAACCCTTTGGGACGGATCCCAACCCTATGACAATGCAGACATCGGAACCATGAGCGCGCGCAGTGCGACACCCGGCAACACCCCGTCTTCGATACGTTCGGAACGGGTACTCGTACTGGCCAGCTCGCTGGTTGTCGTTGCCATCCTGAGCATCGTGACGTTCCTGTTAATCCGCGAACATGCCGCCGCGCAACAGGCCGCGACACGTGCCGCGACCAATATCGTGCAACTGATCGATGCTGACGTGCTGCGTAACGTCGAACTCTACGACGTGTCGCTGCTGGGATTGATCACCACGGCAAAGCGCGACGACCTCAAGGACGTTGCGCCCATGATCCGCCACCTGGCGCTGTTCGATCGTGCCACCGCTGCGCCCTATAAAGGCGACATCCTGCTGCTCGACAAGCGTGGCGATGTGATTGCCGACTCTGCGTCGATCGAACCGCGCAAAGGCAACTATGCCGACCGGGAATATTTCCAGTCCCATGTCCAGAACCCGACTCAGGGCATGATGATCAGTCGCCCGTTCCGTTCCAGGAGTGCCCCCCATGATTGGCGTATCAGTTTCAGCTATCGACTGAACGACGACCGGGGGGAGTTCATGGGCGTGGCTGAGGCTGCGATGCGTCTCAACTACTTCAACCAATTGTTCAAGAGTCTGAACATCGGTCATGGCGGTACGGTCAACCTGGTCAGCCGAGACGGGATTCTCCTGGCACAAGAGCCGCCCTTGGCCGAAGACCTGACAGGCAAGGACTTCAGTCATCGACCGAATTTCATGCGGATCCTGCGCGAAGGCAACGGCAGTTTCACCGCTGTATCCGGCCAGGATCAAAATACGCGTCTGTACACTTTTTCCCAGGTAGGCGACTTGCCGCTGATCGTCGTGGTGGCCCTCTCGACCCAGGATGTTTTTGCGTCCTGGCAACGCACGGCATTACTGGTCAGTGGCGCCACCGGCGCGCTGTGCATCGGTTTACTCTGGCTCACCTGGCTGCTGCGCCGCGAACTGCGCCGACGCCACAATGCCGAACGGGAACTGGCACAGCTGGCCTCTACCGACGCCCTCACCGGCCTGGCCAACCGACGAACACTGGACGAGACGTTGCAACAGGAATGGCTGCGTGCCCAACGTTCGGGGCAACCGTTGTCTGTGTTGATGATCGATGCGGATCACTTCAAGGCGTTCAACGATCGCCATGGTCATCAACAGGGTGACGAGGCCCTGCGGGCCTTGGCGCAGTTGATCGGCCAGCATGTGCGACGCCCCGCCGACCTGGCGGCGCGTTATGGCGGTGAAGAGTTCTCGGTGGTACTGCCGGAGACCACCACTGCGGGCGCCTTTACCATGGCCCAGAACATTCGCGATGCGGTTGAGCAGTTGCCACCGGTTGTCGAGGATGGAGCGCCCATGACGGTGAGTATCGGCATCGCCACTTGGCTGAACGGGCCATATGGTGAGCTTTCGCAACTTTTGTTCGCTGCAGATAAGGCGCTGTACCAGGCGAAGGCCAGTGGGCGCAATCGTGTGGTTTGTGCGATGTAAAGCCGTTTTTGGGGGGGGCTGGTTCTTGAGGGGACCGTGTTCCTCCTGTGGGAGCGAGCTTGCTCGCGAAAGCGGTGTGTCAGTTTGCGGTGATGTTTGAGGTGCCGGCCTCATCGCGAGCAGGCTCGCTCCCACAGGAGCTGCGTGTTGGGCATAAACTTTGTGCCCACTGAAGATTGAATGTGGGAGCGAGCCTGCTCGCGATGGCGGTGCTTCAGTCGGCAAAAATGTTGGATGTGATGGCCTCTTCGCGAGCAAGCCCGCTCCCACA
>NZ_JAGDEZ010000009.1:85026-210733 GCF_017498305.1 Pseudomonas sp. OA65
GCAAGCCCGCTCCCACAGGGGCCTGTGTTGGATATGAATTTTGTGCTCACTGAAAATCGAATGTGGGAGCGAGCCTGCTCGCGATGGCGGTGGGTCAGTTTGCGGTGATGTTGGATGTGCCGGCCTCTTCGCGAGCAGGCTCGCTCCCACAGGAGGAACACGGTTCCCTCAAGAACCAGGTCGGCTATAAGGCCGCCTCCCGGAGGACATTGATCTCGGGCGCCCCGTTAGTTACCGCAGCAATGGATATACACCCAAAACGCGCCCATAAAAAAAGGCCACCCAAAGGCAGCCTTCAAAAACTAGAGAGGTTTTTTGCTTACACGGCCGCGACAGGGCGCATGTAAGAGATTGGCGCGGTGCTGGCATCTTCGAACGTCACGACTTCCCAAGCATCTTTCTGCTCAATCAACTTGCGCAGCAGCTGGTTGTTCAGTGCATGGCCGGACTTGAAGCCCTTGAACTCACCAATCAGGCTATTGCCCAGCAGGTAGAGGTCGCCGATTGCATCGAGGATCTTGTGCTTGACGAATTCGTCTTCATAACGAAGACCGTCTTCGTTCAAAACACCATCGGAATCGACCACGATCGCGTTTTCAACACTGCCGCCGAGTGCGAGATTGTGCTTGCGCAGGTACTCGATATCACTCATGAAACCAAAGGTACGGGCGCGGCTGACTTCTTTTACGAACGAAGTGCTGGAAAAATCCACGCTTGCACTTTGGGTGCGGTCACGGAAAACCGGGTGATCGAAATCGATCTCGAAGCTCACCTTGAAACCTTCGAAAGGGACGAAAGTGGCGCGCTTGTCGCCGTCTTCCACTGTCACTTCCCGCAGGATGCGGATGAACTTCTTGGCTGCGTCCTGCTCTTCCAGGCCAGCCGATTGAATCAGGAATACGAAGGGTCCGGCACTGCCATCCATGATCGGGACTTCGGACGCGGAGAGCTCGACGTAGGCGTTATCGATGCCCAGGCCAGCCATGGCCGAGAGCAAATGCTCCACCGTGTCCACTTTGGTGTCACCGTTGACCAACGTGGTCGACATAGTGGTTTCACCAACGTTTTCCGCGCGAGCAGGAATCTGCACCACAGGGTCGAGGTCGGCACGACAAAACACGATGCCGGTATCGACAGGCGCGGGCTTGAGGGTCAGGTAGACCTTCTCGCCGGAGTGCAGGCCGACACCTGTGGCACGGATAATATTCTTCAGGGTGCGTTGTTTAATCATGGCATGGGCCGCTTCAGCGCAAATTGCGAACTGGTATCAACAAAGGCTGGCGATGATAGCAGACCAGACCTTTGCTGAACACCAATCACCCGTATCCCCCTGATACATTTCATCAATCGGCCTGACGACGCAGGAAGGCCGGGATGTCCAGGTAATCCAGATCGTCTTGCGGATTCATCTTCGCGGCAGTCGCAGCACCGGCCTGGGCCTGGTTGCGCATGACGGTCGGACGGTCCAGGTCACGGTAGTTCACCGCAGGCTGTTCCTGACGAACGGGGGCTTGCTGCTGTGGCTGGGAGGCCATGGCGGTCTGCACGGTATTGTCGATCACCTTCATCGGCTTCTCGATTTTCGCGCCCAGGCCAGTGGCAACCACGGTCACGTGCAACTCGTCACGCATGTCCGGATCGATCACGGTGCCGACCTTGACCATCGCGTGGTCGGAAGCGAACGCCTCGATGATGCTACCCACGTCGGAGTACTCGCCCAAGGACAAGTCCGGACCGGCGGTGATGTTCACCAGGATGCCACGGGCGCCCTGCAGGTTGACGTCTTCGAGCAACGGGTTGCGGATGGCCGCTTCGGTGGCTTCGCGCGCACGGTTCGGACCGCTGGCGCAGCCAGTGCCCATCATCGCCATGCCCATTTCGGACATCACGGTGCGTACGTCGGCGAAGTCGACGTTGATCATGCCTGGACGCTTGATGATGTCGGAGATACCGCGAACGGCACCGGCCAACACGTCATCGGCCTTGGCGAAAGCCGACAGCAGGCTTGCGTCTTTGCCCAGGATGGTCAGCAGCTTCTCGTTGGGGATGGTGATCAACGAGTCGACGCTTTCGCTCAGCGCGCGGATGCCTTCATCGGCGATCTGCATGCGCTTGCGGCCTTCGAACGGGAACGGACGGGTCACCACCGCAACGGTGAGGATGCCCATTTCCTTGGCCACTTCGGCAATGATCGGCGCAGCACCGGTACCGGTACCACCGCCCATGCCCGTGGTGATGAACACCATGTTGGTGCCGGCCAGGACTTCAGCGATGCGCTCGCGGTCTTCCAGGGCAGCCTGACGGCCAACCTCGGGATTCGCGCCGGCACCCAGGCCCTTGGTCACGCCGGTACCCAGTTGCAGGATGGTCCGCGCGCCGATGTTTTTCAGCGCTTGAGCATCGGTGTTGGCGCAGATGAACTCGACGCCTTCGATGTTGCTCTTGACCATATGGTTGACAGCGTTGCCGCCGCCACCGCCGACACCGATTACTTTGATAACCGGGCTAGCGGGGATGTTGTCTACGAGTTCGAACATGTTCCCTCTCCTTTCATTCTCTAGTTTTTTCGCCTACTGCGTCTTCAGTGGCAAGTTGCGAGCCTTAAGCTGCAAGCTTGCCGCTTGAAGCTTGAAACTTGTCGCTAAAAATTACCCTTGACCCAAGCCTGGAGACGCTCGAACAGCGGTGCCTTCGGCTCGTCGCTGCTGTAGCTGTCGCGACTGCCAATGCCCGAGAACGAGATCCCGTCGGACTGTTTTTGCAGGCCATACATCAACAGGCCCACGCCGGTGGAATAGATCGGGTTGCGAACCACGTCATCCAGGCCCTTGACACCATGGGGCACGCCCAGGCGCACCGGCATGTGGAAAATCTCTTCGGCCAGCTCGACCGCGCCTTCCATCTTCGAGGTACCGCCGGTCAGCACGATGCCGGCCGGGATCAAGTCTTCGTAGCCACTGCGACGCAGCTCGGCCTGGATCAGCGTGAACAGCTCGTCGTAACGCGGCTCGACCACTTCGGCCAGGGCCTGGCGCGACAGTTCGCGCGGCGGACGGTCGCCAACGCTTGGCACCTTGATGGTTTCGCCGGCACCGGCCAGCTTCGCCAGGGCGCAGGCGTAGCGGATCTTGATTTCCTCGGCGTACTGGGTCGGAGTGCGCAGCGCCATGGCGATGTCGTTGGTCACCTGGTCGCCGGCAATCGGGATCACGGCCGTGTGGCGGATCGCGCCTTCGGTGAAGATCGCGATGTCGGTGGTGCCGCCACCGATGTCCACCAGGCACACGCCCAGCTCTTTCTCGTCGTCGGTCAGCACCGAGTAGGCCGAGGCCAGTTGCTCGAGGATGATGTCGTCGATTTCCAGGCCGCAACGACGTACGCATTTCTCGATGTTCTGCGCGGCGTTCACCGCACAGGTCACCACGTGGACCTTGGCTTCCAGGCGCACGCCGGACATGCCCAGGGGCTCGCGCACGCCTTCCTGGTTATCGATCACGTAATCCTGCGGCAGGGTGTGCAACACACGCTGGTCGGCCGGGATCGCCACGGCCTGGGCCGCGTCGAGGACGCGCTCAAGGTCCGCGGAGCTGACTTCGCGGTCACGAATCGCCACGATGCCGTGGGAGTTCAGGCTGCGGATGTGATTGCCCGCCACGCCGACAAACGCCGAGTGGATCCGGCAGCCGGCCATCAGTTGCGCCTCTTCGATGGCGCGCTGGATCGATTGCACGGTGGACTCGATGTTCACCACCACGCCTTTCTTCAAGCCGCGGGACGGGTGTGTACCGATCCCGACGATGACCAGCGTGCCGTCGTCCGCGACTTCGCCTACCAGCGCCACCACCTTGGAAGTGCCGATATCGAGACCGACGATCATTTTCCCGCTTTGCACGTTTGCCATGGGTCCTGCCTCTTCTTAATTCTTCGCGACGGCGGGTTCGGCCGTCGTCGGCGCTACAGGTTCCCGCCAGCCAACGGCCAGGCCGTTGGCGTAGCGCAGATCGATGCGCGCAATGTTCGTAATCTGTTCTTTGAGCGTCTTGTCATAGATGGCGATGAAGCGGCGCATCTTTTCCACCAGGTTGCCGCGACCGAGCAACAGCTCGATGCCCGGCCCCGAGCTGCCCGCGCCAGTGGTCAGGAACCAACTGCCGCGCTCACGCAACTCCAGGCGCGCGATGGAGAAGCCCAATGGCCGCAACATCTGGCTCAACACCTGGTATTGCTGCATCACTTGCTGCTGGGCCCGCTGTGGACCGAACAGTTGTGGTAAATGTTCATAATTGGCCAGTTCCCGCGGCGTAAACGCCTGGCCCTGGTTGTTCAACAGCGACTCGTCGCCCCAACGGGCCACCGGCAGTTGTTCTTCCAGGCGAATCGACACCTGGTCGGGCCACACCCGCCGGACTTCGGCGTGGGCGATCCAGGGCATCTGCTCCAGCTCCGTGCGCATGCCCGCCAGGTCGATGGTGAAGAAGCTCGACGCGACGAACGGGGCGATCCGCTGCTGCACCGCCTGCTGGCTGATGTAGCTCAAGTCGCCCTGGACGTTGATCCGCGCAATCGGCCGGTCGGCATACGGCAACAGCCGTTGCGCACCTTCATACGTACCGAACCCCAACGCCACCAGCATCACCGGCCAGAACAAGCTCTTGAGAAAACCAAAATTGGCTTTCGGCAAGCGCGCCGACATCGGCTCCTTGGCCACCATTCGGCTGGCACCCCGCGGCACCGGCTTGCGACCGGGTGCGGATGGCTGATGACGAAGCGATGCGCCTTGCATGGCTTAACCTCTTGGCTCTTGTTGGCCGACACTGGCGCCCAGGATCGACAGCACCAGTTGCTGGAAATCCAGGCCCGCGGCACGGGCGGCCATCGGCACCAGGCTGTGATCGGTCATGCCGGGGGCGGTGTTGACTTCCAAAAACCAGAACTGCCCATCGGCGTCCTGCATCACGTCTGCCCGGCCCCAACCGGCGATACCCAGCGCCTCACAAGCCTTGGCCGTGAGGTCCATCAATTCTTTTTCCTTAGCAGCGTCCAGCCCGCAGGGAATGCGGTACTGGGTATCGTTGGCGACGTACTTGGCGTCGTAGTCGTAGAACGTGTGGGGCGTGCCCAGCGCGATCGGGGGCAACACCTGGTCACGCAGGGTGGCGATGGTGAACTCGGGACCGGTGATCCACTGTTCGACCAATACTTGCGAATCGTAGGAACTGGCGTCCTTCCAGGCTGCGGTCAACTCAGGCAGCGAATTCACTTTCGCCATGCCGATACTTGAACCTTCATGGGCCGGTTTGACGATCAAAGGGAAGCCCAGTTCCGTGGCCGCGCAAATACAATCGGCCTCGGATGCCAGCACGGCGTGACGCGGCGTCGGAATGCCGAGGCTGTGCCAGACCTGCTTGGTGCGCAGCTTGTCCATCGCCAGGGCCGACGCGAGGATGCCGCTGCCGGTGTAGGGAATGCCCAGGCATTCGAGCAGGCCTTGCATGCTGCCGTCTTCACCGCCACGGCCGTGAAGAATGATGAACGCACGGTCGATCTTTTCGCTGAGCAGGCGCTGCAGGAAATCGTCGCCCACGTCGATGCCGAAGGCGTCGACGCCGGCGCTTTGCAAGGCTTGCAGCACGGCGTTGCCGGACTTGAGGGAGACCTCGCGCTCGGCGCTCTTGCCACCGAACAGCACGGCGACGCGGCCGAAGGCTTTCGGATCGAGGGTCGAGACCAGGTTGGCGTAGGCAGCAGTCATTTCAGTTTCCCCTCGCTGGACGCCACGATGGCTCCGGCGAATAACGGACTGTTCAACAGTTTCGGGGCCAGGCCACCGATGTCGCCGGCACCCTGGCACAGCAGGATGTCGCCAGCGCGCAGCAGCGGCTTGACCAACGGTGCGAGGTCCACGCCGCGTTCGATGTAGATCGGGTCCAACTGGCCACGCTGGCGAATGCTGTGGCACAGCTGGCGGCTGTCGGCTCCCGGGATCGGCTCTTCGCCGGCCGGGTAGACTTCCATCAACAGCAACACGTTGGCGTCGGCCAATACCTGGACGAAATCGTCATACAGGTCGCGGGTGCGGCTGTAGCGGTGCGGTTGATAGACCATCACCAGGCGCCGCTCCGGCCAGCCACCGCGCACGGCCTTGATCACCGCCGCGACTTCGGTCGGGTGGTGGCCGTAGTCGTCCACCAGCATCACGTTGCCGCCGTCCACTGGCAGTTCGCCGTAGACCTGGAAGCGTCGGCCTACGCCCTGGAACCCGGACAGGCCCTGGACGATGGCTTCATCGCTGACACCTTCGTCGGTGGCGATGCAGATGGTGGCCAAGGCGTTGAGCACGTTGTGGTTGCCCGGCATGTTCACCGACACATCCAACGGCTCGCGCTCAGGGCGCAGCACGGTGAAGAACGTCTGCATGCCCTGCTGGCGCACGTTGATGGCACGGACGTCGGCGTCTTCGCCAAAGCCATAGGTCACGGTCGGACGCTTGATCAGCGGCAGGATCTCACGCACCACCGGATCGTCCAGGCACACCACCGCCAGACCGTAGAACGGCAGGTTGTGCAGGAACTCGACGAAGGTTTTCTTCAGTTTGTTGAAGTCACCGTCGTAGGTCGCCATGTGGTCGGCGTCGATGTTGGTGACGACGGCGACCAGCGGTTGCAGGTGCAGGAAGCTCGCATCGCTCTCGTCGGCTTCGGCGATCAGGTAGCGGCTGGTGCCCAGTTGGGCATTGGTGCCTGCGGCATTCAGGCGGCCACCGATCACGAAGGTCGGGTCCAGGCCACCAGCGGCGAACACCGAGGCGATCAGGCTGGTGGTGGTGGTCTTGCCATGAGTACCGGCGACGGCGATGCCGTGGCGATAGCGCATCAGCTCGGCGAGCATCTCGGCCCGTGGCACCACGGGAATACGGCGCTCCAGGGCGGTCGCGACTTCCGGGTTGGAGGTGTTCACGGCGCTGGACACCACCAGCACGTCGGCATTGGCGGCGTTCTCGGCACGGTGGCCAATAAAGATCTGTGCCCCGAAGGATTCCAGGCGCTCGGTGACCGGGGATGCCTTCAGGTCGGAACCCGAAACCTGGTAACCCAGGTTCAGCAACACCTCGGCGATCCCGCACATGCCCACGCCGCCGATGCCGACGAAGTGGATGCGGCGGATGCGGCGCATTTCCGGTTGCGGCATGGCTTTGCGATTCTCAACCATGGGCCACCTCCAGGCAGGTATCGACCACTTGGGCCGTGGCATCGGGTTTGGCCAGGCGGCGCGCGGCGCGGGCCATGTCTTCAAGTCGTTGCGGCTGCATCAAAACCTCTGTCAGGCGGGCGGCAAGATCCGCGGCGCCAGTCGTTCTTTGCGGCATCAGGAAGGCAGCGCCTTCACGGGCCAAATAATCGGCGTTACGGGTCTGGTGATCGTCGATGGCGTGGGGCAAAGGCACCAGCATCGAGGGCAGACCGGCGGCAGCCAGTTCACTGATGGTCAGCGCGCCTGCGCGGCAGACCACCAGGTCGGCCCAGCCATAGGCTTGGGCCATGTCTTTGATGAAAGGCTGCACTTGCGCCTCGACGCCGGCGGCGCGGTAGCGCTCGGCGGTCACTTCATCGTGGTTTTTGCCGGCCTGGTGAAACACTTCCGGGCGCAGTTCGGGGGCGACCTGCGACAGGGCTTCGGGCAGCAATTTGTTCAACGGTTCCGCCCCCAGGCTTCCACCCAGGACCAGCAAGCGCGCCTTGCGTCCGGCCAGGGCCGGGCGCGGTGTTTCGAGGAACAGCTCGGTACGCACCGGATTGCCGGTGGTGCGACGGCTGCCCGACAGGGTAAAGGTGTCGGGAAAGGCTTCACAGACCCGGGCGGCCAACGGCACCAGTAACCGATTGGCGGTACCGGCCACGGCGTTCTGCTCGTGGACGATCACCGGCACGCCGGCCAGTTTTGCCGCGACACCGCCCGGCCCGGTCACATAACCACCGAATCCGACCACGCACACCGGCCGCAGCCGACGAATGATCGCCCGCGCCTGCCAGACCGACTTCAACAGCATCAACGGCGCCTTGAGCAACGACAACTTGCCCTTGCCCCGCAGGCCGCTGGCATTGATCCGATGCAACTCCAGGCCCGCGGCCGGCACCAGTTCATTCTCGATGCCCCGTGGCGTGCCCAGCCAGTGCACGGTGTAGCCGCGCGCCTGGAACTCCCGGGCACAGGCCAGCGCCGGGAATACGTGCCCGCCGGTACCGCCCGCCATGATCAGCACGTTAGCGCCCATGAGTCGGCTCCTCGGCGAAGTCGCTCTCCTGGAATTCCATCTCTTCGCTGCCCAGGTGGGTTCGACTCTCCCATTCGATGCGCAGCAACAGGCCGAGGCAGGCACAGCAGATCACCAGGGAGCTGCCGCCATAACTGAGGAACGGTAGGGTCAGGCCCTTGGTCGGCAACAGGCCGACGTTCACGCCGATGTTGATCAAAAACTGGCCGATCCACAGGAACGACAAGCCATACGCCACATAGGCGGCGAAGAACTGTTTGGCCTTTTCCGCCCACAAGCCGATGTACATGCCACGCACGCAGACGAACACGAACAGGGCGACGGTGCACAGGGAACCCACCATCCCCAGTTCTTCGGCCAGGACCGAGAACACGAAGTCGGTGTGGGCTTCCGGCAGGTAGAACTGCTTCTGCACGCTGTTGCCCAGGCCCACGCCCAGCCACTCGCCGCGACCGAAGGCAATCAGCGCCTGGGTCAATTGATAGCCGGAACCGAACTGGTCGGCCCACGGATCGGTAAAGGTGATCAGGCGCGCCATCCGATACGGTTGCGCCTGCACCAGCACCGTTACCGCCGCCACCGCCAGCGCGACCATCAAGGTGAAACGGAACAGCCCGACGCCGCCGAGGAACAACATCGCGGCCGCCGCGCCCATCATCACCACCGTGGCACCGAAGTCCGGTTCCATCAGCAGCAGGCCGGCCATCGGCAGCAACACGATGAACGGCTTGAAGAAGCCCATCCAGCTCTCGCGCACTTCCTTCTGGCGACGCACCAGGTAACCGGCGAGGTAGATCACCACGAAAACCTTGGCGATCTCCGAAGGTTGAACGTTGAAGAAGCTGAAGCCGATCCAGCGCATCGAGCCGTTGACCTCGCGGCCAATGCCCGGTAACAGCACCATCACCAACAGGCCGAAGGCACCGAGCAACATCATCCAGCCCAGGCGTTGCCAGGTGGCGATCGGCACCATCATGGTGACGATGCACGCGCCCAGGCCGATCACCAGGTAAATCAGGTGGCGGATCATGTGGTAAAGCGTGTTGCCCGACTGCACGGCGGCCACTTCCGACGACGCGGAGGTGATCATCACCAGGCCCAGGCCAAGCAGCGCCAGGCAGCCGGCGAGCATCGGGAAATCCAGGTCGATGCCACGGCCGGTGATCAATGGCGACGGGTACGGCTTGATGATGTTCATCAGGTTCATGCCAAGTCCTCCGCGGCCCGGGCGAACAACTGCCCACGCTCTTCGTAGTTCTTGAACATGTCGAAACTGGCGCAGGCCGGCGACAACAGCACCGCATCGCCCGGTTGCGCGAGGACGCGGGATTGCTGCACCGCCTCGTCCAGCGAAGCGACACGAACCAGCGGCACGGCATCGCCGAGGGCCTGGGCGATCAGTTCGCGGTCACGGCCCATCAGCACCACCGCGCGGCAGTTGGCGGCCACGGGGTCGCGCAGGTCCTTGAAGTCGGCGCCCTTGCCGTCGCCGCCGGCGATCAGCACGAGCTTGCCATCAATGTCCGCGCCCAGGCCTTCGATGGCCGCCAGCGCCGCACCGACGTTGGTGGCCTTGGAATCGTTGTACCAGGCCACGCCATCCAGATCGCGCACCCACTGGCAGCGGTGTTCGAGACCGGCAAAGGTACGCAGGGCCGAGAGCATGGCGTCGAACGGCAGGCCGACCGCATGGCCCAGGGCCAACGCGGCCAAGGCATTGGCTTGGTTGTGGGCGCCGCGAATCTTCAATTCGCGCACTGGCATCAGGGTCTGGAATTCGAAGGCCAGGTACTTCTCGCCATTCTCTTCGCGCAACCCGAAACCTTTGAAATCCGGAACGCCCAGGCCGAAGGACCAGCACGGCATGCCCTCGCCCAACAGCGGCCGGGTCAGGGCGTCCTGACGGTTGAACACCACTTGCCGGGCACCCCGGAAGATCCGGTGCTTGGCCAGGTGATAAGCCGGCAGGCCGCTGTAGCGGTCCATGTGGTCTTCGCTGACGTTGAGCACGGTGGCCACTTCAGCGCCCAGGTGGTCGGTGGTTTCCAGCTGGAAGCTCGACAGCTCCATCACGTACAACTCGACGTCGTCGCTGAGCAGGTCCAGCGCCGGGGTACCGAGGTTGCCGCCCACGGCGACGCGCTTGCCGGCCGCCGCGGCCATCTCGCCCACCAGGGTGGTGACGGTGCTCTTGGCGTTCGAACCGCTGATGGCAATGATCGGCGCCTTGGCGTTGCGCGCGAACAGCTCGATATCGCCGGACAATTTCACGCCACGGGCCGCCGCAGCCTGCAGGGCCGGAGTCGCCAGGGCCAGGCCGGGGCTCACGTAGAGCTCATCGGCGCGGCACAGGAATTCGACGTCCAGCTCGCCACAACGCACGTCCACCTGGGGATAGTCACGGCGCAGCGTGGCCAGCTCAGGTGGATTTTCCCGCGTATCGGCCACGGCAAACGACACGCCCCGGCTCGCCAGGAAGCGAACCAGGGACATGCCGCTCTTGCCGAGGCCGACAACGATGCGGAAGTGGTCAGAAGCGATCAGGGACACTCGTTCTACCTCAGCTTCAGGGTGGCAAGGCCGATCAGCACCAGAATCACGGTGATGATCCAGAAACGGACGATCACACGCGGCTCGGGCCAGCCCTTGAGTTCAAAGTGGTGGTGAATCGGCGCCATGCGAAATACGCGGCGGCCGGTCAATTTAAAGGAGGCCACCTGAATGACGACGGACAGGGTCTCCATCACGAACACACCGCCCATGATGAACAGGACGATTTCCTGGCGAACGATCACGGCAATGGTGCCCAGGGCCGCGCCCAGCGCCAGCGCGCCGACGTCGCCCATGAAGACTTGCGCCGGGTAGGTGTTGAACCACAGGAAGCCCAGGCCGGCACCGATCAGCGCACCGCAGAACACAATCAACTCGCCAGCGCCCGGCACATACGGGATCAGCAGGTATTCGGCGAACTTCACGTTACCCGACAGGTAGCAGAAGATCCCCAGGGCGCCGCCGACCATGACCGTTGGCATGATCGCCAGGCCGTCAAGGCCGTCGGTGAGGTTGACCGCGTTGCTCGAACCGACGATCACCAGGTAGGTCAGCACGATGAACCCTGCGCCCAGCGGAATGCTGTAGTCCTTGAGCATCGGCAGGATCAGGGTGGTTTCCACCGGCGAGGCGGCAGTCATATAAAGGAAGATCGCCGCGCCGAGGCCGAACACCGACTGCCAGAAATATTTCCAGCGGCTGGGCAGCCCACGGGAGTTCTTCTCGATGACCTTGCGGTAGTCGTCGACCCAACCGATGGCACCAAAGAATAAGGTCACCAGCAGCACGACCCAGACGTAACGGTTCGCCAGGTCGGCCCAGAGCAAGGTGCTGATGCCGATGGACGACAGGATCAGCGCGCCCCCCATGGTCGGCGTACCGGATTTGGACAGGTGCGATTGCGGACCGTCGTTACGGACCGACTGGCCGATCTGCAGGTTCTGCAGGGTGCGGATCATCCACGGGCCCAGGAACAGCGACAACGACAACGCGGTCAGCACACCCAGGATCCCGCGCAGGGTCAGGTACTGGAAGACCGCGAAGCCTTTGTGGAACTGTTGCAGGTACTCCGCTAGCAGCAGCAGCATTAATGTTTCTCCGTGGTGGTGCCGCACAGCGCCGCGACGATGTTTTCCATCGCTGCGCTGCGTGAACCCTTGATCAATAAGGTGGTGTTCGGGTCCTGCTCGGCGCCCAGGGCCTGGATCAATTCAGCTTGAGTGGTGAAATGCCGTGCGTGCTCGCCAAACGCGGCGACCGCATGGGCCATCATCGGACCGACCGCATACAGCGCATCGACCTTGCCGCGCGCATAGGCACCGACATCGTGATGTCCCTGTTGCGCCCACTCACCCAGCTCGCCGATATCCCCCAGCACCAGCACGGTACGGCCGGAGAAACCGGCGAGGATATCCACCGCCGCGCACATGGACGACGGGTTGGCGTTATAGGTGTCGTCGATCACGCGCATGCCGTTGCTGGCCAGTTGCGCGACAGAGCGCCCCTTGACCGGCTGCACGGCGTTCAGTCCGGCAACGATGCCCGGCAGCGACACACCCAGGGCATGGGCGGCAGCCGCGGCGGCCAGGGCGTTGGCGACGTTATGGGTGCCCAGCAGGTTCAATTGGACCCGCTCGGCACCGTCGGGGCTGTGCAGGTTGAAGGCCGGGCAACCGCGGGCATCACGGTCCAGGTCGCTGGCGTAGAAATTCGCGGCGAGGTTGCTCAGGGCAAAGGTCAGCACCTTGCGCTCCCCCGCCCGGGCCTTCCAGATTTCGAAGGCCTTGTCGTCGAGATTCAGCACGGCGACGCCATTGGCATCCAGCCCTTCGATGATCTCGCCCTTGGCCTCGACGATTTTTTCCGGGCCGCCGAACTCGCCGACGTGGGCGGTCCCGGCGTTGTTGAGCACCGCCACGTGGGGCTTGGTCATGGCCACGGTGTAGGCGATCTCGCCGAGCCGCGAAGCCCCCAGTTCGATGACGGCGGCGCTGTGTTCCGGTGCCAGTTCGAGCAAGGTCAGCGGCACGCCAAGGTCATTGTTCAGGTTGCCACGGGTCGCCAAGACAGAGCCGCGGGTGCGCAGGATGCTGGCAAGCATTTCCTTGACCGTGGTCTTGCCACTGGAGCCGGTGATGGCCGCGACCGGGTTGCCGTACGCAGCGCGGTTCAGCGCACCGAGCTGGCCCAGGGCCTGGCGAGTGTCATTGACGAGCAATTGCGGCAACGTGCTGTTGCTCACTTCCCGCTCGACCAATGCGGCGACCGCACCTTTGCCCGCGACCTCGTTCAAGTAATCGTGGCCATCGAAACGCGGCCCGGCCAGGGCGACGAACAATTGCCCCGGCGCGATCGCCCGGCTGTCGATGCTCACGCCGCTGAAGGTGGCGTCCGCAGAAATGAGGCGCGCATTCAGGGCGTTGGTCAGTTCGCTGAGTTTCAAGGCCTTAAGCATGGGCCACCTCCCACGCGGTCAGGGCGTGATCGGCTTCCACCAGATCGGAGAATGCATGGCGTTCGCCGTTGATTTCCTGATAGTCCTCGTGACCCTTGCCGGCCAGGACGATGACATCGTCCGCCGAGGCGCTGGCGATCAACTGGGCAATGGCCTGGCCGCGACCGGCGACGAAGGTGACGTTATCCACAGCGGTAAAACCGGCGCGGATGTCGTCGAAGATCCGCAGCGGGTCTTCGCTGCGCGGGTTGTCATCGGTGACCAGCACGCCGTCCGCCAGACGCTCCACCACTTCTGCCATCAACGGGCGTTTGCCGCGATCGCGATCGCCGCCGCAGCCGAACAGGCACAGCAGCCGGCCCTTGGCGTGAGGACGCAAGGCCGTGAGGACTTTTTCCAACGCGTCGGGGGTATGGGCGTAATCGACCACCACCAACGGTTGAGTCCCGCCGCCGAGGCGCTGCATGCGCCCGGCAGGCCCTTCAAGTTTTGGCAACACCTTGAGAATTTCGTCCAGCGCGTAGTCCAGCCCGAGCAAGGCGCCGATGGCCGCCAATACGTTGCTCAGGTTGAAGCGGCCGAGCAAGGTGCTGCGCACATGGTGCTCGCCCTGGGGCGTGACCAGCGTGGCGCGCACGCCTTCGTCATCGAACTGCGCCTGGCGTATATAAAGGTAGGCGCTGGCATCTTCCAGGCTATAGGTGATCAACCGGGATTCGCGCTTGTCGGCGGCCAGTTGCCGGCCGAACTCGTCGTCGAGGTTGATGACCCGGCACTTCAAGTCATTCCAGGCAAACAGCTTGGCCTTGGCTTCGCCGTAGGCCTGCATGGTGCCGTGGTAGTCCAGGTGGTCGCGGGACAGGTTGGTCAACACCGCGACGTCGAACGCCAGCGCCGTCACACGCCCCTGGTCCAGGCCGTGGGACGAGACTTCCATCGCAACGGCCTTGGCACCGGCCTTCTTCAAGTCCGCCAGGGTCGCTTGCACGGCAATCGGGTTCGGCGTGGTGTGCAGGCCGCTTTCCAGCGCGCCATGAAAACCGTTGCCCAAGGTGCCGACAATGCCGCAATGCTGGCCGAGCAGGTCCAAGGCCTGGGCCACCAGTTGGGTCACGCTGGTCTTGCCGTTGGTGCCGGTCACGCCCACCAGGTTCAGGTGGCGGCTCGGGTCGCCATAAAACCGCCCGGCGATGTCCGACAGCTGCGCCGCCAGGCCCTTGACCGGAATCAGCGGCACGTCAGTAATCGGCAGCACGGTCGCGCCTTGCACTTCGTACGCCACGGCAGCCGCGCCGCGCTTCAGGGCGTCGGCGATATGGTCGCGACCATCGACACGGCCACCCGGCACCGCCAGGAACAAGTCCCCGGCACGTACATTGCGGCTGTCCAGGGCCAACTCACGAATCAGCAGATCGTGACCGGCGTGGGCAAAAATCTTGTTCAGGCTCAGGGACATCAGCCACGCCCTCCTTCGGCTTTCAAGGGAATGACCGGTGCGGTATTGGCCTGCTGGGTCGGCGGCAGGTTATCCGGCGTAATGTTCATCAGGCGCAGGGTGCCTGACATCACTTTGCTGAACACCGGCGCCGAGACCAGGCCACCGAAGTAGCCCGCCTTGCTCGGTTCGTCGATGACCACGACGATGGCGTAGCGCGGGTCGCTCATCGGACCGAAACCGGCAAACAGCGAACGGTAGGAATTCTCGGCGTAGCCTTTGGTGCCCACGGAGGTTTTGCGGGCCGTACCCGACTTGCCTGCCACGTGATAGGCCGGCACCTGGGCGCGATAGACACCACGCGGCGCCTCGATCACTTGTTGCAGCATGCCCTGCATGGTCTTGGCGACGTTTTCCGGGATCACCTGGGTGGCCTGCGGTGGCTTGTCGGTCTTGATCAGGGTCAGCGGTGCCATGCGCCCGTTGTTCGCCAGCGCGGAAAACGCGTGGACCAACTGGATCGCGGTCACGGAAACGCCGTAGCCATAGGACAACGTGGCGGTCTCAGCCTTGCGCCAGTCACGGTAGTTCGGCAAGTTGCCGACACGTTCGCCGGGGAAGCCCAGGCCGGTGTCCTGGCCGAGGCCGATTTTCTGGGCCAGGCGATAAATCGTCTCGCCGCCGATATCGAAGGCGATCTTGCTCATGCCGACGTTACTGGAGTTGATCAGGATGCCAGTCAGGTCGAGCACCGGGCCTTCGGTCTTGGACACGTCGCGAATGGTGTACTTGCCGATCTGCAGGGTGCCCGGGTACACCTCGACGGTGTCGCTCGGTTTCCAGCGCCCGGTTTCCAGGGCAGCGGCCATGGACACGGCCTTCATGGTCGAACCCGGCTCGAACACGTCGATCATCGCCCGGTTGCGCATCATCGCTGGTTGCAGGTTGCGACGGTTGTTCGGGTTGTAGGTCGGCTGGTTGACCATCGCCAGGATCTCGCCGGTCTTCACGTCCATGATCACCAGGCTGCCGGCCTTGGCACCGTTCTCGACGATGGCATTGCGCAGCTCCCGGTTGGCCAGGTATTGCAGGCGCAGGTCAATGGACAACGCCAAGGGCTTGCCGGCCTTGGCGTTTTTGGTGACTTGGACATCCTTGATCAACCTGCCGCGCCGATCCTTGATGACTTGGCGCTTGCCGGCGACCCCGGCGAGCCATTCGTCATAGGCCAGTTCGACCCCTTCGCGCCCTCGATCATCGATGTCAGTAAACCCGACCATGTGGGCAGTGACTTCACCGGCCGGATAGAAACGCCGGAACTCTTCGATGCCATAGACACCGGGCACTTTCAGGTCGAGCACACTCTGGCCTTGCTCGGGCGTCAACCCGCGCACCAGGTAGATGAATTCTTTGTTCGCCTGGGCTTCAAGACGCTCGGCCAGGGCCTTGGGGTCCTGTCCGAGGGCGGCGGCCAAGGCCGGCCATTTTTCCTTGGCTTGCTGCATTTCCTTGGCGTTGGCCCACAGGGTGGTCACCGGAGTGCTCACGGCCAGGGGTTCGCCATTGCGGTCGGTGATCAGGCCACGGTGCGCCGGAATTGGAATATGACGCACACTGCGAGCGTCGCCCTGCCCCTTGAGGAAGTCACGGTCGATGACCTGCAGGTCGATGATGCGCCACGAAATAGCCGCCACCATAAGTCCGAGCAAACCCAGGACCAGACGAAACCGCCACGGGAACAGCGCCCCTTCGAGTTTCATCATGGCGCCACCATCTGCACTTCGGCGGCGCCGGGGATGCGCATTTTCAGTTGTTCGGTGGCCAATACTTCGATGCGGCTATGGGCGGTCCAGGTGCTCTGCTCCAGGATCAACCGGCCCCACTCGGCCTGCGCCTTGTCGCGCACGCTCAGTTCGTTGTAGAGGGTGTTGAGCAACTGCCGATTCCAGTGCGCGCTATAGGACACGGCGATAGCCGACACGAGCACGCCGATAAACAGCAGCAGCATGAAAAAGCTGCCGCCAGGCAGGGGCTTGGCGAAGAGCTTGCTCACCGCAACTTCTCCGCGACACGCATGACGGCGCTACGGGCACGTGGGTTGGCCTTGAGTTCAGCGTCGGAGGCGAACTGCGCCTTGCCATGGATCTTGATCTTCGGCACGAAGGCTTCGAAACGCACCGGCAGGTTGCGCGGCAGGTTATCGGCCTCGCCCTTGGTGAGCTTGCGCATGAACAGCTTGACGATGCGGTCTTCCAGGGAATGGAAGCTGATCACCACCAGTCGACCGCCGATCTCCAGCGCTTCAAGCGCCGCTTCGAGACCGACTTCCAGATCGCCCAGTTCGTTATTGACGTGGATGCGCAAGCCCTGGAAAGCACGGGTCGCCGGGTTCTTGCCCTTTTCCCAGGCCGGGTTGGCCACTTTCAGTACTTCGGCCAGGTCGCCGGTACGCTCGAAGGGCTTGATGTCGCGGCGCTCGACCACGGCACGGGCCATGCGGCCGGAGAAACGCTCTTCACCGTATTCCTTGAAGACACGGGCGATCTCTTCCACCGGGGCGGTGTTGACGAATTCGGCGGCACTGATCCCGCGGGACGGATCCATGCGCATGTCCAACGGGCCATCATTGAGGAAACTGAAGCCGCGCTCCGGATCGTCCAGTTGCGGCGACGACACGCCCAGGTCGAGCAGCACGCCACTGACCTTGCCGGCCAGGCCGCGCTCGGCGACTTCGGCGCCCAGCTCGGCAAAGCTGCGCTGCACAACGACAAAGCGGCCGTCTTCGGCCGCTAGCGCTTGCCCGGTGGCAATCGCTTGAGGATCCTTGTCGAACCCCAGCAACCGGCCGTCCGGACCGAGCTGACTGAGAATCAGCCGGCTGTGTCCGCCACGCCCGAATGTGCCGTCCAGATAGCAGCCATCAGGACGTACGGCGAGAGCCTCGACGGCTTCGTCAAGCAGTACGGTGATGTGGTTAAAGCCGCTATCAATAGTCACAGGATCAAATCACGCAGTTCATCAGGCATAGCGCCCGGTTGTTGAATAGCAGCGAGGTCAGCGGCAGAAACCGCATTCCAGGCATCTTCGTCCCATAGTTGGAACTTGTTCAGTTGGCCCACCAGCATCGCGCGCTTGTCCAGCTTGGCGTACTCGCGCAGGCGCGGCGGCACCAGGAAACGACCGCTGCCATCAAGCTCGAGGTCGACGGCATTACCGATCAGCAAGCGTTGCAGGCGGCGGTTTTCTTCACGCAGCGAAGGCAATGCGCGCAGTTTGGTTTCGATGATTTCCCACTCATCCAGGGGGTAAACGCACAAACATGGGTCAACGGCGTCGATCGTGACGATTAATTGCCCCGAACTTCGCGAAACGAGCTCGTCACGATACCGGCTGGGCATGGCGAGCCGGCCTTTTGCATCGAGACTGATAGCGTTAGCTCCGCGAAACACGTCTGCGTTTCTCCACTTTTTGGCGTTTTACCTTCAAAAAAACCCACTTCATGCCACTTTCCGCCACTTGCGCACACTATAGGAATGCGCCCACCGCACCGTCAAGGCGCGCAATGAAGGAAAAGCCTTATAGATCGGAGATTTAGGAGCGTTTCAGGAGGGGTAACAAGAATCTGACGTAGGAAAAGTCGCCTTAACCTGAGGCAGCACAGGGGACTGCACGCACAAGTTAAAGTGATTTGTTAAGAGTAAGATTTTTTTGGTATTAGGAACTGCGTCTGCCAGTGATTCCGGCAGGAAGGGAAAAGGTGGAGAGTCGATCTGTAAGCCGGGTTCTGTCTTGAACAGTCATTCGTCTACGATGGCCATCACTGGACACCTTTAGCAACCTACCCGGTCCCAGCGCGGGCCACGCCTTGGGACCCTATTTGGTCTTGCTCCAAGTGGGGTTTACCTAGCCACGAACTGTTGCCAGCCGTGCGGTGCGCTCTTACCGCACCTTTTCACCCTTACCGGCGCCGAAACGCTTAGGCGGTTATTTTCTGTGGCACTTTCCGTAGGCTCACGCCTCCCAGGCATTACCTGGCACTTCGCCCTATGGAGCCCGGACTTTCCTCCCCCCCCTAATTTTCATAGAGGGCAGCGACTGTCCGATCGACTCTCCGCCGCGAAGGTTAACGGTAGAGCGCTGGAAGAACAAGCGCTAAAAGCCTTGGGCCAGCACCGTGTCCCGGTTTCACTGGCCTTTCTGTTTTTCCAGTGCGACCTGATACAACACATTCTTGCGCTCGCCAGTGATCTGCGCCGCCAGCGCCGCGGCGCGCTTGAGGGGCATTTCCTCGAGCAGCAGGTTCAGGACGCGCATCGCCTCGCTGCTGACGGCATCCTCGCTTTGCGGCGGCGTCCAGCCTGCCACCAGCACGACGCATTCGCCGCGCTGCTGGTTGCTGTCGTTTTCGACGAAGGCGCGCAACTCGGCCAAGGGCAGACCCTTGAGGGTTTCAAAGGTCTTGGTCAGTTCACGGGCCAGCAGCGCCTGGCGCTCAGGACCGAACACCAACTCCATGTCTTGCAGGCATTCCAGGATGCGGTGCGGTGCCTCATAGAAAATCAGCGTGCGCGGCTCTTCCTTTATAGCTCCCAGGCGCGCCCGTCGGCCAACGGCCTTGGCCGGCAGGAAACCTTCAAAGATGAAACGGTCCGACGGCAAGCCTGCCGCCGACAGCGCCGCGATCAATGCGCAAGCCCCCGGTACCGGCACCACGCTGATGCCGGCCGCCCGGGCCTGGCGCACCAGATGATAGCCGGGGTCGGAAATCAGCGGCGTACCGGCATCGGAAATCAGCGCGACGCTATCGCCCGCCAATAGCCGGGTAATGAAACGACTGCCTTCGTCCCGCTCATTGTGCTCATGACAGGCCGCCAACGGCGTGGAAATGCCGAAATGTTGCAGCAGGCGCTGGGAGTGGCGCGTGTCTTCAGCCGCGATCAGTGCGACCTCCTGCAGGATCTTCAGCGCCCGAGCACTGATATCGTCCAGGTTGCCGATGGGCGTCGCCACCACATAAAGCGAGCCGGCAGCGGAATTCAAAGCACCTGGAGCAGTCAAAACGCGTACCTCATGATCGGTAAAAACCGCCATTGTAGCGTGTAGCGGCGGTCTCGGCTGTTCGCAGTACCTGGCACCCCGAGGCGCCGCCTCTCACTAGAAGGTTGCACCAGCCTTTGTGGCGAGGGAGCTTGCTCCCGCTCGGCTGCGCAGCAGTCGTAAAAATCTGCAGCCACATCCTGAGGTAGCGTGTTGAATGTTTTTTGGGGCTGCTACGCAGCCCAGCGGGAGCAAGCTCCCTCGCCACAAAGGGTCAATGCCTGTCTTTTGTGCTGCGCCGCACTCTTTGAAATACCTAAATTGATCGATTCACGCCACTAACATCGCGCCCCGGCCAGTGCTTGGGTACAATTCGACGCTAATTTGATCTCGTATCAGGAACACTTACATGATCGCTTGCCTGCGGCTGCTCTCCGCCCTCTGCCTCGCTGCCCTCCTGGCGGCTTGCGCCAGCTCGCCCTCGTCCAGCCTTGGCGAACTTCCACGGACCCCGGATGCCAGTATCGAGCAACTGCTCGAACAGGCCAACCAAAGCAAAACCCCGGAAAAAGCCGCCCTGCTGCGCCTGAGCGCCGCGGACCTGGCCTACCGCCAGGGCAATGCCGGCCAGTCCGCACAGATCCTGCAACAAGTGCCGATGGAGCAACTCAAGCCCGGCCAGCAGATTTTCGCCAGCACGCTGTCGGCTGAACTGGCAATGACCCGCAACCAGCCCAAGGCTGCGCTGACCGCCCTGAGCCATCCAAGCCTGCAACACCTGAGCGAAATGCCGGTGGAGCAGCAGGTCCGCACCGGCACCGTCCGTGCCCGCGCCCTCGAGGCCGACGGCCAGACCCTGGCCGCCGCCAAGGAGCGCATCTTCATCGCGCCCCTGCTGGAGAACGATGCCGCAGCGAAAAACCACGAAGCCATCTGGTCACTGATCGCCTCGCTGCCCACCGACCAGTTGCAGCCAACCTCCGCCGACGACCTCGGCGGCTGGCTGAGCCTGGCCCAGGTCGTCAAGACCGCCGGCACCTTGGAACAGCAGCAGGCGGCCATCGACCAATGGCGCGAGCAGAACCCGAAGCACCCTGCCGCCCTGCAACTGCCGACACCCCTGGTCAAGCTCAAGGAACTGGCCAGCCAGCCATTGAGCAAGATCGCCCTGCTGCTGCCACAGAGTGGCCAGTTGGCAGCGGTTGCCAAGGCCTTGCGCGAGGGCTTCATGGCCGCGCACTACCAGGCCCAACAGGCCGGGCAGACGCCGCCAAGCATCCAGTTCTATGACAGCGCCAGCCTGACCTCCATGGACGAGCTCTATCGCAAGGCCCAGGCCGACGGCGTGCAACTGATCATCGGCCCGCTGGAAAAACCACTGGTCAAGCAGATCAGCACCCGCCCGCAATTGCCAATCACCACCTTGGCACTGAACTACAGCGAAGGCGAGCAAGGGCCACCGCAACTGTTCCAGTTCGGCCTGGCGCCTGAGGATGAAGCCCGCGAAGTGTCCCGTCGCGCCCGCGCCGATGGCCTGCATCGCGCCGCCGCCATGGTACCGAAGGGCGAATGGGGCGATCGCGTACTGAAGGCCTTCAGCCAGGACTGGCAGGCCAACGGCGGCACCATCGTCGCCATCGAACGCGTCGATCAGCCGGTCCAGTTGGCCCAGCAGATTGCCGACATGTTCCAGTTGCGCCAGAGCGAAGGGCGCGCCAAGAGCCTGCAAAACACCGTTGGCACCACGGTCGCGGCCCAGCCGTCCCGTCGCCAGGACATCGAATTCATCTTCCTCGCCTCGACACCGCAGCAGGCTCAGCAGATCAAGCCGACCCTGAACTTCCAGTACGCCGGCGACGTGCCGGTCTATGCGACGTCTTCGGTGTTCAGCGCCAGCGGCGACCAGAACCAGTACAACGACATGAGCGGCATCCGCTTCTGCGAAACCCCGTGGCTGCTCGACGCCAATGACCCGCTGCGCAAGCAGGTCACCGCGCAGTGGCCCCAGGCGGGTGGCAGCCTGGGTCGGTTGTACGCGATGGGGGCGGACGCCTACCGCCTGGCGCCTCGCCTGGGTCAGCTCAAGACGTTGCCGGACAGCCGCATCGAAGGCCTGTCGGGCAGCCTGGCCGTGTCTCCCACCCAGCGCGTACAGCGCCAACTACCCTGGGCCGAGTTCGTCAACGGCCAGGTGCAGCGCCTGCCGGACACGCAGCGCTGATGCCTGACCGATCAAGCCAGCAAAGCGGACGGGATGCCGAGGGCCAGGCCCTCGCGCATCTCGAGCAACACGGCCTGCGGCTGCTGGCGCGGAACTGGTTATGCAAACGTGGCGAGCTTGATCTGGTCATGCTTGACGGCGATACAGTAGTATTCGTCGAAGTCCGCTACAGAAAAAATACCCAATGGGGTGGCGCGCTCGACAGCATTGACGGGCGCAAGCGCCAAAAGCTGATTTTCGCTGCGCAGTACTTCCTGCAACGCGAGTCTCGCTGGGCCGATCACCCCTGCCGCTTCGACGTGGTTGCCATCGACAGCAACGCCGACCAGTTGAACTGGCTGCAGAACGCCTTCGACAGTTGAGCGCCCATGCCGAGCCGGACACCTTCACCTAACTTTTTTGCTCTTTGCTTTGCGCGCCGCACCTATTCGTGCCGATAAGCCGCGCTACTTAAGGTCACACTGATGGACATGCAATCGCGAATTCGCCAGCTTTTTCAGGCCAGTATCGACACCAAGCAACAGGCGATGGACGTACTTGCACCGCACATCGAGCAAGCCAGCCAAGTGATGGTCAACGCCTTGCTCAACGAGGGCAAGATGCTTTCATGCGGCAACGGCGGCTCGGCCGGCGACGCCCAGCACTTCTCCTCGGAACTGCTCAACCGCTTCGAGCGCGAACGCCCGAGCCTGCCGGCGATCGCCCTGACCACCGACAGCTCGACGATCACCTCGATCGCCAACGACTACAGCTATAACGAAGTTTTCTCCAAACAGATCCGCGCCTTGGGCCAACCCGGCGATGTCCTGCTGGCGATTTCCACCAGCGGCAACTCGGCCAATATTATTCAAGCGATCCAGGCCGCACATGATCGCGAAATGATTGTCGTAGCATTGACCGGTCGTGACGGCGGCGGCATGGCGTCACTGCTATTGCCCGAAGACGTCGAGATCCGCGTACCGGCCAATGTCACCGCACGTATCCAGGAAGTCCACCTGCTGGCGATCCACTGCCTATGCGACTTGATCGACAGCCAACTGTTCGGGAGTGAAGAATGACCCCTAATCGCCTAGGCCTTCTGGCCCTGACCCTGTGCCTCGGCATCAGCGGCTGCACATCGGTGGTTAACGCCAGCCGGGAAAAGCCGATTGAAGATGACCGCGGCACCCGCACCTTCGGCAGCAAGATCGACGACTCCCTGATTGAAACCAAGGTCGGCGTGAACATCGCCAAGGCCGATCCGGACCTGGACAACAACTCGCACATCGTCGTCACCAGCTTCAACGGCGTCGTATTGCTGGCCGGCCAGACCCCACGAGCCGACCTCAAGGCCAAGGCCGAACAGGAAGCCAGCGCCGTGCAGCGGGTCAAGACCGTGCATAACGAGCTTCAGGTCCTGCAACCTTCTTCGCTACTGGCGCGTCAGAACGATGCCTGGCTGACGACCAAGATCAAGACGCAGATGCTCACCGATGCCAGCATTCCTGGTTCGCGCATCAAGGTTGTGACTGAGAATGGCATTGTCTATTTGCTGGGGTTGTTGACCAAGAAAGAGGCTGCGCAGGCGACCAACCTGGTGCAAGGTGTGTCTGGGGTGCAGAAAATCGTCAAGTTGTTTGAGTACATTGACTGATTATTGAATTTCAGTTGCTCAAGAAAAACGGCGCTTCTTCCGAGACGGAAAGCGCCGTTTTTTTGGGCTTCGCTTTTTTTGGGGTGTGATCGGTGTGTATATCCGTTGCTGCGGTAACGGCGGCTTAGGGTTCCGCTCTTACAGCGGGTCACTTTTGGAAGAGCGCCAAAAGTAACCAAAAGCGCTTTGCCCCACCACTCGGCACCTCGCCTAGGCTCGGTGTGCCCTCACTCCGGCATTGCTCCGTGGGCACGCCGCGAAGGGCCATCCATGGCCCAGCGCGGCTAACCCGGCATCCATGCCGGGTTACCCACTCCACAACACCTCCGTTCAGCCAGCGTGGTTAACGGGGCGCCCGAGATCAACGTCCACCGCGAGGCGGCCTTAGAGCCGACCTGATTCTTGATGAGACAGCGTGCCTCCTGTGGGAGCGAGCTTGCTCGCGATGGCGATAGCTCAGTCACATGGATGTTGGGTCTGCCGGCCCCTTCGCGAGCAAGCTCGCTCCCACAGGGGGACTGTGTTGAGCAATAAGTTTTGTGTTCACTGAAGATCGAATGTGGGAGCGAGCTTGCTCGCGATGGCGGCGGGGCAGTCAGTATTGATGTTGCCTGACAGACCGCTATCGCGAGCAAGCTTTGCTCCCACAGATCTAACGGGTGTACGACCGGGAGAGTCAGGTCGGCTGTTAGGCCGCCTCGCGGTGGACGTTGATCTCGGCGCCCCGTTAACCACGATGGCCGAACGCAGGCATTGCGCAGTGGGCATCCCGGCATGGATGCCGGGATAGCCGCGCTGGGCCATGGATGGCCCTTCGCGGCGGGCCCACGGAGCAATGCCGGAGTGAGGGCACACCGAGCCTAGGCGAGGTGCCTAGTGGTGGGGCATAAAGCGTTTTGCTTACTTTTGCGCTTCTCAAAAGTGAGCCGCCGTAAGGGCGGAACCCTAAGCCGCCGTTACCGCAGCAACGGATACACACACCAACCATCACACAAAAAAAATGCCCACATCTCACGATACGGGCATTTTCTTAACCAAGTCACCAAGCTTTCAAACAGCCTGTATCTGGCACATATCTACCTACTTCACCACTTTCAAACTCGGCCGCCCGCTAGGACGCGGCGGCTCGTCATCCGGTGGAGGCAAATCATCATCCGGCTCGAACTCTTCCTCGCCATCGAGCGGCGCTTCCAGCTCGAACACCATGCCCTGGCCATTCTCCCGAGCATAAATGCCCAAGATCGCAGCAACAGGCACGTACAGGGTGTGCGGCACACCACCGAAGCGCCCTTCGAAGCTGACAGCGTCGTTGTCCATGTGCAAGTGACGCACAGCGGCTGGCGACACGTTCAGGACAATCTGCCCGTCATTGGCAAAACCCTGCGGCACCTGCACCGATGGATACTCGGCGTTGACCAGCATGTGCGGGGTGCAATCGTTGTCCACAATCCACTCGTAGAGCGCGCGGACCAAATAAGGTCGACTGGAGTTCATAGCGGCTCCCTAAGCCTTAGCGCATGTCGCGTTCGACACCAGACAGACTCGCCTGGAATGCCTCACGCGCAAATTGGCGCTCCATATAATCAAGCAGCGGCTTGGCAGGCCGCGGCAGTTCGATACCCAAAATCGGCAAACGCCAGAGTATGGGCAATAGGCAGCAATCCACCAGACTTTGTTCCTCACTGAGGAAAAACGGCTTGTCGACGAACAGCGGCGATACGCCCGTCAGGCTTTCACGCAATTCCTTGCGCGCCACGACCCGCGCCGGCTCCTTGGTCCGGGAATCCAGGATCAAATCCACCAACCCGCACCAGTCACGCTGGATGCGATGGATCAGCAAACGGCTATTGGCACGCGCAACAGGATAAACCGGCAGTAAAGGTGGATGCGGATAACGCTCATCCAAATATTCCATCACCACAGTCGATTCCCACAACGCCAGGTCACGATCGACCAGTGTGGGCAGGCTGCCGTAAGGGTTCACCTCGATCAGCTTCGGCGGCTGACGGCCCGCTTCGACGTATATGATCTCGGCGCTGACACCCTTCTCTGCCAGTACGATGCGTACCCGGTGGGAATAGTGGTCGGCGGGGTCGGAGTAACAGGCCAACCGATTGGTCACGCCCATGGCGATCCTCCTCGCTTGTTGAAATTATCGAAAAACGGAAAAGCGAGCGCGCCCAGAGGGCGCCTCCCGTAACACCTGGCGGGCCAGGCTCGTTACATTTTCAGAGACGCCCTTGGGCGCGCACGATTAACAGCAACGGCTTACAGCTTTATCAATGCACGTCTTTCCAGTATTCACGCTTGAGCAGGTAAGCGAATACGAAGAAGAACGCCAGGTACAGCAATACATAGGTACCGATGCGCTGATGCTCCAGCTTCACCGGGTTGGCCGAGTAGGCCAGGAAGGTCACCAGGTTCTTGACCTTCTCGTCAAACTGCTCCGGGGTCAGGCTGCCGGTGTTCGGCAATACGGTCAGTTGGTCGCAGGCTTCATGGGTCAAAGCCGAGCCGGTCAGCGGATCGAATTGCTTTTTACCGTCTTCAACGATCTGAACCTGTTTGCAGCCTACCACCTGGCGACCCTGGAGGCCGACCAGAACGTTAGGCATGCCGACGTTCGGGAAGACCTTGTTGTTCACGCCCCATGGACGGGAAGGATCTTCGTAGAACGAGCGCAGGTAGCCGTAAAGCCAGTCGGTGCCACGCACACGGGCAACCAGGGTCAGGTCCGGCGGCGCGGCGCCGAACCAGGTCTTGGCGTCCGCCGGCTGCATGCCGATGTTCATGTGATCACCCAGCTTGGCACCGGTGAACACAAGCTTCTCGAGCATCAGCTCATGAGGAATGCCCAGGTCATCGGCCACGCGCTCGTAGCGCTGGAACTTAGCACTGTGGCAGCCCATGCAGTAGTTGGCGAACGTACGGGCGCCATCCTGCATGGCCGCTTTGTCGGAAACGTCGATGTCGACTTTTTCCAGCTCCGGCCCACTCGACGCGGACGCAAAGGACAGTACAGGCAAAGCAGCAAGAATCAGTACAGAAAATAGCTTTTTCATCAGCCAGTCACCCTTTCCGGAACCGGTTTGGTCTTCTCGAGCCTGGTGTAGAACGGCATCAAAATGAAGTAGGCGAAATACAGGAAGGTGCAGACCTGCGACAGCAGCGTCCGGCCCGGTGTCGGTGCCAGTACACCCAGCACGCCCAGGATCACGAACGAGATGCAGAACACCACGAGCCAGATCTTGCTCAGCCAGCCTTTGTAGCGCATCGACTTGACGGGGCTGCGGTCCAGCCACGGCAGGACGAACAGCACGGCGATGGCCGCGCCCATGGCAATAACGCCCAGGAGCTTGTCCGGGATCGCCCGCAAAATCGCGTAGAACGGCGTGAAGTACCAGACCGGGGCAATGTGCTCAGGGGTCTTGAACGCGTTCGCCTGCTCGAAGTTCGGCTTCTCGAGGAAGTAACCACCCATTTCCGGGAAGAAGAACACGATGGAGCAGAAGATAAACAGGAAGACCACCACGCCGACGATGTCTTTCACGGTGTAGTACGGGTGGAAGGCGATGCCATCCAGCGGTACGCCGTTCTCGTCCTTGTGCTTCTTGATGTCCACGCCATCCGGGTTGTTCGAACCGACTTCGTGCAGCGCCAGGATGTGCAGCACCACCAGACCGAGGATCACGATCGGCAGGGCCACGACATGCAACGCGAAGAAGCGGTTCAGGGTAATGCCCGAGATCAGGTAGTCACCACGGATCCACTGGGTAAGGTCGTCGCCAATGACCGGGATCGCACCGAACAACGAGATGATCACCTGGGCACCCCAGTAGGACATCTGGCCCCACGGCAGCAGGTAGCCCATGAAGGCCTCGGCCATCAGCGCCAGGTAGATCAGCATGCCGAAGACCCACACCAGCTCACGAGGCTTCTGGTACGAACCGTAGAGCAAGCCACGGAACATGTGCAGATAGACCACGATGAAGAACGCCGAAGCGCCAGTGGAGTGCAGCAGGCGCAGGATCGAGCCGTACTCGACGTCGCGCATGATGTATTCGACGGAGGCGAACGCCTCTTCCGCCGACGGGGTGTAGCTCATGGTCAGCCAGACACCGGTGACGATCTGGTTGACCAGAACGAGCAGCGCCAGGGAGCCAAAGAAGTAGAAGAAGTTGAAGTTCTTCGGAGCGTAGTACTTGCTGAGATGGTCTTCCCACATTTTGGTCGCGGGAAAGCGCGCATCAACCCAATCCATTAGTTTGCTCATCACGCTTTCTCCGTATCGACGCCGATGACAATGATGTCGTCGGTCTCATAGGAATGCGGGGGAACTGGCAGGTTCAGAGGTGCAGGCTGCGACTTGTAGACGCGACCAGCCAGGTCGTAGTGGGAGCCGTGGCAAGGGCAGAAATAACCACCGACCCAGTCCTTGCCCAGATCGGCAGGGGCCACTTCAGGACGGAACGTTGGCGAGCAACCCAGGTGCGTGCAGATACCGATCAGCAGCAAAACCTCTGGCTTGATCGAACGCGTTTCAGGATTGACGTATTCCGGTTGGACCGAGTTCTTGGAGGACGGGTCGGACAACTGACCCTCGATCTTTTTCAGATTCCCCAGGATTTCCTCTGTACGGCGGACAATGAACACCGGCTGGCCGCGCCACTCAGCAATCATCTGCTGGCCTGGCTCGATCTTGCTGACATTCACTTTCACCGGTGCACCTGCGGCTTTCGCCTTGGCGCTGGGAAACCATGACCCCACGAACGGGACCGCAGCCCCCACCGCTCCTGCAGCACCCACCACGGATGTGGCTGCTACCAGGAAGCGACGCCGGCCTGCATTCACGCCGTCATTGCTCATTCAGTCCTCTCCCATCAGCTTTGTGGCCTGTTAAATCAGGCGTCTACTAAGTAAAAATCTGAACTTATAAAAATTTTGCCGAATGGTAATGAAAAGCCCCAATTCTGACAAGGTAATTACCAAGCGGCCAAACCGCTAAGCCTTGTAGTATAGGGGTTCTACGAATGTGGCAAGTTGTCACAGAGCAATTCTTTTGCCCATAAAAAAACGCCCAGCTCCGTGAGGAACTGGGCGCCTTTTGAAAGCGGAAGCGAAATTAACGCTTCGAGTACTGCGGACGCTTACGCGCTTTACGCAGACCGACTTTCTTACGTTCAACTTCGCGAGCATCGCGAGTTACGAAGCCGGCTTTGCGCAGAGCACCACGCAGAGTCTCGTCGTAATCCATCAGGGCGCGAGTGATGCCGTGGCGGATTGCGCCAGCTTGACCACTTACACCACCACCGATAACAGTGACGTAGATGTCGAATTTTTCGACGGTCTCGGTCAGTTCCAGCGGCTGACGAACTACCATACGGGCAGTTTCGCGGCCGAAGAAGTTATCCAGGGAGCGGTTGTTGATGGAGATGTTACCAGTGCCCGGACGCAGGAAAACGCGTGCGGTTGCAGTCTTGCGACGGCCAGTGCCGTAATTTTGAGTCGCCGACATAATGAACTATTCCGTTAAAACTTCAGTTCTTGGGGCTGCTGAGCAGTATGAGGGTGAGCAGCGCCCGCATAAACCTTCAGCTTACGATACATGTCGCGACCCAGTGGGTTCTTAGGCAGCATGCCTTTAACCGCGGTCTCGATCACGCGCTCAGGGGCTTTGGCGATCAGCTTTTCGAAGTTGATCGACTTGATGCCGCCAGGAAAACCGGAGTGGGAGTAGTACATTTTGTCAGTGGTTTTAGCGCCAGTAACACGTACTTGCTCAGCATTGATCACGACGATGTAGTCACCGGTGTCAACGTGAGGGGTGTACTCAGGCTTGTGCTTGCCACGCAGACGGCTCGCGATTTCGGTGGCCAGACGACCCAGGGTCTGACCAGCAGCGTCGACGACAAACCAGTCGCGCTTTACTGTTTCCGGTTTAGCAGTAAAAGTTTTCATTCTTTATAGCCTCAGGGGCCGCCCTGTAAATTAGACGGCGGATCTTACTGAATAGTGCGTACTTTGACAAGTCAAAGGCAGCCGGATACAGACGCTTTCGGGGGCTCGGGTCGGCGCGTCCGTTCAACGGCAAGATTCTTCGGCGGCGGCGCATCACTTCCACTGCAGAAAGAGGTGCGCAATTATGCAGATTGCGAAAAATATTTCAACCTGCTTTTATGATTGTTTTGCCCAAGGAGTTCCCGATGGACTATCGCCAGCTAGGCCGTACCGATCTGAACGTGAGTGCCCTGTGCCTCGGCACCATGACCTGGGGTGAGCAGAACAGCGAGGCCGAAGCCTTCGCCCAGATCGAACGCGCCAAGGGTGCCGGCATCAATTTCATCGACACCGCCGAGATGTACCCGGTGCCACCCAAGGCGGAAACCTACGCCACCACCGAGCGCTACATCGGCAATTACTTCAAGACCCGTGGCGACCGTGCCGACTGGATCCTGGCGAGCAAGATCGCCGGCCCCGGCAACACCATCGACTACATCCGCGACAAGAACCTCAAGCACAACCGCCGCCACATCGTCGAAGCCGTGGACGCCAGCCTCAAGCGCCTGCAGACCGACTGGATCGACCTCTACCAACTGCACTGGCCGGAACGCAGCACCAATTTCTTTGGCCAACTGGGCTACCAGCACAAGGCCGACGAAACGTTCACCCCGCTGGAGGAAACCCTCGAAGCACTGGACGAACAGGTCCGCGCCGGCAAGATCCGCCATATCGGCCTGTCCAACGAAACGCCTTGGGGCACCATGAAGTTCCTCGCCCTGGCCGAGGCCCGTGGCTGGCCGCGGGCGGTGTCGATCCAGAACCCGTACAACCTGCTCAACCGCAGCTTCGAGATCGGCCTGTCGGAAATCGCCATTCGCGAGCAATGCGGCCTGCTGGCTTATTCGCCCCTGGCGTTCGGTTTCCTGTCGGGCAAGTACGAAAACGGCGCCCGTCCCGCCAAGGGCCGCCTGACGCTGTACAGCCGCTTCATGCGCTACTTCAACCCACAATCGGAAGCAGCATGCAGCCGGTATGTGGCCCTGGCCCGCGAACATGGCCTGGACCCGGCGCAGATGGCCCTGGCGTTCGTCACCCAACAGCCGTTCGTGACCAGCAACATCATTGGCGCCACCACGCTGGAGCAACTGGACAGCAACATCGCCAGCTTCGATCTGAAGCTGTCGGATGAAGTGCTGGCAGGGATCGAGGCGATTCACAAGGATCAGCCGAATCCGGCGCCCTGATCCATAGGCCTCATCGCGAGCAGGCTCGCTCCCACATTGGATATGTGTCTGAACACAATTTTTTGATCGACACACACCCCTGTGGGAGCGAGCCTGCTCGCGATAGCGGTCTAAGCGTCACTACGACATCAAAGCGACCGCGCAATGATCTCCTTCATGATTTCATTGGTCCCGGCATAGATCCGCTGCACCCGTGCATCCGCCCACGCCCGGGCAATCGGGTATTCCCACATGAAGCCGTAGCCGCCGTGCAACTGCACGCACTCGTCGAGCACCTTGCATTGCAGGTCGGTGCCCCAGTACTTGGCCATCGCCGCCGTCGGCACGTCCAGCTTGCCTTGCAGATGCAACTCCAGGCAGCGATCGACGAAGACCCGGCCAATCTGGATTTCGGTGGCCATTTCCGCGAGCTTGAAACGGGTGTTCTGGAAGTCGGCGATGGATTTGCCGAACGCCTTGCGATCCCGGGTGTAGTCCAAGGTCCATTGCAACGCCGCTTCGGCCGAAGCCAGGCCACCGATGGCGACGGTCAGGCGCTCCTGGGGCAGCTCTTGCATCAGATAGGCAAAGCCCATTCCGGCCTGCCCAAGCAGATTTTCCTTCGGCACGCGGACATCCTGGAAGAATAATTCCGACGTGTCCTGGGCCTTCATGCCGACTTTCTCCAGGCGCTTGCCCTTTTCAAAGCCCGGGGTGCCCGCTTCCACCAGGAACAGGCTGGTGCCCTTGGCGCCGGCCTTGGAGTCGGTCTTGGCGACCACAATCACCAGGTCCGCCAGGAAACCATTGGTGATGAATGTCTTCGAGCCGTTGATGACGTATTCATCACCGTCGAGCACCGCCGTGGTCTTCACCCCTTGCAAGTCGGAACCGGCGCCCGGCTCGGTCATGGCGATGGCCGTGACCATTTCGCCAGACACCAGTTTCGGCAGGTACTTGTGTTTCAGCGCTTCGCTGCCGTAATGCAGGATGTACGGCGCGACGATATCGGAATGCAGCGAGAAGCCGATCCCCGTCAGCCCCAAGCGGCCGATCTCCTCGATCACCACGGTGCTATAGAGGAAATCCGCGTCAAGCCCGCCATAGGCCTCTGGCAGGTGCGAGCACAACATGCCCGCCTCCCCCGCCTTGTTCCAGAGTTGACGGTCGACATACCCCTGTTTTTCCCACTGACTGTGGTACGGCACGGCTTCTTTTTCGAGGAAGGTTCGTACGCTGTCGCGAAACAATTCGTGCTCGGGACTGAACAGGGTTCTTGGGATCATGGCGCACCTTTGATTATTGTTGGGCGTGGTTATCCGACAAAGCCTAAGCCTGCGATGTACGACAGGACACTGGACACATCCGACAAAAAATAAGACGATCCAGCCGTCTGTTGACCACTTTCCCCTATAAAAATAAAGATGAATTATGTCTATGCACGCCTCCACGCCCCTGCGGCGCGTCAGCATCCTGGCAGTCGACCGGGTCTTCGCCTCTACCCTCATGCAAGCCAAGGATTTTTTCCACCTGGCCAGCCTGCGCTATGGCAAACAACTGGGGCACGGCCTGACGCCGGCGTTTGAAACCCGGCTGGTCAGCCCCGATGGCAAACCGGTGAACAGTTTCAGCGATGTGATCATGCCGGTGGACGGTGGCCTGGAACATACCGACGTCATCATCCTGCCGGCCTTCTGGGATGATTTCGCCGGCCTCTGCCAACGTTATCCCCAGGTCTTGCCCTGGCTGCGCGAACAACACGCTCGCGGCGCAGTACTCTGCGGCGAAGCCACCGGGGTGTTCTGGCTGGCCGAGGCCGGGCTGCTCGACGGCAAGGAAGCCACCACTTACTGGCGCTTCTTCAATGCCTTCAAGGAGCGCTTCCCCCAGGTGCACCTGAACCAGGACAAGCACCTGACCGACGCCGACAACCTGTTTTGCGCTGGCGGCACCACATCTGCCTGCGACCTCTACATCTATCTCATTGAGCGTTTCTGCGGTGCCAACGTGGCCCAGGCCGTGGCGCGGGACATCCTGTATGAAGTGCAACGCAGCTATTCGCCAGGACGGATCGGCTTCGGCGGGCAGAAGCTCCACCAGGACGTGATCATCCTGCAGATCCAGCAATGGCTCGAAGAGCACTTCGCCGATAAATTCCGCTTCGAAGACGTTGCCCGGGAGCACGGCATGAGCATCCGCAACTTCATGCGCCGCTTCCAGACCGCCACGGGCGACAAACCGCTGCATTACCTGCAACGGCTACGGATCGAAACCGCCAAGGGTCTGCTCTCCGGCAGCCGCAAAAGCATCAAGACCATCAGCTACGAAGTCGGCTACGACGACGCGAGCTTTTTCGCACGACTGTTCCGGCAACATACCGACCTGTCGCCGAACCAGTATCGGCAGCAGTTTCAGCAGGCGGCGTAGGCCAGAGCTGCATACGGCCCAATGTGGGAGCGAGCCTGCTCGCGAAAGCGGTGTGTCAGCTTGCATCTGCGCTGGACATGCCGCCCCCTTCGCGAGCAGGCTCGCTCCCACAGGGTCCGGTGGGGAATCAATAAATAAAAAGGCCTGCAATCGCAGGCCTTTTTTTTTGCTCCGAACGCCCTACGGCTTATGCGCCCGCGCCAGGAATTCGTGGGATTGCATTTCCAACAAGCGACTCAGGGTCCGCTGGAATTCGAAGGTCAAGCGACCGCCGGTGTAGAGGTCCTTGAGTTCGACTTCGGCCGAAATGATCAGCTTCACGTTCCGGTCGTAGAACTCGTCGACCATGTTGATGAAGCGACGGGCGATGTCGTCGGTGGTGACGCTCATCTGCTCGACGCCGCTGAGCAACACGGCGTGGAAGATCTTGCCCAGTTCGATGTAGTCGTTCTGGCTGCGTGGGCCATCGCACAGTTCGCGGAAGTCGAACCAGGCGACGTCGTCGCAGGTGCGAATGGCGCGGATCTTGCGATTTTCGATGATCAGCTCGTCGTTTTCCACCGCTTGGGTGCATTCCGGCGTCAGGGCGCGGAAGCTCTTGCGCAGGCTTTCTTCGGCGGCGGCATCCAGCGGGAAGTGGAACAGCTCCGCTTGTTCAAGGTGACGCAGGCGGTAGTCGACGCCGCTGTCGACGTTGACGATTTCGGTGTGTTCCTTGATCAGCGCGATGGCCGGCAGGAACCGCGCCCGTTGCAGACCGTCCTTGTACAGGCCGTCCGGCACGATGTTCGAGGTGGCGACCAGGGTCACGCCATTCTTGAACAGCTCTTCCATCAAGGTGCCGAGGATCATGGCGTCGGTGATGTCGGAAACGAAGAACTCATCGAAGCAGATCACCCGGGTCTCGTCGGAAAAACGCTTGGCGATGATGGTCAGCGGGTTCTTCTCGCCCCCCAGGGTCTTCATTTCCTCGTGCACGCGCTTCATGAAGCGGTGGAAGTGCGTCCGTGTCTTTTCCTTGAACGGCAGCGCTTCGAAGAAGGTGTCCACCAGGTAGGTCTTGCCACGGCCCACGCCGCCCCAGAAGTACAGGCCCTTGACCGGTGCCTGGTCTTTTTTGCCGAACAGTTTGCCCAACAGGCCCGGCTTGTTGTTCGAAGCCGCGACCAGGTCGTCATACAGGCGCTGCAAATGCCGCACCGCCGTTTCCTGGGCTGCGTCGTGGAAGAACTCCGGGCGTTTCAGATCAGCTTGATATCGTTCTAGGGGCGTCATATTCGTTAGCAAGGCAACAAAAACGGGCCGTCACTGTAGCGATGGCCCAGAAGAATGGCAATCGGCCCTTATTCGGGCCGATGGTCGGGTGACGCGCCGGAATCAGTCCTGGGCAGGCGTCAGGGCGATGCGTAGCGCATCGACGGCGGCATCCCGCGCGGCGTTGTCGGCGAACGTCGGGCTGTTCGCCACGCATTCACCGTCGAGCCAGACGCTGAAACACAGCTCGTCGCTGCGTACGTCCAAGGGTTGGCCGGACTGCAATTGCTTGGTCACCTGTCCGGCAGTCTTGCCGTCGGCAAAATTGTTCGAGAGCAACAGTTGCTCGCCATCGGCAGAAAGCAGGCGGAAGCGGAAACTGCCGTCATCCTCACGGAAGCTGACGAAACGTGCCGCCTTGGCCGCTTTCTTTTTGGTCTGGGTGGCCACCTGGACCTGGCTGACGAAGGACCGCAAGCCAACGGCTTCGCGCAGTTCGTTGAGGAACGGCGTTGCCACGGCCCGGGCCTTGCTCGCGCCCAGTTGCAGGATGTCTTCAAGGTCCGACGGACGCTCGATGAACTGGTGATAACGTTCGCGCGCTTCACCCAGCTCGTTGTCGAGCAATTGGAACAGGCGGTTCTTCGCTTCGCCCCAACCCAGGCCTTGCAGCAGTTCGCTGCGGAACTCGGCGGACTGTTCGGCAGTGGCGAAGGCCTGGAACAGGGTGAACAGGTGCGAATTGTCCGGATCCTTGGCTTCGCCCGGGGCGCGGGAGTCGGTAACGATCCGCGAGATCGCGTCCTTCATGTCCTTGGCGCTGCTGAACAACGGGATGGTGTTGTCGTAGCTCTTGGACATCTTGCGGCCATCGAGGCCCGGCAGTGTCGCGACGCTTTCTTCGATCAGCGCCTCGGGCATGGTGAAAAACTCCTTGCCCTGGCCGAACAGGTGATTGAAGCGCTGGCCAATGTCCCGGGCCATCTCAACGTGCTGGATCTGGTCGCGACCGACCGGCACCTTGTGGGCGTTGAACATCAGGATGTCGGCGGCCATGAGGATCGGGTAGCTGTAGAGGCCCATGGTGACGCCGGCGTCCGGGTCTTCGCCGGCCTCGACGTTCTTGTCCACCGAGGCCTTGTAGGCGTGGGCGCGGTTGAGCAGGCCCTTGGCGGCGACGCAGGTCAGCAACCAGGTCAGTTCCGGGATCTCGGGAATGTCGGACTGGCGATAGAACGTCACGCGGTCCACGTCCAGGCCGCCGGCCAGCCAGGTGGCGGCGATTTCCAGGCGCGAACGCTGGATACGCAGCGGGTCATCGCACTTGATCAGGGCGTGGTAGTCGGCCAGGAAGTAGAACGAATCGGCGTTGCTGTCGCGGCTGGCGAGGATCGCCGGACGGATGGCGCCGGCATAGTTGCCCAGGTGCGGGGTGCCGGTGGTGGTGATGCCGGTCAGGATACGGGTACGCGTCGTCATGGGTTATCGCTTGTCAGACTGCTGTCAATTCGAGAGGCGCGGCAGGATCAGATCCTTGAGATCGGTCAGCTTGCCATGAAAAAAGTGTCCGCATTCTGCCACTTTCAGCAGCTCATGGGGACGCTGAAGCGTGTCGGACCATGCGTAAACCAGCTGCGGATCGACCACTTCGTCGGTTTCCGGCTGGATCACGGTCAATTCGCCACCGGTCGGCAAGGGCGACTGATCATCCAGGCGCATCACCGCCGGGGCCACCATGAACAGGTGCTTGACCGGTTGTCCCTGGGCTTCCAGGCGCCCGCCCAGGCTGGCGGCGACAAATCCACCAAAGGAAAAACCGAACAGGGTCAGCGGCAATTGCGGGTATTGTTCCCGCAGCCATTGGGCGACCGCCTGGGCGTCGTCCACTTCGCCGGTGCCCATGTCATGCGTGCCGGCACTGGCGCCCACGCCACGATAATTGAAACGCAACGTAACCAGCCCGGCATCCCGGGCGGTGCGTTGCAGGGTCGAGACCACTTTATTGAGCATGGTCCCACCCTGCACCGGGTTCGGGTGGCAGATCAGCGCCAGGCCACGGGGGGCCTCGTTGTCCAGGTACAAGGCTTCCAGTTGGCCCACGGGGCCATCGATGACTACAGGGGTTTCGCGCATAAGCAAGGGAAAGAACTCCGTGACCCCGAATAGGGTCGACTCGTCTAGCTAAAAGTCTGTGCCTGGCATGATTGCGATGTTCTTCGCGGTATACAGCGCAGGTCCGAGCCGTTAACGTAAAGCAAAGCCGTTTATAGAGGAAGGACTCGTGGAACACTCGCTCTTAGTTTGGTTGTTGCCGACTCTTGCCCTGGTTGCCGGTGTCGCCATTGGATTCCTGCTTGCCCGACTGCTGCCCAACGCGGTGCCCAACAGCACCCAACGTCAGCTGGACGACATTCAGGAACGCTTCGACAGTTATCAGAATGAAGTGGTCACCCACTTCAACAGCACCGCGTCCCTAGTGAAAAAACTCACCCAGAGCTACCAGGAAGTCCAGGATCATCTGTCCGAGGGTGCCAATCGCCTGGCCCTGGACGAGCAGACTCGCCAACGCCTGCTGGCCGCCCTGCAAGCCGATTCGGCACAGACGCCACGGGAACGCCTGACCCCGCCCAAAGGGATCCAGGAACCGCCACGGGACTACGCCCCCAAGGCCCCGAATTCGCCGGGCATGCTCGATGAGCATTACGGTTTGAAGAAGTAATTTCCAAGCGACACCCAAAAGCCCGCCCGATCCTATGATCAGGCGGGCTTTTTATTGGTTCCAATTCCCTATTTCAATTTGATCCCCCGTGGCGAGGGAGCTTGCTCCCGCTGGGCTGCGGAGCAGCCCTATAGCAGCGAACTCGATTTTCCTGCACACCGAGTTGCCTGGTTTTGGGGCCGCTTCGCGGCCCAGCGGGAGCAAGCTCCCTCGCCACAGGATATTGGCGTCCTGAAAAATTATTTACTCAATGCAAACCAACACTTCCTCCGCCACCTGATCGATAGCATCTTTGGTGATGTCGACGATCAGGTCCGCATCCTCGCGGGTCAGGATCAGCGGTGGGGCGAAGCCCAGGATGTCGCCGTGGGGCATGGCGCGGGCGATCATGCCGCGTTCCAGGCAGGCAGCCGAGACCTTGGGGCCGACCTTGAGCGCCGGGTCGAACGCCGTGCGCTGTTCGCGGTCGGCCATGAATTCTACCGCCGCCAGCATGCCGTCCCCGCGCACCTCACCCACCAGCGGATGACCTTCGAGGGTTTCACGCAGGCGACGATTGAGGTAGCCACCCACCTCCTCGGCGTTGGCCGTGAGGTTTTCCCGTTCGAGAATGTCGAGGTTGGCCAGCGCCGCCGCCGCACAGATCGGGTGCCCTGAATAAGTCCAGCCATGGCCCATGGCCCCTTCGGCCTGGGAGGCCTTTTCAATCACGCTCCAGACCTTTTCCCCGATGATCACCGCCGACAACGGTGCATAGGCGCTGGTCAGGCCTTTGGCGGTGGTGATCAGGTCTGGCTTCATGCCGTAGCGCTGGCTGCCCATTTTCGAACCCAGGCGGCCGAACGCGCAGACCACTTCATCGGCAATCAGCAGCACGTCGTATTTCTTCAACACGGCCTGGATCGCAGCCCAATAACCAGCGGGAGGAACGATGATGCCGCCGGTGCCCATCAGCGGTTCACCGATGAACGCCGCCACGGTGTCAGGGCCTTCGGCAAGAATCATCTTCTCCAGCTCATCGGCGCAATAGCGCACGAATGCCGCTTCGTCCATCCCCGCCGGGGCCTTGCGATACCAGTGCGGGCACACGGTGTGCTTGACCCCTGCCACCGGCAGGTCGAAATGCTGGTGAAAGGTCGCCAGCCCCGTCAGGCTGCCGGTCATGATGCCCGAGCCATGGTAACCACGGTCGCGGGAGATGATTTTTTTCTTCAGCGGCCGGCCCAGTACGTTGTTGTAGTAGCGCACCAACTTGACCTGGGTCTCGTTGGCATCGGAGCCGGACAGCCCGTAATAGACCTTCTTCATCCCTTCCGGCGCCCAGTCCATGATGCGGCTGGACAGCTCGATGATCGCCTCGCTCGAATGGCCGACGTAGGTGTGGTAGTAGGCCAGTTCCTTGGCCTGCTTATAAATGGCGTCAGCCACCTCCGTGCGGCCGTAGCCGATGTTCACGCAGTAGAGCCCGGCAAAGGCGTCGATGAACTCACGGCCCTCATGGTCGCGAATGCGAACGCCTGACGCACTCTTGATGATCCGGCCCTTGAGGGCACCGCTGGCGTGGTCGTGGGCGTGGGTCGAGGGGTGCATGAAATGCGCACGGTCTTGTTCGAACAGCGTGTTGAGTTCTTGGCTCATGCGGACTCTCCTGGGAACTGGCCTTGATGGTGCAGGCAAAAATATTTGGTTTCGACAAAGGGCTCGAAGCCCTCGCTGCCACCCTCGCGACCGAGGCCGGAGGCTTTCATGCCACCGAAGGGGATTGGGTGGCCGGTGAACTTGACGCCGTTGACCGCGACCATGGCGTGGTCGAGACGGCGAATCAGCGGATAAATGACGTCCAGGCGGTTGGAACAAATATAGGCCGCGAGCCCGTATTCAGTGTCGTTGGCCATTTCGATGGCTTCGTCCAGGGTGTCGAACGGCATCACCCCGGCAATGGGCGCGAAGTTTTCTTCACGGTAGATGCGCATCTGCGGCGTGACGTCGGCCAGCACCGTCGGTTGATAGAACAACCCGCCCAAGGCATGGGCCTCGCCCCCCACCAGGCGCTGAGCGCCAAGGGCCAGGGCATCGGTGACACGATCAGCGGTCGCATCGAACGCCGCCTGGTGCATCAACGGCCCGACCTCCACGTCCTGTTCCTGTTGATCGACCATGGCCGGCCCGACGCGCAAGGCACGCACTGCCGCGGCGAAACGACTGAGAAACGCCTGGTACACAGGACGCTGCACCAGGATCCGGTTGGCCGCGCAGCAATCCTGGCCCGATGTCTGGAATTTCGCCTCCACGGCGACTTTCACCGCCAGCGTCAGGTCGACATCGGCGCAGACAATGAACGGCGCATTGCCGCCCAGTTCCAACGCGACTTTTTTCACGTCATGGGCCGCCGCTTGCAACACCAGTTTGCCGACCCGGGTCGAGCCAGTGAAACTCACCGAGCGTACACGACGGTCCTTGACCAGGGTTTCCATGGCCATTTGCGGCTCGCCCAAGACCACGTTGAAGACCCCGGCAGGAAAGCCTGCCTCCTCGGCCAGTTGCGCCAGGGCCAACGCGGAGTACGGCGTTTCGTGGGCTGGCTTGATCACCACCGTGCAGCCGGTGGCCAGGGCGGCGGCGGCCTTGCGGGTGATCATCGCCGAAGGGAAATTCCAGGGCGTGAGCAGCGCGCAGACGCCCACCGGCTCCTTGATGGTGCCCAGGTGCGCATTCGGGATATGGCTGGGAATGTTCTGGCCGTACAGGCGCCGTGCTTCCTCGGCGAACCACGGGATGAAGCTGGCGGCATAGGCGATTTCGCCACGGGACTCGGCCAACGGCTTGCCCTGCTCCAGGCTGAGGATACGCGCAAGGTCTTCGCTGTGTTCGGTGATCAACGCTGCCCAGCGGCGCAGGATCGCGCCGCGAGTTTCCAGGCTCTGCTCGCGCCACGCCGGGAAGGCGCGATGCGCCGCGTCCACTGCCGCGACGATCTGTGGCTGATCGAGCATCGGCACATGGCCGATGACGGTACGGGTGGCAGGGTTGTGCACCGCGATGCTCTGGCCACTGTCGCTGTGGACCCAATGGCCGTCAATGTAACAAAGCGCCTTGAACAGCAGTGGATGTTGATAAAGCATGACGTTCACTCCAGACCGTTTGCGTGAGTCCATGCTAGGGCAGCAATGCTTGGGTTATCGGGTGTTTACGCGGGGTCAGACCTTGGTTTTTTTCTGGAAAAGACCTACGCAGAAGTGTTTTCTGCGGTGCTCAGGAAGATAACGCCAACTCCGCCGGCAATGCCCCGGCGGTCTTGATGGTCTTGGTGACGATGTAGGTGAAGTAGCGTTCGATGCCGAGGTCTTCGAGCAGCAGTTGGTCGACGAAACGCTGATAGGCATCGACGTCCGGCGCCTGGATCATAGCCAGGTAATCCACCCCGCCCCCGGTGGCGTAACAGAACGCCACTTCGGGCACGGCAATCATGCGTTGCTCGAAACGGCGCATGTCCTGGGCGGTGTGTCGGGCCAGGGTGATCTCCACCAGCACCTGCTGGCGCTTGAATACCGCGCCCCAATCGATCTGCGCCCGGTAGCCGATGATCAGACCCGCCGCTTCCAGCTTGCGCACCCGCTCCCAGGCCGGGGTCACCGACAGGTTGATGGCCTCGGCCAGGCTCGACTTGGTGATTCGCCCGTCCTCGGCGAGGATCTGCAGGATCTTGAGGTCGTAGCGATCGAGCTTGTGCATGGGGCCGGGCTCCGGGTGGTTAAAAAACTCAGACTCAACGCAGGCCTTTGTGGGAGCGGGCTTGCTCGCGAAGAGGCCATCAAACTCAACATATCCGTTGCATGTCACACCGCCTTCGCGAGCAAGCCCGCTCCCACATTTATCTGTGGCGGATCACCAACCTGCAATCACCGTAAATCCCTGTGGGAGCGAGCCTGCTCGCGATGAGGCCATTACATTCAGCACCTCTATCATCTGTTATACCGCCATCGCGAGCAGGCTCGCTCCCACAGGTTTTATATGTACACAGGAAATTTGTGGCTGGCTGTTATCAAGCCAACACATCCGCAATCACCACCAACGTATCGCCACACTGCACCAGCCCGGGAAAGTGCCGGGCCGCCAGCAGGCCGCTGCGGGCGGCGCGGTATTCGACCGGGGCGACACCGCTGCGGGTAGTGTCATGGATACGCGCCACCACCTCACCCTGGGTGACGTTTTCACCAAGATCACGGCACATTTCCAGCAAACCGTTGTGTTCGCTGGCAATGAAACAACTGGCGTCCGGCATGTCGAGCACCAGCGACGGCTGCAACTCGATCGAGCCCCGCAGGATGCCGGCGTGGATCAGCAGGTTGCGCACCCCACGCTCGGCAATCGCCACGCTGCGGGCGGTCGACGAACCGCCGCCACCCAACTCGGTGGTGACGAACACCTTGCCCTGGGATTCGGCCGCCGTGTCGTACATCGACCCGGCGTCCAATTCCAGCATGCGCATGCAATAGGGCGCGTTGAACGCCAGCATCCCGGCCTCGCAGCGGGCCTGCTGCTGTTTGTCCGGCAACACGTGGCAGGCGGCGAACGGCAGGAAATCCAGGGTTCGGCCGCCGGAATGAATGTCGAGGACAATGTCGGCCAAGGGCAACAAGGTGCGATTGAAATAGTCGGCGATTTTCTCGGTGACGGTGCCGTCCGGCCTGCCGGGGAAACTGCGGTTCAGGTTGCCCTTGTCGATGGGCGATGTCCGGCGCCCGGCATGGAAGGCCGGGGTGTTCATGAACGGCACGATGATCACCCGTCCGCTGATTTCATCGGCGGTCAATTGCTGGGCCAGTTTGCTCAGGGCCACCGGGCCTTCGTATTCATCGCCGTGGTTGCCACCACTGAGCAGCGCCGTCGGGCCGCTGCCGCGCTGGATTACGGTGATGGGAATCATCACCGCGCCCCAGGCCGAATCGTCCCGCGAATACGGCAGCTTGAGAAAGCCGTGCTGCACGCCCTCGCGGCTGAAATCGACCGTGGCGCTGATGGGATTGTTGGGCAAGTCGGGCATGGCTCAATCCTTCACGAACAGTTGACGAGGCACGTTGCACAGCGTCTCGACGCCGGTCTCGGTGATCAGGATGCTTTCGGTGATTTCCAGGCCCCAATCGTCCATCCACAGCCCCGGCATGAAGTGGAAGGTCATGCCCGGTTGCAACACGCTGTTGTCGCCAGGGCGCAGGCTCATGGTGCGCTCGCCCCAATCCGGCGGATAACTGATGCCGATGGGATAGCCGCAACGGCTGTCCTTGTGGATGCCGAATTTCTCCAGCACCTTGAAAAACGCCACGGCGATGTCGCCGGTGGTATTGCCCGGCTTGGCCGCGTCCAGGCCGGCGGCGATGCCCTCAACCACGGCCTTTTCGCCGTCGAGGAAATGTCGGGGCGGCTTGCCCAGGTAAATCGTCCGCGACAACGGGCAGTGGTAACGCTTGTAGCAACCGGCGATTTCAAAGAACGTGCCGGCGCCCTGTTCGAACGGCGAATCGTCCCAGGTCAGGTGCGGCGCGCTGGCGTCGGCGCCGGTGGGCAACAGCGGCACGATGGCCGGGTAGTCGCCGCCATGACCATCGGCACCGAGAATGCCACTGCTGTAGATCTCGGCCACCAGTTCGTTCTTGCGCATGCCCGGTTCGATCCGTTCGAGGATCCGGCTGTGCATGTTCTCGACGATGCGCGCGGCGATGCGCATGTAGGCGATTTCCTGGGGCGACTTGACCGCGCGCTGCCAGTTCACCAGGCCCACCGCGTCTACCAGCGTCGCGTCGGGCAAGTGCTTTTGCAGCGACAGGTACGCGGCGGCGCTGAAGTAATAGTTGTCCATCTCCACGCCGATGCTCAGCGCCCCCCAGCCACGAGCGATGATCACCTCGCGGGACAGGTAGTCCATGGGGTGGCGCTCGCGGGACTGCACGTAGATGTCCGGGTAGCCGACGATGTTGTCGGCCTGCATGAACACCGTGCGCTTGGCACCGTTGGCATCCTGGCCGCGGCCGAACCACACGGGCTCGCCCTCCAGCGCCAGCAGCACGCACTGGTGCACATAAAACGACCAACCGTCATAGCCGGTGAGCCAAGCCATGTTCGACGGATCGGTGACCAGCAGCAGCTCCAGGCCCTGGGCCTGCATGGCCGCGCGAACCTTCGCCAGGCGCTGGGCGTATTCCTCCCGTTCAAACGGAAGATTGACGACGATCTCTGACATCCACCTGCCCTCTGTTCAATAACTCATGAAGAAAATGATCTAGCGACCGAACGCAAAGCCCTTGCCCGCCGCCCTCGCCCGCTCGAACGCCAGGTTGGCAATGGCGGTGTCCTGGGCGCCGGTGCCGGTCAGGTCGCAAAGCGTCACTTGCGCCTCATCGGCGCGCCCCAGCCGTTGCCCCGCCAGCACCCGCCCCAGCTCCGTCAATGCCAAGTCATCGCGCACGGTGCCCGCCGCCAGGGCGTGGTGCAGTTCGCCGAGCACGCGGGTCTGGCTCAGGCGATCGGCGACATAGCAATCGACGGCCGCCAAGGCTTGCGGGGAAATTTCGTTCTTGTGTTCCGCGTCCGAGCCCATCGCGGTGATGTGTAGGCCAGGGTGCAAATGGCGGGCTTCGATCAGCGGCTCGCGACTGGGGGTGCAGGTGATGGCGATGTCCACGCCTTCCAGGGCATCGTCAATGGAGGTGCATGGCGTGACGGCCAGTCCGCTGTCACGCGCCAAGTCTTGGCTGAACGCCTTGGCCTTTTGTACATCCCGCGCCCAGACCCGCACCTCGTCGATGGGCCGCACCAGGCGCAGCGCCTGAAGCTGCAACGCCGCCTGTTCGCCGGCACCGACCAGCGCGACGCTGCGGCTGTCCTCGCGAGACAGGCACCGCGCCGCCACGGCACCGGCGGCGGCGGTGCGCACGGCGGTGAGGTAGCCATTGTCCAGCAACAGCGCCTCCAGCAAACCGGTGCGTGCCGAGAGCAGCATCATCATGCCGTTAAGGCTGGGCAGACCAAGCTTGGGGTTATCGAAAAAACCCGGGCTTATCTTGATGGCGAAGCGTTCCAGGCCCGGCAGGTAAGCGGTCTTCACATCCACTTCGCCGTTGTGCTCGGGGATGTCCAATCGCAGGATCGGTGGCATCGCCACGGCGGCGGTGGCCAACAGCACGAAAGCCTGCTCGATGGCATCGATGCTGGCCAGGTCGAGGGCCACGCAACTGCGCACGTCGGCCTCGCTCAATAGGGTGACTTCACTCATGACAGACTCCGTTATCGGGTTATCAAGCGTTGGCGCCAGCGATCACGCGGGCATGTTGTTCGATGTCGACGTTGCGCCCGCTGACCACCAGGACGATGGGGCCGCGCGGCTCGACCAGGCCGTCGAGCAGCGCCGCGATGCCCACCACGGCGGCGCCTTCGAGCACCAGGCGTTCGTGGTGATAGGCGTGGCGGATGGCATTGGCGATGGAGGCTTCCGAGAGCAGGTGCAAGTCATCACGCAGTTGCCGCGTCATGGCGAAGGTGTAGCGGTTGTCCAGGCCGATGCCGCCCCCGAGGGAGTCGGCCAGGGTCGGCAGTTCTTCGACGTCTACGGGTTTCCCGGCTGCGAGGCTGGCGTGCATCGCCGCACCGCGAGCCATGCTGATGCCGTGGACCTGGATCGTGGGGTTGGCACTTTTGAGGGCCTGGGCGACCCCGGCGAACAGGCCGCCACCGGACAATGGCACCAGCACTTGGGCCACCTCCGGTTGCTGCTCGAGGATCTCCAGGCCGAGGGTGCCCTGGCCGGCGATGATCGCCGGGTGATCGAAGGGCGGTAAAAACGTCGCGCCCTGCTCCCGGGCAATGCGCTCGGCTTCGCGTTGGGCGTCGTCCTGGGACTGGCCGACGATGCACACTTCGGCGCCCAAATCGCGAATCGCCTGCACCTTGTTGGCCGGTACCAGGTTCGACAGGCAGACAATCGCCCGGACGCCTTGTTGCGAGGCCGCATGGGCCAATGCCCGGCCATGGTTGCCGGTCGACGCGGTGACCACGCCCTGGGCCTTCTGTTCGGGACTGAGTTGCGCGACGGCATTGCTCGCCCCGCGCAATTTGAAGCTGCCGGTGATTTGCAGGGCTTCCAGCTTGAGAGATACGGGCACGCCCATCAACCGTGACAGGCTCGGGGAATGCTCCATGGGCGTGCGCCGCACCTGCGACTCGATGCGCTGGCGGGCGAGGTAAATGTCCTGAAGCTGCAACCCTGTCATGACGGCGTCCCGAGCGGATGTGTTGGGCGCAGTCTAAGAGGGCTGGATTGTGGCGATGAATGTACTAGGGCAATTTACTTTGCATTCAGTGTCGGCTGAAAGATCGACAAATTCAGCATGACCCACCTATCCCTGTGGCGAGGGAGCTTGCTCCCGCTGGGCTGCGCAGCAGCCCCAAATCCAGTCAACCAGATGTATCTGAAGACAGTTAACTGTTTTTACGACTGCTTCGCAGCCGAGCGGGAGCAAGCTCCCTCGCCACAAAAGCACATGCAACTTTGGAGAAAGCCCACTGTTTGCCTATCAAAAATCATGAATCTGCGGGTACTGGTTGAAGATCTCGCGCATGCCGATCAGTGCATGGCGCATTTCCTCGTCGCTGCATTCGGCGCCGACACACACTCGCACCGCACGGGGCCGGGGAGTGCCGCGCACGGTGAACGGGTCGGGCGACGTGACGGCGATGTGTTTGTGCCGTAGCGCACGTACCAGGCTGTCCACTTCCCAGTGGGGCGGAATGCCGATCCAGGCGTTCAAGGCATGGGGATGCTGGGCCAACACATGTTCGCCCATGTATTCGGTGATCAGCGCCTGGCGCCCGGCCAGCAATTGGCGCTGCAACTGCACCAGCGACTCGGCGCGGCCATCGCGAATCCAGCGGGTGGCGATCTCCGAAACCATCGGCGTGGCCATCCAACTGTTCACCCGCAGGATGCTCTCGGTACGCAACGCCAAGCGCTTGGGCACCACCAGATAGCCAATCCGCAACCCCGTCAGCACCGACTTGGTCATGCTCGTGCAATAGAACGACAGCTCCGGCAGGTAATGACTGATGGGCGGCGCGCGACGCTCGTCCAGCAGCGGACCGTACACATCGTCTTCAATGATATGCACACCGAAGCGCCGGGCGATCTCGGCGATTTCCCGGCGCCGGGCGTCGGGCATCAGGCTGGTGGTGGGGTTGTTCAGGTTCGGCGTGCACACCAGCGCGGTGATGCGCTCGTTGCTGCACATGTCTTCGAAATGCTCGGGGTCGATGCCATAGCGGTCCATCTCCAGGCCCTTGAGGGTGAAGCCCAGCACCTGGGAATTGCCGATCACGCCGTGATCGGTCAGCCCTTCGCAGAGCACCACATCGTCGGGCCCCGCCAGCGAAGCGAGGGCCAGGAAAATCCCATGGGCCGCGCCGTTGGTGATCAGCACATCGTTACGGTCGACTTTCAGCCCTTGCCGGCCAATCCACTGCGCCGCCGCTTCGCGATGGGATTCGAAACCGGCGATGGGGCGAAACGCATGGATCCACGGCTGATCTTCTTCAGTGCTCAGCGCCGCGCAGGTATCCCGCCAGGCCTGGTCATGCTCGCGAGTGTGGAGGATGCGAGTGATGGAAAAATCCACCAGCGCCCGTTCGGGGCTGTCGAGAATGTAAGTCGCCACCCGGTCGCTCATGCGCCGCGAGACAAAACTGCCGCGCCCCACTTCGCAACGGACCAGCCCTTGGCGCTCCAGCTCCTTGTAAGCGTTGGTGACGGTCTGCACGCTGATGCCCATGGCGTCGGCCACTTGCCGTTGCGGCGGCAGGCGCTGGTCATTGGCCAGGCTGCCCTGTTCGATATCGTCGGCAATGGCCTGCACCAGAATCTTGTATTTGGATTCACCACTGCGGGCGAGGTCCAAGGCTGACTTCCACTTATCCATAACGGCTGCAACCGGCGTGTGTAGGGGTGCGCACAGCATTGCGCGGCCCTCGCGGCAAAGCAATTGTCCTAGTGCAATACAATCGATGCCGGGGCTTTTGTATGCTCGGTCCAAGGTCGTCCTCCAGGCGGGTTCATTACCCCGACAAAAAGCCGGATCGACCTGTACCGGCGCCCTTACCGATTCCAGGCCCCGCCCGGATCCGCCGCTGTACGCTTTGCTCTTGTCACACTGCCTCCTAACACAGAACCGTCCGCTGACGGATCCACAAGAAACAGGAGATTTTATCGATGAGCAATTTTCTTCCCGGCACCTGCGCGCCCTTGCGTCGGCTCTTGTTGACCTGTGCCGTACTGGGCCTGGCCAGCAGCGTTCAAGCGGCCACCCTGGACACCGTCAAAAGCAACAGCAGCATCCGGATCGGCTACGCCAACGAAACCCCGTTCGCCTTCACCGAAACCGACGGCACCGTCACTGGCGAATCGCCGGAGATCGCCAAGATCATCTTCGCCAAGATGGGCATCAAGCAGGTCAACGGCGTGCTCACCGAATGGGGCTCGCTGATTCCTGGCCTGCGCGCAGGTCGCTTCGACGTGATTGCTGCCGGCATGTACATCACCCCGGCGCGCTGCAAACAAGTGTTGTTCACCGATCCGCAGTATCAATTGCCCGACGCGTTGCTCGTGGCCAAGGGCAACCCGAAAAAACTCCACAGCTATGAAGACATCGCCAAGCAACCGGACGTCAAGCTGGCCATCATGGCCGGCACGGTGAACCTGGCCTATGCCCGCGACTCCGGGGTCAAGGACGATCAGATCCTCCAGGTCCCCGACACCACCGCGCAGTTGCAAGCCGTGCGCGCCGGTCGTGCCGACGCGGCCGTCGGCACCCAACTGACCATGAAGGGCCTGGCCAGCAAGGGTGGCGATAAAGTAGAGGCGATGACCGAATTCAAGGACGACCCGTCCCACATCGGCTACGGCGCGCTGGCCTTCCGACCCGAGGACAAAGACCTGCGCGACGCGGTCAATGCCGAGCTGAAGAAGTGGCTGGGTTCGGAGGAACACCTCAAGGCCGTCGCGCCATTCGGTTTCGACAAATCCAACGTCACCAGCAAGACCGCGGCCGAGCTTTGCGCTCAGCCCTAATGGCACGCCGAAACAGGCATGACGCGCAGGCGTGATGCCTGTTCCCTGCTTCATCGGACATCGGGTTGAACCATGGGCGAATTACTTCCGTTATTGATTCAAGGGGCCTGGGTCACGCTCCAGGTGACCTTCTTTGGCTCGCTGCTGGCGATTGTCGCTGCGGTGCTCGCAGCCCTCGGGCGGCTGTCGCCGTGGCGCGCGTTGCGCTGGTTTTCGATTACCTACATCGAAGTGTTCCGAGGCACGTCGCTGCTGGTGCAGTTGTTCTGGCTGTTTTTCGTACTGCCACTGCCGCCCTTCAATATCGAGCTGAGCCCCTACGCCGTGGCCATCGTCGGCCTGGGCTTGCACATTGGCGCCTACGGTGCGGAAGTGATGCGCGGCGCCATCAGCTCGGTCGCCAAGGGCCAATACGAAGCCTGCACGGCACTGAATTTCAGCGGCTTCACCCGCTTCAAGCGAATCATCCTGCCCCAGGCATTGCTGGCGGCGATTCCACCGGGCACCAACCTGTTGATCGAGTTGCTGAAGAACACCTCGCTGGTGTCGCTGATCACCTTGTCCGACCTGAGTTTCAGGGCGCGCCAGTTGGATCAGGCGACGTTCCAGACCCTGGAGATATTCAGCCTGGCGCTGGTGCTGTATTTCATCCTCGCCCAAGCCATCAACTTCGGTATGCGCAACGTCGAGCGACGGCTGAGCCGGGGCCGGATGCGTGGAGGTCTGTCATGACGCTGTTCGACTGGTCCTACGCCGCACAGATCCTCCCGGACCTGCTGCGCGCCTCCCTCAATACCGTGGGCATTACCCTGATCGGTTTCCTGATCGCGATCGTGCTGGGGCTGTTCCTGGCGATTGGCCGGCGCAGTCGCAGGTTCTGGCTGTCGTGGCCGGCCACGGCGGTGATCGAGTTCATCCGCAGCACGCCGTTGCTGATCCAGGTGTATTTCCTCTACTACGTGCTGCCCAACTACGGCTTGAGCCTGACGGCCATGCAAGTCGGCATCCTCGGCATCGGCCTGCACTACGCCTGCTACATCGCCGAGGTCTACCGCAGCGGGCTCGACGCGGTGCCGCGGGCGCAGTGGGAAGCGGTGACGGCGTTGAACATCGCGCCGTACGACGCCTACCGCAACATCATCCTGCCCCAGGCGCTGCGCCCGATCGTGCCGCCCCTGGGCAATTACCTGGTGGCGATGCTCAAGGACACGCCGGTGCTGTCGGCGATCACCGTGGTGGAAATCATGCAGCAGGCCAAGAACATCGGTTCCGAGCATTTCCGTTATCTGGAACCGATCACCCTGGTCGGCCTGTTCTTCCTCGCCCTGAGCCTCGCCTTGGCCTATCTGGTACGGCGCCTTGAAACGCGCATGGAGCTACGCTAATGACTTTACCCCTGTCCACGCCCACCGATTTGTCCCGGCGCAGCACGCTGGCGTCGCAGCAGGAGGCCCCGGCCATGCAGATTCCGACACCGTCCCGGCCGATTGTGAGTTTCCAGGACGTGACCAAAAGCTACGGCAGCTTCACTGTACTCGACCATCTGAACCTGGATGTCGCGCCCGGTGAAAAAGTCGCGATCATCGGCCCGAGCGGCTCGGGCAAGTCCACGCTGCTGCGGGTGCTGATGACCCTGGAAGGCATCGACCAGGGCCAGATCCGCGTCGAGGATGACTCCCTGACCCACATGCCCAATCGCAACGGCGTGCTGGTGCCGGCCAACGACCGACACATCCGCCGGGTGCGCGGCAAGATCGGCATGGTGTTCCAGAGCTTCAACCTGTTCCCCCACATGACTGCGCTGCAAAACGTTATCGAAGCGCCGGTGCAGGTGCTGGGCATGAACCCGAAAGAGGCCCGGGAACGCGCCGCCGACCTGCTGGAATTGGTGGGCCTGGGCAACAAGCTCGACCATTACCCATCGCAGTTGTCCGGCGGCCAGCAACAACGGGTGGCGATTGCCCGGGCCCTGGCGATGCGGCCCAAGGTAATGTTGTTCGACGAAGTGACCTCGGCCCTCGACCCGGAGCTGTGCGGCGAGGTGCTGAACGTGATTCGCAAACTGGGGGCCGAACACAACCTGACCATGCTGATGGTGACCCACCAAATGGGGTTTGCGCGGGAGTTCGCTGATCGGGTGTGCTTCTTCTACAAAGGACAGATCCATGAACAAGGCACGCCGGAGCAGATTTTCGAGAATCCGCAGCAGGAGCGCACGTGTGCGTTCTTGAGCGCGGTGAAAGAGGCTAACTAACCCCTAACCCATGACTCAAGTGAACACCTTTGTGGCGAGGGAGCTTGCTCCCGCTGGACCGGTCCGACGCTTCGGGCGCAGGAGGCCCCAAATCAGCGAACGCGGTGTCCCAGGAGAATCAAGGCGAATGATCTCAGGACTGCTTCGCAGCCCAGCGGGAGCAAGCTCCCTCGCCACAAAAGCCCAAACGCTGGTCGCAAAAAAAAAGGGGACCCATTTCCGGGGGCCCCCTTTCATTTACCGCCCAGCGATCAAGGATACTGCTGGTAAGTCTGGCCCTGCTGCTGCTGCGGCGCCTGGTACTGCTGCCCAGGAATCGCCTTGAGATTAACCTCGACCCGACGGTTTTGCGCGCGGCCATTGACGTCGGCGTTGCTCGCCACCGGGTTGTCCGGGCCGGCGCCACGGGCCGACAGGTTGGCACCGCTCACACCCTGGGATGTCAGGTAGGTCGCCACGCTCTGGGCGCGTCGCTGGGACAGGTCCATGTTGTGCTGGCGGCTGCCGGTGCTGTCGGTGTAACCGACAATCTCGATCTGGTTCTGGTTGAACTCCTTGAGGGAGTTGGCCAGGTTGTTCAGCGGCTGGTAGAAGCTGGACGCGATGTTCGCCGAGTCGGTGGCGAAAGTGATGTTGCCCGGCATGATCAGCTTGATCTGGTCGCCCTGGCGCTGCACTTCAACACCGGTATTGGCCATGCTGGCGCGCAGCTTCTTTTCCTGCTGGTCGGCATAGTAGCCATAGCCGGCCGCGGAAGCCCCCACCACCGCCGCGCCGATCAATGCGCCCTTGCCGCGGTTATCGTGACCGATGGCCGCACCGGCCAGCGCCCCCGCCAGTGCACCGAGGCCGCCGTACTTGGCGGTTTTGCTCATGCCCGACGAATCGGTAGAGGCCTGGCCCTGGTTGTCATAGGGGTTAGGCGACGCACAGCCGGACAACAAAGCTACGGCAGTAGCGACAACGATCAAGCGACGCGAGGTGAACATGAAGATGCTCCTGGGTTTTCAGTCTGAATGCCAAAGTGTAGGCAATCGACTCTGGCAGGCGTTGGAACGCGGCAATCGTTAAAAATTCCGTCCCGCTGCGTTGCGCTTCGCCCGGCTCACCGATAAAAACCGTCAACCGGGCGAACGCCCCTCAAGCCTGCGCCAGACAGCGGCTCACGCCCCTGACAATCATCTCCACTTCGCGCCCATCGATGGTCAGCGGCGGCAGCAGGCGAATGGTCTGGCCCCGGGTGACATTGATCAGCAGGCCGTGGTCCCGGGCGGCGCGCAGGGTCAGGTCGCGGATCGGTTGCTTGAGTTCGATGCCGATCATCAAGCCCTGGCCGCGAATCGCCAATACGTTCGGGTTGTCCGCCAGTTCGGTCCGCAGTCGACTCAGCAACTGTTCGCCTTGATGCCTGGCGTTCTCCACCAGCGCTTGTTCCTCGATGATGTCCAGCACCGTGCAGCCGACCCGACAGGCCAATGGATTACCACCGAACGTACTGCCATGACTGCCTGGGGTAAACAGCTCGGCGGCCTTGCCCCGGGCCAGGCAGGCACCGATGGGCACGCCGTTGCCCAGGCCTTTGGCCAGGGTCATGACGTCCGGCACGATGCCCTCGTGCTGGAACGCGAACCATTGGCCGGTACGGCCGATGCCGGTCTGGATCTCATCGAGCATCAACAGCCAGGCACGCCGGCTGCACAGCTGCCGCAAGGCCTTGAGATAACCCGGCGGGGCGAGTTGCACGCCGCTTTCGCCTTGGATCGGCTCCACCAGCACCGCGACGATGCGCTCGGCATGAGCCTGCTGGATCTGCTCCAGCGCCGCGAGATCGCCGAACGGCACCTTGATGAAATCCCCCGGCAACCGGTTGTAGCCCAGCCGCACGGACGGGCCGTCACTGGCGGACATCGTGCCCAAGGTGCGCCCATGGAACGCATTGTCCATGACCACCACCAACGGCTGCTCGATGCCCTTGTGCCAGCCGTAGAGGCGCGCCAGTTTCAGCGCAGTTTCGTTGGCCTCAGCGCCCGAGTTGTTGAAAAACGCCCGCTCCAGCCCGGACAGCCGGGTGAGTTTTTGCGCCAGGCGCCGCTGCCAATCGATGCTGTACAGGTTGGAGGTGTGCAACAGCAAGCCGGCCTGCTCGCTGATGGCGGCCACCAGCCGCGGGTGGGAGTGGCCGACATTGGTCACCGCCACGCCCGCCACCGCATCGAGGTATTCGCGACCGTCCTGGTCCCACAGGCGCGTCCCCAAACCATGGGTGAAACTCAGCGCCAGGGGTTGGTAAGTGGTCATCAGGCAGGCAGCGGTCATGGCATCAAGCTCCATCAGGGTGGTTTTTTCCAGTATGGTTAGCCACCAAGGCTGGATAAACGTCGCTTTACTTCAATCATTTAAAAGCTGAGCTTGATAATGGATTTGTTCCAGGCAATGACCGTTTACGTGAAGGTGGTGGAAACCGGAAGCCTGACGGCGGCGGCCCAGGCGTGCGAAATGTCTACGACAATGGTGGGCAATCATCTTCGCGCACTGGAGCAACGTCTCGGCGTGCGCCTGATCAACCGTACGACTCGGCGCCAGCGCCTGACTGAGTTCGGCTCGGCCTATTACCAGCGCTGCCTGGAAGTGCTGGGGCTGGTGGCCGATTCCGAGCGCCTGGCCGAACAGACCCAAGGCGAGCCCACCGGCACCCTGCGCATCACCGCGCCGCTGACCTTCGGCACCGAACGCCTCGCGCCGGCCCTGGCCGAATTCAGCCAGCGCTTCGCCCAGGTCAAACTCGACGTGGTACTGACCAACCAGCGCCTGGACCTGCTTGACCATGGCTTCGATGTCGCCATTCGCCTCGGCCATCCCGACCCGAAACTGATTGCCCGTCCGTTGGTGGACTACACCCTGACCATTTGTGCCTCCCCTGCTTACCTGGCGCGCAAAGGCACGCCGCAAAAGCCCGACGATCTGCAACATCATGATTGCCTGTCGTTTGCCTATTCAGCTGGTGACGAATGGCGCTTCGCCCAGGAGCACTGGCCAATCAACGGTCCGGAAGGGGAAATCAAAGTCCCGGTGACCGGGCCGATGCTGATCAACAGCTCCTCGGGCCTGCACCGCGCCGCCCTGGCCGGAATGGGCGTGGTGATGCTGCCCGACGCGTTGGTGGCAAAGGATCTACAGGAAGGGGATCTGGTGGCGCTGCTGCAGGATTATCAACTGCCCCATCGGCCAATGAGCCTGATGTACGCCCAGGATCGCTACCGTTTGCCGAAGCTGCGCAGTTTTGTCCAGTTTGCGCTGGAGAAATGGGGCAAACCCCAAACCCAAGCCGAATGATGATGTAGGAGCTGACGAGCGAAGCGAGGCTGCGATCTTTTCCCAGGCGCTTGAATCCCAAGCGAAAGATCAAAAGATCGCAGCCTTCGGCAGCTCCTACAGGGCATCGCTCCGGCTAGTGACCCCGCGCCCCATCGGCTACTCTTCACCCCTGGAGAGCATTTTGATATCAGGGCTGATTGAGGGAACAACGATGGACGACGCCTCGAAGATCGATTTGCTGCGGTTCGATTTGTCCGATCTGGACGAAAGCGTGCTGCACACCATCATGGAGCTGGTCAGCGACGGCATCTGGGACTGGAACGCCAATACCGGGTTCGTCTATCGCAACCCCGGCTGGTACACCATGCTCGGCTATACGCCCCATTCCCTGAGCAATACCGTGCTGACCTGGGAGAGCGTGATCCATCCAGAGGATTATCCCCAGGTGATGGCCCTGTTCGACGATTACCTGGAACAACGATCGCCGAAATACCAAGCCGAATACCGATGCCGGGCCCATGACGGCTCCTATATCTGGATCGAAGACCGCGGTTACGTCATTGCTCGCAACCCCGACGGCAGCGTCGCTCGAATGATCGGCGCCCATCGCAGTATCGATGACAAGAAGCGCCTGTTCGAACAACTCGAACGGCGCAACCAATCCCTGGAAGCGATCATCGAAGAACGCACACGCGAGCTGTCCAGGGTCAACCATCAGTTGCAAATCCAGCTCGACGAGAACCGCAGGTTGGCCGAAACCGATGCCCTGACACGGGTCGCCAACCGCTATCGCCTGGAGCAGGCGCTGCCACTGGCCTGTGAGCGTGCCCAGCGCTTTCGCGAATCGTTGTCGCTGATCGCCATGGACGTCGATGATTTCAAGGATATCAACGATCAATACGGCCATGCCTTTGGCGACGCAGCGCTGGTGCAAGTGGTGCAGAGCGTCCAGCGCTGCGAGCGCGACGGCGATTTGCTGGTGCGCTGGGGCGGTGACGAATTCATCATGATCTTGCCCAACACTACCTTGGCCGATGCCCGCCTGTTGGCGGAAAGCATTCGCCGAGGCTTGTCCGACCTGCTGCCGGTGGGCGACTTCCAGATCACCATGAGTTTCGGCGTGGTGCAGCGCTTGGAGGATGAACAGCACTCGGCGTTGCTGCATCGGGCGGACCAGGCGCTGTATCGCTCCAAAATGGCCGGCAAGAATGTGATTTGTGAATGAGCGGTAGCCCAGGCCCACGATAAAAAAGAATGCTGACAAGGGGGGTTAGCAGCGGTCATAGGCTGTATCCGTTGCCACCAGGCCTTCGCCCTTGCCGACTCGACTTCCCTCCTCCTCACGCCTTTACCTGGGCTGCGCCGGCTGGTCGCTGCCCCGCGAGCATTGGCCGGCCTTCGCCGTCGAGGGCACGCATTTGCAGCGCTACAGCAGCCGATTCCCCGCCGTGGAAATCAACAGTTCGTTCTATCGTCCGCACCGCCCCGCCACGTATGCAAAGTGGGCCGACAGCGTTGCCGGGGATTTTCGTTTTTCGGTCAAGGTACCCAAGCAGATCACCCATGAACGGCGGCTGATCGATTGCGAAGGGCTTGTGGATGCGTTCCTCGGGCAATGTTCACAACTGGGCGAAAAGCTTGGCTGCCTGTTGATTCAGTTGCCTCCGTCGCTGGCCTTCGATGCGACCGTGGCCGAAGCATTCTTCAAGACCTTGCGGGACCGTTACCAAGGCCATGCCGTGCTTGAGCCGCGGCATCCGAGCTGGCTGGTGCCCCAGGCCGCAGCGATCCTGCTGGACGAGCGCATCGGCCGTGTCGCCGCCGATCCGTCGCCGTTGCCCGGCGGCGATCGACCCGCAGGCTGGCCCGGCATTCGCTACTACCGCTTGCACGGTTCGCCACGGATTTACTACTCGGCTTACGAAGACGCCTGGCTGGAGCGCCTCGCCCGCGCCTTGAAAGCCGACCCCGCCACACCGACCTGGTGCATCTTTGACAACACCGCCAGTGGCGCCGCGACCGCCGATGCATTGCGATTGATGGACCTGATGCACGACTGAAACGCGCCAGCCACAACAAATGGTCGGTTACTGCCGCTCCGACCGTGACAACACCGCCCGCGTCCAATAGATTAGGCGGCCGGAAAAAAGCTCAATGCCTTTCTCGCCTCATCCCGCTAACAGAAGTAGTGAAATTTCAATGTCCGATTCCAACACCGCTGAATCCGTAGCCACCCTGTCGTCCAAAGCGGAATACGAAAACTCCATCAATCTTTCACAGCATCTGCCCCAGGCCAAAACCATCAGCGAAATGGTCCTCGATGCGTTCCAGTCGAACCGCGAAAGCGACCAGATCCGCGAACTGCGCAACGCTATCCGCCAGGCCCACGATGCCTTCGACGACGACAAGGCCTACGAACTGATGGGCCAGCTCAAACAACTCAAGGACGCCGAAGCCGCCGATTTCGCGGCCCTGGAAGACCTGAGCAGCCGCTTCCCGATCAGCCGCATTCTTTCCAGCTACAAGGACGACCCGTCGTTCCAGGAGCTGGTCTACGGCCTGGCCCTGAAAGTGCTGAACCAGACCCACCAGGCCATCAGCAACCCAAGCGGCAGCAAGGGCAAGGCCTCGCGGCCCAAGAAGGAAGCCGAAGTGTTTGTTATCAGCAAGGACGGCATCAGCGTCACCCTGCCGCTGCGCACGCCGCGCTCGAAGCCGAACGTCGACCGCGAAGCCTTCGAGTTCCTGGGCTTCAACTTCGTCGGCGAAGGCGACGAGGCCGAGCTGGAAAGCGAAACCTTCCTGGACAATGACGGCACTGAACAACCGGTTACCCGCAAGAGCATCGTCACCGCGCTGCAACAGCAGAAAGCGTTCGACGGCTACAGCATCGCCCAGCAATAAAGCCCGGGTTGAGCCTTCCTTTGTGGGAGCGGGCTTGCTCGCGAATGCGCCCGGTCAGTCAACTTCAACTTAACTGACCCACCGCTTTCGCGAGCAAGCCCGCTCCCACAGGAACTTCGTCAGCCGAAATAACACCCAAGAAAAAGCCCCGCACTTCTCTCGAAGGCGGGGCTTTCCCATGGCTATGAGCGGATCAAACAGCACCAAGCCGCTCGACCATATCCGGAAACTTCTCGACCAATTTGATCAACAAAGCCGCCTGGGCATTAGGCTTGGACTTTTCCTGCTCCCAGTTTCTCAGGGTACCTGGGCTGGTCCTGATGCTCTTGGCGAAGACGGCTTGGGACATATGAAGCCTGTCGCGCAAAGCTACGATTTCCTGGGCTGACACCTCGGGAACCGGCTTGTCTTCAATAGAAATCTGGCGAAGGGTAATCTTGCCCTCGCGGTGAGCGGCCATCTCCTCGACGCCTTGCATCATCTCGGCAAACAGATCGCGCTTTTTCATAAGGTACCTCGTACTTTCAACTCAGCTTCTATGGCGCGCTTGAGCATCTTCTCTTGCTCGGAGGTCAGGTTTTCCAGATCGTCCTTGTCATAAATCGCAAACATCCAGAACTGACGATCATGCCTCAACCAATAATAAATGACCCGCAGGCCACCTCGCTTCCCTTTGCCACGACGTTCATCGAACCAACGCAGCTTACGGAAGCCACCGGTACGTGGCATGACGTCACCGGCCTCTGGATGCTGCTGCATATAGAACTGAAGCAGGCGATATTCATCATCGGTCAGGTAATGGCCAACCGTGGCAGTGAACGTAGTCGTTTCAAAAAATAAGGTTCGCATGGCAGAAACTATAGGCAAATCGCGTATAGATCAACAAGCAACAATCTATTGCGACGAATGACAGCGGCTAGCCATGGCCCATATCAAAAAAAGCCCCGCGCTTCTCTCGAAGGCGGGGCTTTTTTTGCAGCTCTGGCGCTTAAGGCGCGTAAGTCAGCAACAACTCACTCGGCACCTTGAAATCCAGGGACATCATGACGCTCAGGGCGGTGATGGTGAAGATCGAGAACACGAACAGCTTGCGTGCCCAGACCGTATCGTCCACCGCCTTGTAGCCGGTCCAGGCCATGTACAGCCAGTACATGCCCATGGCAGCGGCGACGGCGAGGTAGCTCATGCCGGCGTAGCCGCTGAAGGTCAGCATCAAGGTCGCCACCAGGAAGGCCAGGATGTAGAGCAGGATGTGCTTCTTGGCCACGCGGATGCCGCGCTTGACCGGCAGCACCGGAATCGAGGCCGCCAGATAGTCGTTGAAGCGGAAGATCGCGATGGCGTAGGAATGCGGCATCTGCCACAAGCTGAACATCACCAGCAGCGTCAGCGCCGCCATGTCGAAGCTGTTGCTGACCGCCACGTAGCCGATCACCGGCGGCATCGCCCCCGACAGGCTGCCCACCAGCGTGCCGTGGACCGACTTGCGCTTGAGGTACAGGCTGTAGAGGCCGACGTAGATGACAAAACCGATCACCGCGAACAACGCCGCCAGCGGATTGGCCACCCAGTACAACAGCGCCACGCCGGCCACGCCCAGCACCGTGGCGAAGGCCAGGGCCAGTTGCACCGGAATCAGGCCTTGGACCAGCGCCCGATTCTTGGTGCGTTCCATCTTGATGTCGATGTCGCGGTCGATGCAGTTGTTGAACACGCAACCGGACGCCACCACCAGGGAAGTGCCGATCATCGCCGCCAGGAAGATGGCCAGATCGACATGCCCTTTCGAGGCCAGGAAAAACCCGCCTGCCACAGAAAGCACGTTACCGAAAATGATCCCCGGCTTGGTGATTTGGATAAAGTGCTTCAGGGACATCCGGACTTTCCTCAGTGCGCCATCATGTTGGTGTGGATGCTGAACATGATCCACAACGACAGGCCGACCAGCAGGACAATCACGATCGCGGCAAACACAAACGCGACCACGTTGTTACGTTGGGCAGCGGAGCGGTCCAGGTGCAGGAAGTACACCAGGTGCACCAATACCTGGACCACGGCGAAGATCAGGATGATCCACAGGGTCAGGGTCTTGGGCAGCGACGGGTACATCACCAGGCCGAACGGAATGACGGTCAAAATCACCGACAGGATGAAACCGATGGCGTAGGACTTGACGCTGCCGTGGCCGGCGTCATGGCCATCATGGGAATGTGCGTTAGCCATTTACAGGGTCCCCATCAGATAAACAACGGTGAATACGCAGATCCACACCACGTCCAGGAAGTGCCAGAACAAGCTCAGGCAGCTCAGGCGGGTCTTGTTGGTGGCGGTCAGGCCGTTTTTCTGGACCTGGTACATCATGATCGCCATCCAGATCAGGCCGCTGGTCACGTGCAGGCCGTGGGTGCCGACCAGGGTGAAGAACCCGGACAGGAAGCCGCTGCGGCTAGGGCCGTAGCCTTCGGCGATCAGGATATGAAACTCGTTGATCTCCATGGCGATAAAACCGGCGCCCAGCAGGAAGGTCATGGCCAACCAGCCCAACACCTGGGTTTTCTTGCCCTTGAACAACGCCAGCATGGCGAAGCCGTAGGTGATCGAACTGAACAGCAGCAGCGCGGTTTCGCCCAGTACATAAGGCAGTTCGAAGATTTCGTGGCCCGACGGGCCACCGGCGACGTTGTTAACCAGCACCGCGTAGACCGCGAAGATCGACGCAAACAGGATGCAGTCGGTCATCAGGTAGAGCCAGAAACCGAATACGGTCATCTCGCCCGAGTCGTGGTGATGGTCATCGTGCCCATGGTCATGACCATGGGCGTGTCCAACATTGGTCACTAAGTTCGACATGGTTTAAGCCTGTTCCAACGAGGTTTCAACACGGGTGGCGGTGGCGGGGACTTTCCCGGCCGCTACCAGGCGCTTGTGCTGCTCGGCTTCGATGCGCTCGATGACATCCACCGGCACCATGTAGCCCTGATCGTCACGGGCGGCATGGATCACGAAATACGCCACGGTGCCGACCAGGCTGACGATGGCCAGCCACCAGATGTGCCAGATCATCGCGAAACCGAACACGGTCAACAGCGCGCCCATGACCACACCAGTGGCGGTGTTGTTGGGCATGTGGATCGGCTCGTACTTGGCCGGAACCTGGTACGCGGTACCGGCTTCCTTGGCTTCGGTGAACGGGTCGATGGTTTCCGCTTTCGGCAGCACGGCAAAGTTGTAGAACGGTGGTGGCGACGAAGTCGACCATTCCAGGGTATGGGCATTCCACGGATCACCGTGTTCGCACATGTTTTCCGGCTTCTTGCGATCACGCACGCTGACGTACAGCTGGATCAACTGGCAGGCGATACCGACCGCGATCATCACCGCGCCGAACATGGCGACGTACAGGTACGGCACCCACTCAGGGTTGGTGGTGGCGTTCAGGCGACGGGTCATGCCCATGAAGCCCAGTGCATAGAGCGGCATGAACGCGACGAAGAAGCCCGAGATCCAGAACCAGAACGCTGCCTTGCCCCAACCTTCGTGCAGCTTGAAGCCGAACGCTTTCGGGAAGTAGAACGCAAAGCCTGCGATGTAGCCGAACACGGCGCCGCCGATGATCACGTTATGGAAGTGCGCGATCACGAACAGGCTGTTGTGCAGCACGAAGTCAGCACCCGGGATGGCCAGCAGTACGCCGGTCATGCCGCCGATGGCGAAGGTCACCATGAAGCCCAGGGTCCACAGCACGTGGCTGGTGAAACGCAGGCGGCCCTGGTAGATGGTGAACAGCCAGTTGAACAGCTTCACACCTGTCGGGATCGAGATCAGCATTGTCGCCAGGCCGAAGAAGGCGTTGACGCTGGCCCCCGAGCCCATGGTGAAGAAGTGGTGCAGCCAGACCATGAAGCCCAGTACCGAGATCGCGCCGGAAGCGTAGATCATCGAGTGGTGGCCAAACAGTTTCTTGCCGGAGAAGGTCGAGATGACTTCGGAGAAAATACCGAACGCCGGCAGGATCAGGATGTACACCTCAGGGTGACCCCAGGCCCAGAACAGGTTGACGTACATCATCGGATTTCCACCCAGTTCATTGGTGAAAATGTGGAAATCCATGTAGCGGTCAAGCGTCAGCAAAGCCAGGGTAGCGGTGAGGATCGGGAACGAAGCGACGATCAGCACGTTGGCCCAGGTGCAGGTCCAGGTGAAGATCGGCATGTCCATCAGCTTCATGCCAGGGGTACGCATTTTCAGCACGGTGGCCAGGAAGTTGACCCCCGTCAGCGTTGTCCCCAACCCGGATAGCTGTAGCGCCCAGATGTAGTAATCCACCCCCACGCCCGGACTGTATTGCAGCCCCGACAACGGCGGATAGGCGACCCAACCGGTCTTGGCGAATTCGCCAACACCCAGGGATACGTTGATCAGCACCACGCCGGACACCAGCAGCCAGAAGCTGAGGGAGTTCAGGAACGGATAGGCAACGTCACGCGCGCCGATCTGCAGCGGCACTGCAAGGTTCATCAGGCCGGTGAAGAATGGCATCGCCATGAAGATGATCATGATCACACCGTGGGCGGTGAAGATCTGGTCATAGTGTTCAGGCGGCAGGTAGCCAGGCGAACCCTCGGTGGCCATGGCCAGCTGGGTACGCATCATGATGGCGTCGGCAAAACCGCGCAGCAGCATGACCATGGCGACGATGATGTACATCACGCCGATTTTCTTGTGGTCGACCGAGGTCAGCCACTCAGTCCACAGGTAGGTCCACTTCTTGAAATAAGTGATACCGGCGAACAATGCCAGACCACCGAGCGCGATGATGGCGAGGGTCACCATGACAATCGGCTCGTGGAACGGGATCGCTTCCCAACTTAATTTACCTAACATCGTTTACTCCTCTGCCCCGGCAGCTGAATGCGAGCTCATGTCCATCCCTTCCATGTTGTGAGCCACTTCCTTGTCTTTCTTCTCGTGGTGCATCGGCTTGCCCGGATTCATCCCTTCATACTTATCGATGATGGTCTGGAACAGGTTCGGCGTAACCGACGAGTAGAGTTCGACTGGGTTGTTCTGGCTCGGCTTGGAAAGGGCTTCGTATTCAGCTTTTTCAAGCTGTTTAGGTGCCTTCTTCACTTCGTTGACCCAGGCGTCGAATTCTTCCTGGGTGGTGGCGGTCGCTTTGAACTTCATGCCGGTGAAACCCGCGCCGCTGTAGTTGGCGGAGATACCTTCAAGTTCGGTGTTCTGGTTGGCGATCAGGTGCAGCTTGGTCTGCATGCCGGCCATCGCGTAGATCTGGCCGCCCAGGCCCGGGATGAAGAACGAGTTCATCACGGTGTCGGAGGTGACCTTGAAATTGATCGGCGTGTGGGCCGGGAACACGATCTTGTTGACCGTGGCAATGCCTTGTTCCGGATAGATGAACAGCCACTTCCAGTCCATCGAGACCACTTCGATGGTGATCGGCTTGACGTCCGAATCCAGCGGACGATACGGGTCCAGGGCGTGGGTCGACTTGTAGGTGACATAACCCAGGGCAATGATGATCAACACCGGAATGGTCCATACCGCCACTTCGATCTTGGTCGAATGCGACCATTTCGGCGTGTAGGTGGCCTGGGTGTTGGTTGCGCGGTACTTCCAGGCGAACAGGAAGGTCATGACGATAACCGGCACAACGACCAGCAACATCAGCAGCGTGGCGGTGATGATCAGGTTTCGTTCATCCAGGCCGACCTGGCCCTTGGGATCGAGCAAGGTCATGTTGCAGCCTCCCAGCAGCAACGTGCCGAGCAGCGGCAACAAGCCTAGTAATCGGGGGTACCTGTTTTTACTCATCTCACGACCTCTAAAGCAGCTTGCGCAATGCAGTTGGGTTTTGATCGCCAACACTTCACCCTGCCAAGGGTTGGCATTTTCTTGGATTGAATAAGGGCTGCCCGTCGAACGTCAGCGGCTGTTCGACACATCCTGGGCCAGCAGTGAGTTCTTATTCGTTGGTCAAAAGGCCTAGTTCAAGCCCAATTCCATTTGGTGCGGAAAGTTGGAGGCACCGACACCTGGGGTCGCATGGGGCGCTGGCGCCCTTCGACCACTCTCGTGCTCAAGCTTGAGCCGGGTCGGAAAATCGGTGCGGGCGATTGTAGTGAGGTGACGCGCTGTAGACCATGTCTCATCCCGAAATAATTTTTATCCGATCCGGCAACAATCTCTTGCTGATATTGCAACGGGCCAGCATCTTATCGAAATTAATTCTCAACAAGAACCCCAAAAAACGTAGGTCTACTACGCCCGATTTAGACAGCTCGAGAGGATTCAGAAGGGCTTTTTTGCCCGGCAAGCGCCCATTTTCAGGGGCCTGCGCCGCCTGACGCTGCGCTGTTAAAAATGCCTGCTACAAGGGAGAGGCCGGCTGCGAAACCAGACGGTTTTTTGTTACAGGAATGTGCGCTTAATCGCCGTCGAAAGGCCTGAGCGTCGCAAGATATGTGACAACGTGTCGCACGTTGTCGCAGGTCATTCTTGCTCCGGATCAAGGACGCTCCGCCCCGGGCATGAAACGTAAAACGCCCCGGCACTCCAAGGGAGAAACCGGGGCGTTTCGTTGGGGCGTTTCAGCGAAGCGGTTTGCGGTTACGCGACACCAGCAACGGCACCAGGACCACCGTCAATACGAAGGCCACCAGCGCCCATTGCGCCAGGGACAGGCCCAGGATCGGTGGATAGGGGGTGGAGCAAAAGCCATCAACCTGGAACCCCAGTGGGAAGATCTTCGCCAGCGGGAGGTCATCGACAATCGGTTGCAATACGTCGATACCGCAACTGACCGCAGGGAAGAACTGGGTGTACACGTGATGCCCGGCCACACCGGCCCCGGCCAGGGCGCAAAGCACCACCAGGCCCTCGAAAATCGTCAGGCTGCGGCGGGTGCGCATGGCGGCGCCGATGAAGGCGAAGATCGCGATCAGCAACAACGCATAGCGTTGCAGGATACACAGCGGGCACGGCGCCTCGCCGAGGGCCACCTGCATGTACAGCGCACCGCCGATCAGTGCCAGGCAGATCAGCCCTAGCAGCACCAGATAGCGCCGCTCACGGCCTAACCGCATCATTTCCTCACTCATTGCGTTTCCCTTTGTCTGCATGAATCGACGCGCAGCCTCGCAACACCCGGCGCGCAATCGGATGTACCGAAGTCTACACGCTGACCATGACAGTGAACGAGCAGCGGGCGTCGACATTGGGGGGAATAGACAGCAGGAAGGTTAAGTGCGGATTAATGCCTGGTCAGTTGGACAGGGACGGACCTGCCGCCGCCATCGCGAGCAGGCTCGCTCCCACAGGGAGTTTGCCCTGGTTTGATGGTCAGCGCTCCCACAGGTTTCTCTGTAGTGTTCACAAGAGCTGTGTCCACCGCTAATCCCTTGTGGGAGCGGGCTTGCTCGCGAAAGCGGTGGGTCAGCTTGCATCAATGTTGGATGTGCCGCCGTCTTCGCGAGCAAGCCCGCTCCCACAGGTTGCTCTGTAGTGTTCACAAGAGTTGTGTCCACCGCTAATCCCTTGTGGGAGTTTGCCCTGGTTTGATGGTCAGCGCTGCCCCCTTGTGGGAGCGAGCCTGCTCGCGAAAGCGGTGGGTCAGCTTGCATCAATGTTGGATGTGCCGCCGTCTTCGCGAGCAAGCCCGCTCCCACAGGTTGCTCTGTAGTGTTCACAAGAGTTGTGTCCACCGCTAATCCCTTGTGGGAGTTTGCCCTGGTTTGATGGTCAGCGCTGCCCCCTTGTGGGAGCGAGCCTGCTCGCGAAAGCGGTGGGTCAGCTTGCATCAATGTTGGATGTGCCGCCGTCTTCGCGAGCAAGCCCGCTCCCACAGGTTTCTCTGTAGTGTTCACAAGAGTTGTGTCCACCGCTAATCCCTTGTGGGAGCGAGCCTGCTCGCGATGAGGCAACCCGGTGTCCCGGTTGCCGCGGCGACCTTATTCCAGTGCCGCCGCCGGGCCAAAGAACTCGTAGCGGCTCTGCCGGTCCGGCACGCCCAAGGCCTTGAGGTGGCGCTTGACGGCGCCCATGAAGCCCTTCGGCCCAAGGAAATAGGCGTCCAGGTCACGCTGCTCCGGCAACCATTGCGCCAGTTGCTCCTGGCTCAACAGCCCCACCTTGTCCGCCGCCGGGCTCACCCCGTCGTCTTCGTCGTAGCAGTAAAAACGCTTGAGTTGCGGATGCCGCTTGGCCAAATCGTCGATCCAGTCACGGAAGGCATGGACGCGGCCGTTGCGTGCGCAGTGAATGAAATGCACCGGCCGCTCGGTTTGCAGTGCGGCCTGCAACATGGCCAGGGTCGGGGTAATACCAACGCCGCCGCTGATCAGCACCAACGGTTTTTCGCTGGCGCTCAGGTAGAAATCCCCGGACGGCGGGAACAACTGGATGCGACTGCCGACCTCAAAATGATGATGCAGGAAGTTCGACACCCGCCCGCCCGGCTCGCGCTTGACGCTGATCCGGTATTGACCATTGTCCGCCAAGGCCGACAGCGAATAGTTGCGGCGCACTTCCTCGCCGTCGAGGATGAGTTTCATGCCGATGTACTGGCCCGGCTCAGCGACCAGGATTGGGCCCTTGTCTGCCGGCTCAAAGTAGAACGAGGTGATCTCCGAGCTTTCCTGGACCTTGGCCGCCAAGATGAACTCACGCTCGCCACGCCAGCCACCCGGTGCCTCGGCCTTCTTGTCGTACATGCCAGCTTCAGCGCCGATCAGGATATCGGCCAGCTGATTGTAGGCAGCGCCCCATGCCGCGATCACTTCGGGCGTGGCGATCTCTGCGCCCAACACCTCGGCGATTGCCCGCAACAGGCACGCACCAACAATCGGGTAATGTTCCGGCAGGATCTGCAAGGCAACGTGCTTGTTGACGATTTTCGCCACCAGGTCGCCCAATTGGTCAAGCTGATCAATGTGCCGCGCGTACATCAACACGCCGTTGGCCAACGCACGCGGTTGATCGCCACTGGCTTGGTGAGCCTGGTTGAACAGGGGGCGCACTTGCGGGTATTCGGACAGCATCATGCGATAGAAGTGAGTGATCAGCGCCTCCCCACCGCTTTCCAGCAAGGGCACGGTGGAGCGAATGATGGCGCGTTCTTCTCGACTGAGCATAGGGTGACTCCTGACGTATGATCGATAACAGTTACCTATGTCATATCAGTTTCCGTGCCAGATTTTTTTACCTTTAATATCAGCAAGTTAATAACAATGTAGTCATACCGACACGACTGAATTTATAGTCGTTACGACTACATGGAGTCATTATGACCGCAACCGCCCTGCTGACTTCCCTGCTGCCGCTGGTGGCCGACCTGTCCCGTGAACTGCCTGAAGGTGAACGTTATCGGCGCCTGCTCGGCACCCTGCGCACCCTGCTGCCCTGCGATGCGGCAGCGTTGCTGCGCCTGGATGGCGACTGCCTGGTGCCGCTCGCCGTGGATGGCTTGAGCGCCGACACACTGGGTCGGCGATTCAGGGTCAGCGAACACCCGCGTTTCGAAGCGCTGCTGGCCAATCCGCACCCCACCCGCTTCGCCGCCGACAGCGGCCTGCCCGATCCCTACGACGGGCTGGTCGAGGGGCTGGCTGAGCACTTGGAAGTCCACGACTGCATGGGTTGCCCACTGTTCATCGACGAGCGCCCCTGGGGCCTGCTGACCCTGGATTCGTTGGATCCGGAGCGCTTCGAACCCATCGACCTCAGTGCCCTTCAAGCTTTCGCCAGCCTCGCCGCCGCCACGGTCAGCGCCGCCGAGCGCATCGAGCGCCTGGCCTTGAAAGCCGAGGACGAACATCGCCGCGCCGAGGTCTATCGCCAGGCCAGCGGCCAGCAACACCGCGACATGGTCGGCCAGAGCAAGGCCCACAAGCGCCTGGTGGAAGAGATCACGTTGGTGGGCGGCAGCGACCTGACGGTATTGATCACCGGCGAAACCGGTGTTGGCAAGGAACTGGTCGCCCAGGCCATCCACGCCGCGTCGAAACGCGCCGACCAGCCGCTCATCAGCCTCAATTGCGCCGCCCTGCCGGATACGCTGGTGGAAAGTGAACTCTTCGGCCATGTCCGTGGCGCCTTCACCGGCGCCACGAACGACCGGCGCGGCAAGTTTGAACTGGCCGACGGCGGCACCTTGTTCCTCGACGAAGTCGGCGAGTTGTCCCTGACTGTCCAGGCCAAGTTGCTGCGGGTGTTGCAAAGCGGCCAACTGCAGCGCCTGGGTTCGGACAAGGAGCACCGAGTCGATGTTCGCCTGATCGCGGCCACCAATCGCGACCTCGCCGAAGAAGTGCGCAACGGCCGTTATCGAGCCGACTTCTATCATCGTTTGAGCGTGTATCCCTTGCAGGTGCCGGCGCTGCGCGAACGCGGGCGGGACGTGCTGCTGCTCAGCGGTTTTTTCCTCGAACAGAATCGTTCGCGCATGGGCCTGGGCAGCCTGCGCCTGACCAGCGATGCCCAGGCCGCACTGCTGGCCTACGACTGGCCGGGCAACGTGCGCGAGCTGGAACACCTGATCGGCCGCAGCGCCCTGAAGGCCTTGGGCCGATGCCCGGCGCGCCCGAAAATCCTCAGTCTCAGCGCCCAGGACCTGGACTTGCCCCAGGCTGCTGTGGATAACGCCGAGCCGTTATCCAACACCCCGGCACCGGCCACACCAGGCGTGACGGGGGACTTGCGCGAAGCGGTGGACGAATTCCAACGCAATTTGATCGCCGCCTGCCTGGAGCGTCACCAACACAACTGGGCCAGCGCCGCCCGGGAGCTGGGGCTGGACCGCGCGAACCTGGGGCGGATGGCCAAACGGCTTGGCCTGAAATAGTGGTTGGAGGTGCTTTTGTGGCGAGGGAGCTTGCTCCCGCTGGGCGTGAAGCAGGCCCATCAACCGCAGCGCGGTTTCGAATCTTACGACCGCTGCGCGGCCGAGCGGGAGCAAGCTCCCTCGCCACAAAAGCTATCCCGCACAAGGATCTTGTTACAACGATCCATGTGATCGACAGGCTTTCACCCTAAAGCCTGCCCCCGACAAGTCGATAACCCAATATCACAAGCTGTTCTGGCGACCTTCATGCTCGCCCCACCTTTTTCCACAGAAGGTTTTTATGTCTTCCAACAAAGCCCGCGCAGATTCACTTTCGCTTCTGCTGTTTACCTTGCGCAGCGGCAAGCTGATGGCGATCAACCTGCTCAAGGTCAGTGAAATCATTCCCTGCCCACCATTGACCAAGCTGCCGGAGTCCCACCCGCACGTCAAAGGCATCGCCACCCTGCGCGGGACATCGTTGTCGGTGATCGACCTGAGCCGCGCCATTGGCGAGCGGCCACTGGAAGACCCGGACGGCGGCTGCCTGATCGTCACCGACGTCAGCCGCTCCAAACAGGGCTTGCATGTGCAGGCGGTGAGCAAGATCGTGCATTGCCTGACCACCGACATCAAACCGCCGCCCTACGGTTCCGGCGGTGTGCGTGCGTTCATCACCGGCGTGACCTCGGTGGACGGCACGCTGGTGCAAGTATTGGATATCGAAAAGGTCATCCACGGCATCGCGCCGGCGCAGATCGAAACCGCACCGACCGAGCTGAGCATGGAAGACGCCGAGGTCCTGGGCAACGCCCGGATCCTGGTGGTCGATGACAGTCAGGTCGCCTTGCAGCAATCGGTGCACACCCTGCGCAACCTGGGTCTGCAATGCCACACCGCCCGCAGCGCCAAGGAAGCCATCGACTGCCTGCTGGAGCTGCAGGGCACTGCGCAGGAGATCAACCTGATCGTTTCCGATATCGAAATGTCGGAAATGGACGGCTACGCCCTCACCCGGACCCTGCGCGAGACACCGGATTTCGCGCACCTCTACGTATTGCTGCACACCTCGCTCGACAGCGCCATGAACAGTGAGAAAGCACGATTGGCCGGCGCAAACGGGGTGCTTACCAAATTTTCGTCGCCCGAATTGACCAAGTGCCTGATCACCGCGGCCAAGGCCGTCGCCGAACAAGGTCGCTGAAAATCATGCGCGTCAATGCGGGCCAAGTTCCAGGAGGCTGCTGGCTTCGCGGCCTCTGAACCCTGTCCCGACCTCAGGCATACTCCTGACCTGGTTCCCCTGAACAAGGACATTGTTGATGAAAACCCCTGCGCTGATGCTCCTCGGCTTCACTGCCGCCATGGCCCTCCAGGCCCAGGCTTCCAGCCCCGACGCCTGGGCCGCCTACGATAAAAAAGTGCTCGCCAGTTGCCTGAAGGCCAGCGGCCTGAAAGCCCCCGAACCCGTCGGCACCGCCGCACAATTCGACGACCGGGTGGGCTACACCGCACTGTTGCTGCAAGGCCAATACCCACAGAAACATATGAAAGGCGCAACCGGCACCGAGCTGTGCCTCTACCGCAAGAAAACCAAGACCGCCTTCGTCACCGAATGGGACTCGGTCCGCCCCGCCGACGCCCCTCGATGAATGGCGCACAACTTGCTTCGCACGGCTCATCGCGGCGTTTTTCTGTCGCCGCTTTCAGCCTATTGCCTTCGGTCGATCAATGAACACAACGTTTTCCTGCGTAGGGTGCGGTAAATGCTGCACCGGTCATCACGTTCCCCTGACGCTCGACGAAGCCAGGATGTGGGCCAATGACGGCGGCCAGGTGATTGTCCTGGTCGAGGCCTTCCTGCCCAATGGCCTCGGCCTTCCGGTGGCGCAGCGCGAACATGCCGAACGCCGTTCGGCGGTGGTCCGTAGCGGCGCGAGCGAGGCGCTCGTGGCAATCACCTTCGCCGCTTATAACCCTGGCCCTTGCCATAATCTGGACGCCGACAACCTGTGCCGTATCTACGAGCGCAGGCCATTGGTTTGCCGCATCTACCCCATGGAAATCAACCCACACATCCCGCTCAACACCGCCGCCAAAGATTGCCCGCCGGAGTCGTGGGAAACGGGACCGCAGTTGATCGTCGGCGGTGAGTTGGTGGACCAGGAGCTGGCCCGGTTGATCGAGCGTTCACGCCAGGCTGATCGTGAAGAAATCGCGATCAAGGAGCGTATCTGTATGTCCTTGGGCATCCACACGACGGCGTTGAAAGGCGATGGATTCACGGCCTACCTGCCGAACATGGCCGCGTTCGCCGCCGCGATTGATCAGGCCCGCTCACAGCCGTTGGACCCCGAAGCGGGTGAATGGCAGTTCCACCTGTCCGGCGAGGACGTTGCCAGCCAAGTGACGGCCAGTGGCGCAAGCGTGGTCACCGAGGCACCGGTCAACTACGCCTTCATTTCCCTGCGGGCTGCATAGATATTCAAGGGATGAAGTAGAGCCCTTGTGGGAGCGAGCCTGCTCGCGATAGCGATCTGTCAGTCACCTCTATGTGACTGATGCAACGCCATCGCGAGCAGGCTCGCTCCCACAAAGGGATTTACTGCGTTCAATCGCTTCCCCTCTCGCCTAACCCGCGCCAGGAATGTTAGCGTGCTTGGTATTCCCTGCAGATGAGCCTTGCACGATGAAAAAAACCGTACTTGCCTTCAGCCGTATCACACCTCCCATGATCGAGCGCCTGCGCCAGGACTTCGAGGTGATCGTCCCCAATCCGTCGAACGGCGACATCAACGCGCAGTTCAACGAAGCCTTGCCCCACGTCCATGGGCTGATTGGTGTCGGTCGCAAGCTTGGCCGCGAGCAACTGCAGAGCGCCACGAACCTGCAAGTGGTCTCCAGCGTGTCGGTGGGCTACGACAACTACGACCTGGCCTACTTCAACGAGCGCGGGATCATGCTCACCAACACCCCCGACGTGCTCACCGAAAGCACCGCCGACCTGGCCTTCGCCCTGCTGATGAGCAGCGCCCGGCGCGTGGCCGAACTGGATGCCTGGACCAAGGCCGGGCAATGGCAGGCGACCGTCGGCCCGCAACTGTTCGGCAGCGACGTACATGGCAAGACCCTAGGCATCGTCGGCATGGGCAACATCGGCGCAGCCATTGCCCGGCGTGGCCGGCTGGGGTTCAACATGCCGATCCTGTACAGCGGCAACAGTCGCAAGACCGAGCTGGAGAACCAGTTGGGTGCACAATTTCGTGAACTGGACCAGTTGTTGGCCGAAGCCGACTTCGTCTGCCTCGTGGTGCCATTGAGCGAGAAGACCCGTCATTTGATCGGCCAGCGTGAACTGGGGCTGATGAAGCCGAGTGCCATCCTAGTCAACATTTCCCGTGGCCCGGTGGTGGATGAGCCAGCGCTGATCGAAGCCTTGCAGAACGGTCGTATCCGCGGTGCCGGACTGGATGTCTACGAGAAAGAACCGCTGGCCGAATCGCCATTGTTCCAGCTGAAAAACGCCGTGACCCTGCCCCATATCGGCTCCGCCACCCACGAGACCCGTGAGGCAATGGCCAATCTTGCTGTGGATAACTTGCGCAGTGCCTTACTGGGTGAGCGACCGAAGAACCTTGTCAACCCACAAGTCTGGAAATAGAACACGCGGTGGCGAGGGAGCTTGCTCCCGCTGGGCTGCGCAGCAGCCCCTTGCGGTTTATCTGATGCACCGTGGTGGCAGATACACCTTGGGGTCGCTTCGCAACCCAGCGGGAGCAAGCTCCCTCGCCACAGGATTATTGCCAGACGTTATGCCTCAGCGAGCACCCAGCGCAACTCTCGCCGACACTGGCCGGGGCTTGCGAAACACCAGTACGTTACCCAGCATCACCAGCACCAACCCCACCAAGGCCGGCGCCGTCCACTGGTAGCCCTCGACAAAGGCCGAGACGTTCAACGCCACCACCGGAAACAGCACGGTGCAATACGCCGCCCGCTCCGGCCCCATGCGCCCCACCAGCGTCAGGTAGGCGGTAAAGCCGATGACCGACCCCGGGATCACCAGGTACAACAACGAACCGATGTAGCGCGTGTTCCATTCCATGTCGAATGGGATGCCTTTGAGCGCACACCACACCGCCAGCATCGCCGCGCCATAGGCCATGCCCCAGGCATTGGTGGTCAGGGGCTTGAGGCCGGCTTTCTGTTGCAGGCTCGACAGCATGTTGCCCGCCGAAAAACACAACGTCCCCAGCAGTGCCAGTGCCAAGCCCAGCAGCGTTTGTGGGCTTGCGCTGTGACCGGCCAGTTCCGGCCAGAACAATAATGCCAACCCGAACAGCCCCAAGGCGCCGCCCAGCAATACGTTACGGGCAATCCGTTGACCGAAGAAAACCCGGGCATTGAGGGCGTTCCAGAGCGTGGCGGTGGAAAACACCACGGCGACCAAACCACTGGGGATCCACTGGCTGGCGGTCAGGAAGCACATGAAATTGATGCAGAACAGGCACAGGCCCTGGGCGACGCAAATCAAGTGGCCGCGCCGGTTCATCACCTGCAAGCGCCGGCTGAGCAAGAGCATGGCAAACAGGATCAATGCCGCGAGGCCAAAGCGATAAACGATCGACACCGGGATGGCGACGACACCCAACTGCAGTTTCAGGGCGATCCAGGTGGTGCCCCAGATGAGCACGGTGAGCAGGTACAACGAGAGGTTCATGACGGTGACTCCTGGCAATGGCCCCCAGTGTCACGCCGACGCTTGCCCGGCGCTTGCGTAAACTTGCGGTTTTTATGAGCGATGGGCTGGCAGGGAACGGCCTACGGAGTAGGATGCAAGCGTTGGAGAACCGATCATGTCCACACTGCAGACCCTACAAGTCTTCCAAGCCCTAAACAGCTCGCCTAACGCTCGCCTCGAGCACAGCGCCGAGCTCGGGGACGGCATGGCGGCCGCTTTGTGGACCAATCACCACGACGCCCGGGACTACGAGGCGCCGACGCACCATACGTTGTCGTGCTACATCGCGGGCGGCACCGGCACGTTTCGTCGCGAACGGCCCGATACCACAGGCGCACCAGACAAACTCTGCATCCTGCCGGCCGGGCATGAGTCCGCCTGGGTCATCAACGGCGACATTCGCCTTGCCCACCTGTATTTCAGCGCTGAACAATTCGCCCTCGGCTGCATCACGCTACTGGACCGCGAGCCCCGGCAGGTGCAACTCCACGAGGAAACGTTCCTCGACGACCCGCAACAGGCCCAGCGCTTTCGCCAGTTGATCGCACTGAACTGGGACGAACCCGGCGAACGCCTGCTGACCACCAGCCTGGCCCATGACCTGCTCAACCACTTGCTGCTCAGCCAGGTCGGCCAGCGCCAGGGCCTTCGCCTCAAAGGCGGCCTGGCTGCTCACCAGCGGCGGTTACTGGTGGATTACGTCGACAGCCATCTGGCCGAGGCCATCAGCCTCGGGCAACTGGCGGCGCTGTGTGCGTTGTCCGAATATCACTTTGCGCGGATGTTCCGCGAAAGTTTCGGGCTCCCACCCCACCAATATGTGCTGGCTCGGCGCTTGGCCCGCGCGCGGCATTTGCTGCGCAGCACGTCACGAACGTTGGGCGATGTCGCGCTGGCCTGCGGGTTTGCCAGCGCCAGTCATTTCACCCACCGTTTTCGCCAGGCCTTGGGCGCGACGCCCGGGGCCTATCGGCAGGCGTTTTTGCGCTAGCCCGGCGATCGCCATCGCGAGCAAGCTCGCCCACAGGGAGTTGTGTCGAAGAAGTTTTTGCTCACCCTGGTCCAGTGTGGGAGCGAGCCTGCTCGCGATGACGGCGGCAAATTCAACATCAACCGTCTCAGTCAGACAGCTATCGCGAGCAGGCTCGCTCCCACATGGATTGCACCTCTCCAGACAACGGATCACTCATAAAAAAAGGGCCTGCGATTGCAGGCCCGTTTGTTCGGTGAGTAATTTTAAGTGATCGTGCTTAGCCGTTGAGTGCAGCCCGCTCGTTCTCCAGGAATTCTTCTTCCAGCATGGCGTCAGCCAGGGCAATCGAGTCGGTCGGACCTTTGGTGGCGGCGCGCTTGCCGCGCAGTTTGCCGAACAAATGCTCCAGGGCACTTTCAAGTTTGGTGGCTGCACCTTCGATCGCCAGTTCCAGCGATTCGGCCTTGTGGGTCACGGAAATCGGCTGATGGCCCTTTGGCCGTGCTTCAAGCTGGCAACGCAGGTCATGAGGACCGGGCTTATCGCCGTTCTCATCGCGCAAATGAACCTCGACCCGTGTCAGGTCTTCTTCGTAACGTTCGAGCGTGCTTTCGATGGTAGTACGTACCCACTCCTCCAGTCGGATGCTGCTTTGAATATGGTTATCGCTGTTGACTTGGATTTGCATAGTTCATCCCTTATTTCAGCTAGCTCGCCGGGGGCCGTCGACGTTAGCGCAGCGGCCCCTTGAATACAGAGTCGGGCTGGCGGAAGAACAATTCAACCCCTAAAAAAAGATAAATATTCATATGCAAATAAAGCCAGACAACGGGCAAAAGCGCTGTTAATGTCGGGAGTTGCCCCGCCCTGCTCCCCCTGCGTAAATCGCCTCCCTTCCTGCACCGCCAACGAACATCCGCACGTAATTGCCCCGAAACGGGCAGGCGCATTCCAGAGCGCTCGGCGCTTGGGCGCCGGGATCATTGTCCAACGCTTTTTCCGGCATGCCCCTTGCTAACTCCCTGTAGGAGCTGCCGCAGGCTGCAATCTCTGGTTTTTTGAAGCCTGCCTGGTCCCAGGAGTTTGAGATGAACACGATCATGGAATGGCCGATGGTCCGGTGTTGCGAACTAATCCCGATCACGGCCGGTCAACAACTGCACGTTCAATCAGGCGGTGACGCATCATGGACAACCCTTTTCAGATCATTACCGACGCTTTTGCGCCGCATTATCAAATCAACCTGAGTATCCAGGGACTGGATGGCAGCATCATGCTGACCCTGTCCAAGAGCGGGCGCATCGTCGCCAAACGCATGATCAGCGCCCAGCAGCGCAACGACCCGGAGCGGCTCAAGCGCCTGGTGCAAAGCATTCAGTTCGGCATTGCCATCGAGCAGGGCCACAGCGCCGTGGCCATCCTCGAAGCCATGACCGGCGGTGACAACATCAAGCTGCCACCGCCGCATGCACAGGGGCCGGCGCCCTCGGCCGCCGGGATCTAGATTTCACCTTTCTCCACTTCGGCATGCTCGCTGGAGCCCGCGCCAACCTTGCGGTGCGGGTGCTCGATCTTCACCGAGGGAAACTGCGACGAAGCGTAGCGCACCACCAGGATCGAAAACGCCAGCAGCAAGATGCCACCGCACAGGTAGATGATCCCCAGGTCGGGCGGGCTGTGGTGGGAAACGTTGGAAATCAGCAGCCGCGTCAGCGCGGTGATTGCCACGTAGATCAGGAATCGCACCGGCATGTGGTTGGTCTTGAAGTAGATCCCGACCATCGCCCCCAATTCCAGGTAGATGAACAGCAGCAGGATGTCATCGATCTTGATGTGCCCCGCCTCGAGCATCTGCAAGAACTCCATCACCGCCGCCCACGCGGTCACCGCACCGATGGCGAATAGCGCCAGGTAGTGGAAGGTCTCGACGAAGAGGTTTCCCAGGGACTCGGCCAGTTGATGGACGTTCTGGCGCAGGTTCTCGGCCCAGTTGATTTTCACGATGTAGTTTCCTTAGGTCGGTTCGACCGGATGATGCGGGTTGGACGTGACGGTTGTTCTGCATGCAGAAAAAAGGCCAGCGAGTGAGGGTGAGATGGCGATAGGCTGGTATCGGGCACTTTTTGGGAGATTCATGCGGCCTGATCGCGAGCAAGCTTTGCTCCCACAAAAACTGTGCTCCCGCAAGCTTTGCTCCCACACGCTTCGCGCTCACATGCTGAAATCGGTCTACATTAAAAAGCCACTATCCAAAGCAAGAGGATTCGCTTATTCTTTTGCCTGTATATAAATACAGTAGTCACAAAGACAAACCAATGTGAAGGCATGTGAGGTGGTGAATGGCCGTCGAAGTGGTATACCGCAGCAGCCGAGATCTGGAGCGCTTGTTCATGGATAAAGCCGAAGCTGACCGTCATGACAAAATGCTGGAACTCGCCGAATTGCTGGCCGAAGTGTTGCAAAAAGCCGTTCCATCGCTGAGCGAGCAACAGGTCGAGGAAGCCGGGATCTACATGGCGAAGAATCGCGATGTGTTCGCCAAGGCATTCAAGAGCCAGCCGGACGCCTTGTCCGAACTGCTCAACCCGTCGGACGAATAACCAAAAAGATCGCAGCCTTCGGCAGCGCCTACACTGCGTAGGAGCTGCCGAAGGCTGCGATCTTTTTCAATAATAACGACGTGGATCTGAATCGATCAGGCTGGCCAACTTGGTCAGGGCGAAGCGCAGTTCGTCCTGGCTGGTGGGCGACATCAGCACCAGCCGCACGCACCGGGTGGCGCCGGAACGCTCAGCCTGGAATTGAGTGCCACTGAGCACCAATACGCCGTTGGCCCGGGCGAGCATGGTGAATTCGTCGCTGGTCCATGGCTCGGGCAGCGTCAGCCAGACGTGATAGGAGTACGGCTGGGTCTTGAGCTCGAAGTTGGCAAAGATTTCCCGGGCGATCGCTTGTCGCCCCGCCGCCTCGTTGCGCTGGATGCGGATCAATTTCTTGTCCAGGCCTTCGGTAATCACATTGCTGGCCAGTTGCGCCGTCAATGGCGACGGCATCCACACACTGCTGCGCACCATCGACGTCAGGCGCGAGAGCAATTTCGGCGGACTGTAGATGTAACCAATGCGAAGCGCCGGCATGACCGATTTCGACAGGCTGGTCAGGTAAACCGAGCGATCCGGCGCAAAGGCCGACAGGGGTTTGATCGACGGATCGGTGGCCAGGAAGCCGTAGATGTCATCGTCCAGGATGATGAAGTCGAACTCCTCGGCCAGCGCGGCAATCTGGGCCCGACGTTTCTGCGACATGATCGCCGCCGTCGGGTTCTGGCAGGTCGCCACGCAGACGAGCATTGCCGGTTTCTCTTGCAGGCACAGCTCCCGCAAGGCTTCGGGAATGATGCCTTCGTCATCCATCGGCACGCCACGCAGGCGACGCTCAAGACCGTGGGCCAGGGAAATGATGCCCGGGTAGCACAGCGCCTCGCAGAGCACCAGGTCGCCAGCGTTGGTCAGGGCGCTCATCGCGACCATCAAGCCATGCTGGGCCCCGGCGGTAATCACCACTTGCTGCCATTGCGCGTCGGGCAATGAATGACGCAACCATTGCGCCCCTGCCTCGCGATGGGCCGGGTGGCCGCCGTCCGGCGCATAATCGAGCGCGCGCGCAAAATCGGTGCTTTTGGCCATGCCCACCAGCGCGCCGCGCAACCAGTACTCCAGGGTCTCGCTATAGGGCTTGATGATCGAAAGGTCGAGCAGTTCGGACTGCCCCAGGTTCAGCGGCGCGGCGGCGCTGTTGCTGGCGGGCAGTTCCAGCTGCTTCTGGTTGAGCACATAGGTGCCACGCCCCACTTCCCCCTGCACCAGCCGACGCCGATGAGCTTCGCTATAGGCCCGGCTGATGGTGCCCGGCGTGACATTCAAGGTGGTGGCCAGCTCCCGCAAGGTCGGCAGGCGATCACCCTCGTTCAGTACGCCGTTATTGATATCGCGCGCCAACGCATCGGCAATCGACAGATACATCGGCTGGCTGAACTCGCTTAGCTGGGGAACCCACATGAATGATCACTGCCATCGTAGAAATGATGAATATCCGAGCATATCACATGGAGGTTAGGCCACTAATAATCCGATGCATTCGATTCATTGAGTCGATTGATGCGATTATTGAATTGCTTATCAAGGTCGTATAAAGAAATCTTATTAAAAATAATATCCATATAAATCAATTAGTTAATTGATAAAACCCCCAAACATATCCGTGATAGCAGAAAAATATCTCGTAACAATCACGTCACCCATTGAATCAACTCAATTTATTCAAATACACTGATCTTGAATCGAATCAATCGACTCAATCCCCCACTGCGCGCTCCTGCCGCGCCAAGTCGAGACATCATGGACACATTCAGAAAGGATCTATCCCTGTCAGCGGTTATCGCGGGCTTCATCGCCGTGATCATTTCCTACGCCGGCCCGCTCATCATCGTGTTCCAGGCAGCCAAGGAAGCGCACCTGCCCAACGACGTGGTGTCTTCGTGGATCTGGGCCATTTCCATCGGCAGCGGGATTACCGGCCTGCTCTTGAGCTGGCGCCTGCGTGTCCCGGTCATCACCGCATGGTCGACACCGGGAGCCGCGCTGCTGGTGTCCATGCTGCCCACCGTGACCCTGCCCCAGGCCGTTGGTGCCTATGTGGTGGCGTCGGTGATCATCGCCGTGGTCGGTTTGTCCGGGGCGTTCGACAAGTTGATGAGCCGCCTGCCCAAGGCCATTGCCGCCGCCATGCTCGCCGGCATCCTGTTCCGCTTCGGTGCCGAGCTATTCACGTCGATCAAGCTGCAGCCGGCGATGGTGCTGGCAATGATCGCCGCGTACCTGGTCTTCAAGCGGTTTTCGCCACGCTACGCCATCCTGTCGGTGCTGATCGTCGGCTGCGCGGTGGCCGCCTCGTTCGGTGAACTCAACAGCAACTCAATCACCATCGCCGTGGCTCATCCGGTCTTCATCGCGCCTGAATGGAGCTGGCACGCAATCATCAACATCGGCCTGCCACTGGCGCTGGTGACCTTGACCGGCCAGTACGTGCCCGGCATGGCCGTATTGCGCACCTCGGGCTACAACACGCCGGCGCGCTCGATCATTTCGGTCACCGCTATTGGCTCGGCCCTGATGGCCCCGTTCGGGTCCCACGGTCTTAACCTGGCGGCCATTACCGCCGCGATCTGCACCGGCCGCGAAGCCCACGAGGACCGCGACAAACGCTACATCGCCGGGATTGCCTGCGGGGTGTTCTACATCCTGATGGGCACTTTCGGCGCGACCCTGGCCTCGGTGTTTTCCGCCCTGCCGAAAGAATTGATCGCCTCCCTCGCCGGCCTCGCCCTGTTTGGCGCGATCAGTGCTGGGCTGACCGGCGCCATGGCGGATGAGAAGCAACGGGAAGCCGCGCTGATCACCTTTCTGGTAACCGCTTCGGGCATGAGCTTCCTCGGCCTTGCAGCCGCGTTCTGGGGGTTGATCTTCGGTCTCGTGGCGCATTTCGTGCTGACCTACACCCGGGAAAGCAAAGCCGCCGTTATCGCCGAGGGCAGCCGACCATGACCGCTCGCCGCAACTTCATCTGGAGCGGAAACGGCATCGCTCATCGGCGTCGGCTCGAAAGACACCTGCCCCGCTGCACTCCATTCAGCCCCTTCACTGGCGCCGTCGCATCACATGCCTGTGCCGTTGGCGAAGCGTTTGCCTGAGGATCCACACCATGAGTCTGCAAAATTTCGACCCCGCCGTTGCCCGCCTGATCGACCGCGAGCGCAACCGCCAGGAAACCCACCTGGAACTGATCGCTTCGGAAAACTACGTCAGCGAAGAAGTGCGCCAGGCCCAGGGTTCCGTGCTCACCAACAAGTACGCCGAAGGCTATCCGGGCAAGCGATGCATGTCATCGCCGCCAAGGCCGTGGCCTTCAACGAAGCCTTGGGCGACGGGTTCAAGCATTACCAGCAGCGGGTGATCGACAACGCCCGGGTCATGGCCGATGTCCTGACCCGGCGTGGCTTGCGGGTGGTTTCCGGCGGTACCGACTGCCATATGTTCCTGCTCGACCTGCGCTCGATGAACATCACCGGCAAAGACGCCGAGGCACTGCTGGAAAATGCCCACATCACCCTGAACAAAAACGCGATCCCCAATGACCCGCAGAAACCGGCGATCACCAGTGGCATTCGCATCGGCACCCCAGCCCTGACCACACGCGGTTTTGGTGAAGCGGAATGTGCCGAAGTGGCGAACCTGATCGCCGACCTGTTGGAACAGCCGGACAACGCGGCACGCCTGGATAACACCCGGCGCCGGGTGATGCATTTGTGCGAATGCTTTCCGGTGTATCTGCTGAGGTAATGGCTGGATAAGGACAGCACGAAGCGCATAGAGCGGCGAGCACAAACTGTGGCGAGGGAGCTTGCTCCCGCTGGGCTGCGAAGCGGCCCCATTGGATCGCTGCGATCATTCAGGCAGACCGCATCAGCCGGTTTACGACGGCTGCGCCGCCGAGCGGGAGCAAGCTCCCTCGCCACAGGGTGAGTGTTTGCCTGAAATGATCAGTCTGTGAGCACCAGAAAAACCTGTGGGAGCGAGCTTGCTCGCGATAGCGGTGGACAGTCGATGAAGACATTGAATGTACGGCCGCTATCGCGAGCAAGCTCGCTCCCACAATTGGTTTTTCAGCGGTACAACAAGCGCTCCGCCAACTCATCGGCCACCCGGGCCGGTGAGCGCTTTTCCGCCTGGGCGTGGGCGAAGACTTCCGTGAGTCGGGCACCGATTTTCGATAAGTGTGCAGTGATCGTCGGCAGTTCTTCACCACGATGCTTCAGGGCGACGTAAATCAGCCCGCCGGAGTTGATCACGTAGTCCGGCGCATAGAGAATTCCGCGTCTTTCCAACTGGTCGGCCACCTGCAGGTTGCTCAATTGATTGTGGGCCGAGCCGGCAACGGCCGAGCAGCGCAGTTGTGCCACGCTTTGGCTGTTGAGCACCCCGCCCAGGCCGCAGGGGGCGAGGATGTCACAGGGGGTGCTGAGCAGCGCGTCGTTGGCGATCGGATGGGCGCCCAGTTGCTCCATGGCCAGTTGCACCTTGCCAGGGTCGATGTCGCTGACCAGCAATTCGGCACCCGCCGCGTGCAGTTGTTCAGCCAAGGCATAACCGACATTGCCCAGGCCCTGGATCGCCACCCGCAGGCTTTCGAGGTTATCGCTGCCCAGGCGAGCCATGGCGGTGGCACGAATGCCGGCAAAGACACCCATTGCCGCGTGGGGCGCGGGGTCTCCCGCGGCGGTGGTGCTGGTGACATGGCGGGTCTGCTGGGCGATGCAATCCATGTCGGCCACCGACGTGCCACTGTCGATGGCTGTGATGTAGCGCCCGTCCAACTGCTCGATGCAACGACCAAAGGCTTCGAACAGCGCCGCCCGACTCTCGACATGGGCCGGACGCATGATCACCGCCACCCCGCCGCCTACCGGCAAGCCGGCCAGCGCCGCCTTGTAGCTCATGCCTTGGGCCAGGCGCACGGCGTCGGCCACGGCACTTTCGTCGTCGGGGTAGGCAAGATAACGACAGCCCCCCAGGGCGGGCCCGGGACGGCTGCAATGGATGGCAATCACCGCCTTCAACCCGGTCGTCGGGTCTACGCTTAGGTGCAGCGATTCAAGGCGGGAGCTTTGCATGAGAGCAAACATCGTAAGGCTCCCGAATCACTTTTGTTTGTTTCGCCAGTATAGGCGTGCAATCGAAAATTGCTGGAGCACGCCGGAATAAGTCGCCCGTGTGGTCAGTCTTTTTCGGCATAACCTGTCGCAGCGTCTGTTCGAGACTGGACGAAAATCCATGGCAGGGCTAAAACGGGAGCATAGCCCGGAGAGTTCGATGAAACCGCGCCAAGCCTTTTTTGACTGTCTGCACCGCTCGCCCCCAGCGTTGTTCGAGGCGGCGTTGTGGATCGCTGCCGAACATGATCGCGACGTCGACGTTTCGGCCTTGCTGAAGGAATTCAAGGAACTGCAACAGCGGGTCAGCCATGGCCTGCCGCTGCTGCCTGTCAGCGAGCTGGGCCAACCTCTGCTACGACGGCTCAACGACTTGGGTTTCGCCCAGGACGATTTCACGCCCCTGCGACCGCGAGCGGCGCTGTTGGATAAAGTCCTGGCGCGCAAACGCGGGCAGCCCCTGGCCCTCGGGTTGATCGCCCTGGAGTTGGCCCGCGGCCTGGAAATTCCGATGGTCGGTGTCAATTTCCCCGGGCACTTCCTGTTGAAGGTACCTGGGGCCGACCACCTGCTTGACCCCTGCGGTGGCCGCCGGTTGTACCCCAACGATTGCCGGGAACTGCTGCAGCGCCAATACGGCGCAAACATGCCACTCAAGGCGGAACATCTGGTCAACGCCGAGCCGATACAAATGCTGCAGCGCCTGTCGCGCAACCTGCGCCAACTGCATTTGGCGAACGACGATTACATTGCCGCATTGATCGATGCCGAACGGGTGTTGGAACTGGGCAACGCCAGCGCCGCCGACTATCTGGCCCGCGCCAGTCTGTACCAGCGCCTCGATTGCCCCAATGCCGAACGCTTCGACCTGGAGCATGCGCTGATGCTCAGTGACGATCCGATCCAGCGAATCCGACTGACGGAGCGCTTGGGGCATTTGCCGCCGAATTCGGTGGTGCATTGAGTTGTCGTGAGGCTGCACCTCTTTGTCGACCGTTGAATCGCCTTCGCGAGCAAGCCCGCTCCCACATTTGATCGGCGTACACCCGGATCAATGTGGGAGCGGGCTTGCTCGCGAAGACGGCAGACCAGCCAACATCAATATCAAGTGGGGGTATCCGGCTGATTCGCCGGGTGCGCCTGCCGGAACGCCGGATGCCCAGCCGCCAACGCCGCCACGCGCCGGATTCGCGGATACCCTTGCAAGGAAACAGTGAACCGCTCGGCGGCGTACAGCTGCGGGATCAGGAACACATCCCCCAACCCCGGCGCTGCACCGAAACAATAGCCGTCGTCGCCAATCATCTGCTCCACCGCCGCCAATCCTTGGCTGATCCACTGCCCGATCCACTCCGTCACCTGCGCTTCATCGTGGCCCCATTGCCGCAGCTTGTTGAGCACGCTGACGTTGTGCAGGGGATGAATGTCGCAACCGATCAACGCGGCGACACCACGCTCCCGGGCGCGGACCGTCAGGTCGACGCTGAGTAACGGCACCTGGGGATAACGCTCCTCCAGGTATTCGATGATGGCAGGTGATTGAACCAGCAACGCGCCCTCATCGCTACGCAACGCCGGCACCCGGCCCTGGGGGTTGATCGCCAGGTAGGCCGGCTGGCGGTGCTCGCCCCCCGGGGCAGCGATCAGGTTGACGGGCAAGGCCTGGTAATCCAGGCCCTTGAGGGCCAACGCGATGCGCACCCGGTAGGACGAGGTGGAACGGTAGTAGGTATAAAGTTCCATGGCTGCCCCTCAACGCGCCGGCAAGATCTTGCCCCGGCACTCACCGAAGCCGATGGAAGCGAAACCGTCGCGGCGGCAACGGGCGCGCAAGATGATTTCATCACCGTCCTCAAGGAATCGGCGCACTTCGCCAGACGCCAGTTCGATCGGTTTTTTACCGCCTTCGGTGATTTCCAGCAGGCTGCCGAATTGATGGTTTTCAGGCCCAGACAAGGTGCCCGAGCCAAACAGGTCGCCGGCCTGCAACTGGCAGCCGTTTACACTGTGGTGCGCAACCATCTGCGCCACAGTCCAGTACATGTATTGGGTATTGCTCAACGTCAGGCGCTGGGCCGGCAGGTTCTGCTCGACCATCGCCTCAGTCAGCAACAGCACTTCCAATTCGATGTCGAGGGCGCCGCCGGCCTGGTCACGGGTGTCCAGCAGATACGGCAGCGGTTGCGGATCGCCTTCCGGGCGCGCCGGCTGCGGGCGGCGGAACGGTTCCAGGGCTTCAGCCGTGACCACCCACGGCGAAATGCTGGTGAGGAAACTCTTCGACAGGAACGGCCCCAGGGGCTGGTATTCCCATGCCTGGATGTCCCGGGCGGACCAATCGTTGAGCAGGCAGAAGCCGCCAATGTGCTCGGCGGCATCGCCGATAGGGATCGGTTCGCCCAGCGCATTGCCCTTGCCAATCCAGATGCCCAGCTCCAACTCATAGTCCAGCCGCGCACACGGGCCGAAGGTCGGCTCGGTCTGGCCGGCCGGCAGGGTCTGGCCCTTGGGACGACGCACGTCGGTCCCGGACGGACGAATGGTCGAGGCGCGACCGTGGTAGCCGATAGGCACGTATTTGTAGTTGGGCAATAGCGGGTTATCGGGGCGGAACAGTTTGCCGACATTCTGGGCATGTTCGATACCGACGTAGAAGTCGGTGTAGTCGTTGATCCTGGCGGGCAGGTGCATCTGGCAGTCGGCGGCGAGGAGCAACAGCTTCGCCTCCAGGGCTTCGACCTTGCCGCGCAACGGACTGTCTTCGCGCAACAGTTCCAGCAGTCGTTCACGCAGGGCCACCCGGGCGCTGCGGCCCAGGTCGAAAAATTCATTCAATTGGCCGTCGGCCATGGCTTCGACGACTTGTCGCGCCGCGCCGTCAAACAGGCCCGCGTGCAGCGCCGCCTGCAGATCGAAAATCCGCTCGCCAATCGCCACGCCGCTACGCAGGGCACCACCATCGACGCTGAAGACACCCAATGGCAGGTTCTGCAACGGGAAGTCGGCGTGGCCGTTGGCGCTGGCGACCCAGCTACGGACAGGGGAAAGTTGAGTCATGGTTATCTCCGGGTCGGGTCGAACGTGACAGGCAGCGAGGCCCAACAAGCATCGTAGTCGGTTTGCAGTTGCGGGCAGTCCAGGGCGAAACGGCTTGGACGCAATACCTGGCTGGTCTCGAACATGAACGCCATGGTGTTGTCGATTTTCGCCGGCTGAAGATCAGCGTTGATCGCCTTGGTACAGGTCTCGCCGTCCGGCCCATGGGCGCTCATGCAGCTGTGCAAGGACGCACCGCCCGGCAGGAAACCTTCGGCCTTGGCGTCATAGGCGCCCTGGATCAGGCCCATGAATTCGTTCATCAGGTTGCGGTGGAACCACGGCGGACGGAAGGTGTTCTCCGCCACCATCCAGCGTGGCGGGAAAATCACGAAATCGAGGTTGGCCAGGCCGTGGACACTCGTGGGCGAGGTCAGCACGGTGAAAATCGACGGGTCAGGGTGATCGAAACTGACCGTCCCAATCGTGTTGAAACGGCGCAGGTCGTATTTATACGGCACGTTATTGCCGTGCCAGGCCACCACATCGAGGGGCGAGTGATCCAGCTCGCACACCCACAACTCACCGAGGAATTTCTGCACCAGGGTGGTCGGTTGCGCGAGGTTTTCGTAATGGGCGACCGGCGTCAGGAAGTCCCGCGGGTTCGCCAGGCCATTGCTGCCGATGGGCCCGAGGTCCGGCAGACGCAACGGTGCACCATGGTTTTCGGCCAGATATCCACGGGCCTGGGGGTCGAGCAGTTCCACGCGAAACTTCAGGCCCCGGGGCAGCACGGCGATTTCCAGCGGTGCCAGTTCCAGCACGCCCAGTTCGGTGGCGATCCGCAGCCGTCCCAGTTGCGGCACGATCAGCCACTCACCGTCGGCATTGAAAAACACCCGCTCCATGGAGCGGTTGGCGCGGTAGTGATAAAGGCTGACGCCGGCCGGTTTGTCCGCGCCGGCATTGGCCGCCATGCGCACCAGCCCGTCGATGAAGTCAGTAGGTTCGGCGGGAATGTCCAGCGGGTTCCAGCGCAGGCGATTGGGGGTGACGTCGCCCAAAGGACCGCCTGCCAATTGCCGTTCGAGCTTGGTGAAGGCCGGGTGATTGGCCGATGGCCGGATGCGATACATCCAGGTGCGCCGCGCTTCGCTGCGGGCCATGGTGAAGGCCGTGCCAGAGAACAACTCGGCATAGAGACCGTACGGGGCTTTCTGTGGCGAGTTCTGGCCGACGGGCAAGGCGCCAGGCAATGCCTCGCTGGCAAATTCGTTGCCGAAGCCTGATTGGTAAGCCAGGTCCAACGCTGGGGAATCGAGGTTCATGGAGCCTCCTGGAATGCGGCCCGTCACTCTACGGAGTGGTTGAGGCGCACCGGGTTATTTTTATCGTAATTCGATTACGCATAACGTAATTTGCTCAGTAACCACCGTCAAGCTATAAAGACGCCCATTCGCCCCAATGCCGATCAGTTAAGCGAAATAAAGCCCGGCAGTAACCCTGTGGCGAGGGAGCTTGCTCCCGCTGGGTCGCGAAGCGGCCCTGTTTTTGGGGCTGCTAGCCCGAGGCGTCGGACCGGCCCAGCGGGAGCAAGCTCCCTCGCCACGGTTTGTGTGTTTGCCCGTGCTATCCACTTAACTGACAAGCATTAGCCCATTCGCCTCTGGACCTGCGCCTCCATGGAAAACCCGCTCAGCAACGGTAAACAGAAAGTTCGCTCGGCCGAAGTCGGCACCGACATTCTCAAGGCCCTGGCCGAACTCTCCCCCTCCACGTCGCTGTCGCGCCTGGCCGAGCACGTGCAAATGCCGGCGAGCAAGGTCCATCGCTACTTGCAGGCCTTGATCGCCAGCGGGTTTGCCGAGCAGAACGCCGCCACCAACCACTACGGCCTGGGCCGCGAAGCCCTGCGCGTGGGCCTGGCAGCGCTGAACGGCATGGACGTACTGCAAGTGGCCGCCCTGCCCTTGGCCGAGTTGCGCGACGACTTGAACGAAACCTGCTTCCTGGCGGTGTGGGGCAATCATGGCGCGACCGTGGTGCGCATCGAGCCCGCCGTGCGGTCGGTGACCGTGGTGACGCAACTGGGCTCGGTCTTGCCGTTGCTCAGTTCGTCCACCGGGCTGGTGTTCAGTGCATATCTGCCGGAGCGCGAGACCATCGGCCTGCGCGAGCAGGAAGTGCAAGGCACCGAGCAGCACGCCCTGGCCGACGACCACGCCTACGCCACCCTCTGCGAGCAGATTCGCAGCCGCGGCCTGCACCATGTGCATGGCTTGCTGATGCCGGGCGTGGACGCCTTGTCCGCCCCGGTCTTCAATGCGGTCGGCGAGGTGAAGGCGGTGATGACCATTGTTGGCCCGACCTCGTTGTTCCATGCCGACGAAAACGGCCCGGCGGCGCAACGGCTGTTGGCGGCGACCCGGGCCGTGAGTTGGCGGATGGGGTATGAGGCGGCGCCAGGATCAGTCCAGGAAATCCGGGACAATCCTGATCACTAGATCATTGAGGTGTGTAGTGATCAATTGCGGATGGACATGGCGGTCTTCCCCGCTGAAGCGAGCGGTATAGATACCCTGGTGGCTGCCCTCCGAGTGATAAGGAATCACATTATTCTGGAAATGGCCCAGCAGGTACTCGACCAGCCCCTCGGAAGACGACACCAGGCGTTGGTCGGGGCCATTCTCAATGAAGCTGGTCACGTATACGCCGCCGGGGTTGATATTCGGCGCGTGGACTTTCAATGCGCCATGCACGTCCTCGGCGGTCAAGGGCCTGAGGGGACGCAGGGACAGCTCGATTGCCGGCTTTTGAGTCAAACTTAAAACAATATCTATGACGATTTTTTCAAATGCTATCAAGTCCAATGTCTTGAGCCGGTCTTCGGCAGCAAAAGAATAACGCTTGCTGGATAGTTGACTCTGGCCTTGCGTATAGGTGGGCAGGCTTTGCTTTTCAACGCAGGCCATGGTTTCGTCGAACAACGTTTGGGAGCTTTCCACTTCCTGACTTGGAAAGCGTTGCAATGTATTCAGGTAGACCGTGAATGGGTTGATGCCCAGTGGCTCCAGATAATGACCCAGCAGCACCTGCACGGCAAAATCCACGCGGGTGTTCTTCAACGCGATCAGTCTTTCGGAGTAGGAAGAGAACAACGGGGTATTCATATAAAACATCCTTGTCATTTGATGGCCTCGAACTTCCTGTTCGAGCTGTTATTGATTATGCGGCTGAATACAACAGCACGGCATCTCGGTTTAAATGAAGTGGCAACTTATCGTTAACTTCAGTCCCACACGTTATACACAGGCCAATAGTCGACTGTAAAAAAAGTAAGTGTAAGCGTGCGTGAAGTTAAATCATTCATTGCTCTAACCCATCACCCCCATGACCTTGGCTTTCGCCACCGCTTGCGTACGCCGTTGCACGCCCAACTTGCTGTGGATTCGTCGCGCATGGGTTTTCACCGTATGTAGCGAAATGAACAACTGTTCGGCAATCTGTTGGTTTGAATGACCTTGGGCAATCAGCTCCAGGACCTCCAGTTCGCGATGACTGAGCAAGGTGTCCTCGACGGCGGCAGGCGACTCGACCTGTTCTGCCGATTGGCCCCAGCGCAACAGCTCGGGCTGGCGCAAGCGCAGCTCGCATAAGGCTTGCTGGGCCCGCCAGCAAGTAACTCGCTTGAGACCTTCCTGCAACAGTGAACGGGCCTGGGCACGATCACCGGACAACCAGACGACCTCTGTCAGCACCAGGTGCAGTTCGGTTTCCAGGCTGTGCATTTCACCCTGCTGTGCCTGGGCGATCATGGCCTGCAAGCGCGCCTGCGGTTCCTGTGCCCGCTGCAGGTAGACCTCGGCCAGCACCAGCAGGTATTCAAGTCGCGCAATCAACTCCAGGGTCGCGGGAGGCGCGTGCTTGGCCTGCGGTCCGCGAAAATGCCGCAAGACGCGGGTCAAGGCTTCATGGGCCAGTTCCGCCCGTCCCTGCTGCAACCAGAACTGGCAGCTGGTTTGCAACAATACGCCACGGTAAACGGTGTCGGGGATGTGCCGCTGCTGCATGGTCCGCTCGGCATCGCGCAGGTGCATGAAGGCCTCGCCATAGTCGCCTTGGTTGGCCGCCAGGCAGGCCTTGCCGAGAAAACCATAAAGCACCTGTTTGTCCTGGCTGTGCAGGCCCGTTTCCAGCCCCGTTTGGAAGTGCTCGGTGGCTCGCTCTTCAAAGCCCATACGCAGCGCCAGGCGCCCGCGCCGCAAGGCAATACGCCCCAACAAAGGAGAAAAATCCTGGCCCGGTTTATCCAGCAGCGCTTGGACGGCGGCCAGCAAATGATCGGCCCGATGCGGCGCGCCGCGCTGCTCCAGAACCTGGGCGTGATCCAGTTCCAGCAAACCTTCGAAGACCAGCGAACCCTCTGCACGCGCCAGGCACAACGCCTGGCGGTTGATCCATTGCGCCGAGGCCAGATCGCCAGCCAGCAGCGCCTGCTGCGTCAGCCCACCCAGGCACAGCACCCGTTGGGACCAGGCCTCCGGGTCCAGGCTGGCCTGGGCCTGGAGAAAATGCTCGCGCGCCGGTTCGCCATCGCCCGAGAGGTGCAGCAACCACCCCTGCAAGACTTGCCACCTGGACAGCACCTGTCGCTGCCGACAGGCCGAAGGCTGCGGCATAAATCTGGCCAGTTGTTCGATGCACATTGACGCCTGGTCGAAGCGCCCGGCGAACAACAGCGCAGCGGTGACCAGCCCCACCGATTGCGGCGTCCCGAGGGTCAACGCGTCGCCCTGTTGATCGTGCAAGCTCAGCAACAGCACCACGTTGCGGCGCTGCAAGACGTGCTCGAAGCTCAAATGCTGCAAGAAGCTGACGGCGGTCTCGAACTCCTCGGCCAACATGGCTTGCTCGAACGCCATCTGCCAGTCCTGCTCGGCCGCAAACCATTGGCAGGCCCGTCGATGCCAGGAGCGGCCTTGGGACCAGGGCTCTTCACGCACCAACCGGGCCAGGGCCGGGAAGATCTGCAACCAATCCGAGGTCTGCTCCCACGGTTCGATGAAACACCCCAGCTCCAGCAACAACGGCAGGCATTGCGCGCCCACCGTGTCGCCGAACAGGTGCTCGCACAAGCGGGCATTGAAGCGCGGCAGATGCGCCAGCACCCGCCAGGCCTCTGCCAGATCCGGGGTCAGCGTGCTGAACAGTTCGTACTCCAGGTAGTCGAGCAAAGTCCCCGGCCGCCCTGGCGATGCATGACTGCGTGCCCATTCGCAGCGCTCAAGCAGGCTGATGCGCACCCCGGCACACCAGCCGCCATTGCGCTGGATCACCTCGCGGGCCGTGCGGGCGGCCTGGGGACCGGGCAGATGACGTAGCAGTGGCTGGACATCGTCAGGGCTGAAGAACAACGCCTGTGGGTCAAATTCGTACAACTCGTCATCGAGCAACAGCCGCGGCCAGTTGCAGTGGGGACGACGGCGACCATTGAGCCAAAGGTGCAGCGCCGGGCTGCAGGTATTCAACAGACGGTCGAGCAACTGGTCCAGTTCGGGATTCGGTACCCGGCAATAGTCGTCCAGGAACAACCAGGTGGGCGTTTGCAAACGCGCCAGATGAGCCAACAGCCCCGCTTCATCCAGCATCGGCAACCCGAGGGTCTGGGCCAGGCATTCGCACATTTGCGCCGCGCTCAACGCCGCGCCCCCCAGGGGCAGCCAATGCAACCGGAAGTCACTGGGGGCCTGCAAAAAGCACTCGGCGAATAACGCACTCTTGCCACTGCCCGCTGGCGCGCAGAGCAGTTTTACCCGCGCTTCGGAAGTCAGCAGCGGCTCGCTCAAGGACCGCCGCGGCACATGCGTCGAGGACAGGCGAGGCAGCAATCCTGGACGGTCCGGACACGGGGTCATGGCGGTCATTGGGGAAAATCCTGTTTATTGTTATCTCACCACCCTAGACCTGTGTCGTCGACCTTTGGAGAAGTATTCAGCGCGCTGATTGGTGCCCATAAAAAAACGACCGGCAGGGGCGCTGCCGGTCGTCATGTCTGGATCAACCTTGGTGGCAATAAAGTGCTGTGGGAGCAAGGCTTGCCCGCGATGGCAACACTAAGGTCTTAAAGCTGAACCGCGTTATCGTTCATCGCGGGCAAGCCTTGCTCCCACAGGTAAATCCCCCTCGCCACAGTCATCTTTTCAACCGTCAGGCCTACCGAACCCCGGTCGAACGCAACGCCGCCGGCGTGTAGTCGGCCGCCCTGGCCTCGAAGCCGTACTCGTAGCTGTGTTTCTCTTCGTTCTTCATCCCCAGCGCGATGTAGCGGCCGGCGATGATGTCGTAGAGCGCCTCGAGGGTGTAGCCCGGGTTCTGATGGTCGTAGTAGAACTGGGCATGACCTTCGGCCACCCGCCACAGTTGGCCGCGACCGTCATAGTGATCCACCAGCGCCGCCTGCCAACTGTCCTCGTCGATGTACATGTGGCGCTTGGCATAAATGTGCCGCTCGCCAGGCTTGACCGTGCCCACCACTTCCCAGACCCGGTGCAGCTCGTAGCGGGTCAGGTCCTGGTTGATGTGGCCGGCCTTGACCACATCGTCGTACTTGAGGCTCGGCGAATCGAGTTTGTAGCTGTTGTATGGAATGTACATTTCCTTCTTGCCGATCAGCTTCCAGTCGTAGCGGTCCGGCGCCCCGGAAAACAGGTCGAAGTTGTCGGAGGTACGCAACCCGTCGGCGGCGGTGCCCGGGCCGTCGTAGGCCACTTGCGGGGCGCGACGCACACGGCGCTGGCCGGCGTTGTAGATCCACGCCAGGCGCGGCTCCTTTACTTGGTCGAGGGTCTCATGCACCAGCAACACGTTGCCGGCCAGGCGCGCCGGCGCGGTGACCGATTGCTTGAAATAGGTCAGCACGTTGCTGGCCTTTTCCGGGTCGGCGTCCTTGATCAGGAACGGCACGGCGATTTCTTCTTCGAAGCGGATCGGCGTGAAGCTGCCATTGGTTTGCGGCGTGACCTGGGTGATGACCCGGCGCAGGTTGCCACCGTGATAACGGGTGACGTGGTTCCACAGCACTTCCACGCCGTTCTTGGGAATCGGGAAGGCGTAGTAGCGGTTGCCGGTAAAATTCGACAAGCCGTTGCCGTCGTTGATGGACGTCACGTTGAGGGCGCTGCGCTTGGCCGACTCGTAGATTTCCGGCGGCAGGCCGACGCTGCGATGGGTCGGGTAGACCGGGATCTTGTAAGTCTCCGGGTAGCGTTTGAACATCGCGACCTGCCCTTCGGAGAGTTTGTCCTTGTACTTGTCCACGGTCGCGGCAGTGATGGTGAACAGTGGTTTTTCATTGGCGAAGGGGTCGGCCAGAAAGCCCTTGCTGTCCACCGCCCCGGCGTTTTTCGGGATGCCGCCGGTCCAGGCCGGGATCGAGCCATCGGCGTTGCCGGCTTTTTCCGCGCCCAACGGCGTAAGGCTGGTGCCCAGTTTGTTCGCTTCCTCCGGCGACACCGCCGCCATCACGTTCACGGCCAGCAGGCTCAAGGCCAGGGCACCGCATTGCAGGATCATCTTGCGCATTGGGTTTTCCTTGTCAGCCAGATCAGAAGTTCACGCCGAAGCTCAGCGCGAGGAAATCGCGGTCTTCGAGAACGTTGTAATCGCCGCCAAAAAAGTCGGTGTAGCTCAAGCTGGCGGTGTAGGTGTTGCGGTAATCGGCATCGACGCCCACGCTGACAGCCTTGGCGCCTTCGTTGAACAGACCGTTGGGGCCATAGCCCGCCACGTCGTGGGACCAGGACAGGTTGGGCTTGAAGTTCACACCGCCGATCACGTTGGAGTAATCGAGGATCGCCCGGGCGCGATAGCCCCAGGACGTCGAGGTGACGAAGCCGTCGGTGTCGCCCTGGAAGCCATATTGGCCATAGACCGAATCCCGGCCATAACGCAGCGTGTCCTTGGACTCCAGGCCACCGACATGCACCACTGCTGCCTCGCCTACCAGGGTCAGGCGATCGGCACCCAGCACCTGATCGAAGAAGTGCGTCAGGGTGCTCTGGACCTGGGTGATTTCCTTGCGGCGGTAACCTGTGTTGTCGGCGCCAGGCGAGGTGGCGATGGGCGATGCGGCGCCACCGGCAATCGGGTTGACCAAGGCCAGGGTCAGATCGTTGGTATTGACCTGCACCGGCGCGTTGGGACGGTAGCTGACTTCGCCGGTCCAGGCGGTGCCGGTGGGCAACGTCGTGGAGAAACTGGCGCCGTACAGGCGGATGTCTTCCGGGTATTCCAGATAGTAGCCACCGCGGCCCAGCATCACGCTTTGCGCCAGGCCCGCGCCGCTGCCGGGGGCCAGGCCGTTGGCAATCGCGACCATGCCCGGCAACGCCGCCAGCGTCGAAAGCCCCGCCGTGGTGGTCCCGACGGTCGGCGTACGACTGTGGTAATTCATGAAGTACAGGCCGTACTCGGTGTCATCGCCGAGCCAGCGCAACGCCGTGCCCCACTGGCCGGAGTCGCGGGCGTCGCGATCGCCGCCACGGGGAATGATTACCCCTTCGCTGGAGACCTGGATTTCCTCGCCGAATGCCTGTGTCAGCGGCACGAACGGCGCAATCGCCGGACTGCCCACGGTGTAGCCACTGGTGCAACCATCGGCCACCACGTCGTTGCCGAAGAACGTGCCGCAGTTATCCACCACGGTCTGGTCCCACTCCAACTGGTAGAACCCTTCGATGGTCAGCTTGTCGGTCAGGCCCTGGGAGGCGAACAGCATGTTCACCGGGATCAGGCCCTCCTTGATCTCCGCACCGGGGCGACGGAACGCGGACACGTCCACCGGGTTGATGCTGTTGATGGAGTTGCCGATGAAAGTACTTTCCCCCCAACTGACCACCTGCTTGCCGGCGCGAACGGTGCCTGGCAAATCGGCGATGGAATAGTTGTGGTAGACGAAAGCATCAAGAATCTGCGCGCCCGAGGACTTGGCGCCCTCCTTGCGATTGTTGTCACTGATGTCCTTGAACTCGCGGCCTTCATCCTTGAGCTCGAAGTCGTACCAGTACTTGCCACGGACGAACACACCGGTATCGCCGTACTTGAGCTCGAGGTCGTGCAGGCCCTTGAAGATTTTCGAAAAGGTCTCGCCTTTCTTGAAGTTCAGCCGTCCGTCATCACCGGTGGAGGATTGGCCCGTACCACCGTTGACCGTACCGACCAGGTCCTTGTCGGCATCGCGCATGCCCCAGCTCGCGCCCACGGACAGCGACGAATCGAACTGACCCTCGATCTCGCCAATGTTGAATGAAACGGCCTGCGCCTGGGCACAGCAACCCAAGGCCACCGCAACGGCCAGCGCCTGCGGCTTGAAGATGGCGCGCATTGTTATTGTTGTCATGCGTCTTCCCCGGTGAGTGACAGAGCCTTCACCCTACTGCCGCACGCCACAGGCGATAAGCGCACCAAGGAGGTATTCGCGTTGTACCTCAAAAGGATTACAGCCCATGGGGCGCGCGCCTTTGCGCCGTGCATGAATGGTCTGGATGATGGGTCATCAGCGCCGCGCATACTCATGCCCCGCCTTGGACTGTTACGCGCCCTGCAACGGTGCATGTCCGGATCCGGGCTGTTTCCCGCCAAGCTCGACGCCTATGCTGGCCGGGCTTTCAAGGCAACGAGCCTGCAAGCACCAGCCTCATGGCATCCCTCATGCCTGGCGCACCGTCTTCGGATGGATTGGCGTATCGGTCCATCACCCCGTGTTTACCGACGTTGGTTTGTAGCTCCTTTGCAACGTCACGCTTAGGCCGCTGCTTTTTGCAGCGGCCTTTTTTATGTGGGGTTGTTTGCTTGGGATGACAGCAGAATGCGCATGGCAATGACACGGGGTCCGCTACGATGAGTGCCGGCTTGCAGCGCCTGGCACACGCTTTACAGATGGACGCCGTCCGGCGAGATATCAAGGCGTGATGGATAGCGAGACCGCCGCGAACCTGGCGGCTTTTAGGTACAGCCCGCGTGAGCACGGTTACCGCAGCGAGCGGCAACCGGCCCGGGCGATAAGGGCTTAGATGGCGTGGCGTTGCAGATTCGCCATCATTTCCTTCAAGGCTTCCAGATTGTCACTCGGGTGTACCGCATCCTGGAAATCGCAGATCTGCTGCCAATGGGCGGCGACGTCTTCGGGGGAAAAGCCTTTGCGTGGATCGAAGCCAGCGCCCAGGCTGCGCTCCCAGCGCACCTTGCCCATCCAGCCGCCGCCCACTTCGAACAGACCAGAGGTTTCCTGGCAGGTCTCGCTGGCCAGGTACACCACCAGCGGGCTGACGAGTTCGGGCTTGAGTTGCTCGAACACCTGCGGCGGGATCAGGCCTTCGGTCATGCGCGTGCCGCCGGTGGGGGCGATGGCATTGACCAGGATGTTGTTCTTGCGGCCTTCGATGGCCAGGGTTCGGGTCAAGCCATAGAGGCCAAGCTTGGCCATGCCGTAGTTGGATTGGCCGAAGTTGCCGTAGATGCCGGAGGTGGACGCGGTGAAGATCACCCGTCCGTAGTTTTGCTCACGCAGGTGTGGCCAGGCGGCCCGGGTCACCTTGTAGGCACCCTCGACGTGGACGCGGTAGACCAGGTCCCAGTCGGCGTCGTCCATTTTGTGAAACGTCTTGTCCCGCAGGATCCCGGCGTTGTTGACCACCACATCGACGCGACCGAATGCGTCGAGCGCATTTTGGACCAGCTTGTCGCCATCGGTCACCGAGTCGTGGTTGGCCTCGGCGATGCCGCCCGCCTCGCGGATTTCGGCGACCACCCGGTCTGCTGCCGAGGCGTTGGCCCCTTCCCCTTGAGCCGAGCCGCCCAGGTCGTTGACCAGCACCTTCGCGCCTTGTTTGGCGAACAGCAGCGCATGGGCGCGTCCCAGGCCACCGCCGGCTCCCGTGACGATCACGACTTTATCTTCGAAGCGCACAGACTCATTCATGGCAGAACTCCAGCAGGCGGATAGGACGATGGGCACGAGTGTCCGGCACCTGTCGGCCGGTCACAATCAACACGGTTGCCAGTGAATGGTGGCCGATAAGGCGGGGGGATGATGCGGGCCCAAGCCATGGCGGCGCCTTTGATTTTCCTGGCTGGCAGATGTACCGCTATCGCGAGCAGGCTCGCTCCCACAAGGGGATTTTTGTTGCTCACACATTCTGTATTCACAATCGATCTACTGTGGGAGCGAGCCTGCTCGCGATAGCGGTCTTTCAGTCAGAATGGATGCTGGATGTGCTGACGCCTTCGCGAGCAGGCTCGCTCCCACACAAGCTCGCGTCGTCAGGAACAGGCCATTTGCCTGCGCGGTGCGGCGATGGCCTCGCGAAACGCCAGGTAATGCTTGAGCACCTGCATCGGCGCCTCGGTATGTGGATAGTGACCGATGTCGGGCAGCAACACCGTGTCCGGGTTGGGGATCAGGGCCTCGTAGCGCGCCACCATGTGTTCACCGGAAATCGGATCGACCGCGCCGTCGATCACCCGCAACGGCACTTCGCCGCGCCGCATCGCCTGCACCCAGCGATCACGCTGCACGCGCCGCTCGGGAATATAGGCGATGAGTTTGTGCATGATCCGCGGACCGCGATGGGCCTCCACCAGGCTCCAGAAGTCATCCAGTTCGCTTTCGGTAGGGCCGGTGGAGGGGCCGAAAATCTGCCGAAAGCTGCTGGCCAGGCTTTCCCGGCAAAACATTCGTCCCAGGAGCCAGCCCACGGGGCTTAGCAGAACTCTCTGGGCCCACACCGGACGGTGGGTTTCAGGGAACAGACCGCCATTGAGAAAGACACAACTGGCAAGGTAAATGCGTGCTTCGTAATGCCGCGCGAGCAGCTCCTGGGCGACGCTGTCGCCGTAATCGTGGGCCAGCACATGCACCGCGCCTTTCACATTCAGGTGCGCCAGCAAAGCCTGTTGCAGATCGGCCTGCTCCAGCAGGCTGTAGACGTGATCCGTCGGTTTGGCGGAATCGCCGAAACCGAGCATGTCGCACGCGATCACCCGATAGCGTTGCGCCAAGGGTTGCCACAGGTAATGCCAATCCCAACTGGCGGTAGGGAAACCGTGGATCAACAGCAGCGGCTCGCCTTGCCCCGCGACCCAATAACGGATGGCATGGCCACGGAACAGGAAGATCTGGCTGCGCTGGCGCCAGATACGCAGGGGAATCTGGGCCATGGACATCAGCTTCTATACCCGGTGTCATGTTGATCGAGCTTGCGCAGCAACGCCGGCCAGGCCAAGGCACCGCCCATGCCTTGGGCGCTTTTGGTCACGCCGGCGATCATCGCTCGGGCGCCGGCCAGAATCTGCGGCTCGATGGCTATCAATTCGGCCCCGCCGTTCTGGGCCAGGACCTGGATGTCACAGGCCCGTTGAAAGGTGAACATCATCAGGAAGGTATCGGCGATGGTTCCGCCGCATGTCAGCAAGCCATGGTTGTGCAGCATGAGGAAATTACTTTCGCCCAGGTCGGCCTGCAGGCGGGCCTTTTCTTCATGATTCAAGGCCACCCCCTCGTAAGCGTGATAGGCCAGGCTCGACAGCACGAACAACGCTTGCTGGCTGATCGGCAACACACCTTGCTTCTGCGCCGATACCGCGACGCCAGCGGCGGTGTGGGTGTGCAACACACAGGCGACATCATGGCGCACCTCATGCACCGCGCTGTGGATGGTGTAGCCGGCCGGGTTGATGTCGTAGGGGCTGTCCATCAACTTGTTGCCCGCCTGGTCGACCTTGACCAGGCTCGAAGCGGTAACTTCATGGAACATCAGCCCGAAGGGGTTGATCAGGAAATCCTCGGTGCCGGGGACCTTCGCGGAGATATGGGTGAAGATCAGGTCATCCCAGCCATGCAGCGCGACAAGCCGATAACAGGCGGCAAGGTCCACCCGGGTCTGCCATTCCGCGGCACTGACCTGATCCTTGATGCTGTGTGTCGTTTGGACGGGCGCTACGCTCACGGTTCTGACCTCCGGCTTCCTGGGATTTTCGTCATCAAAACGTCCTCTCCAAGAAAATCAGTCTAGTCGGCTCTTCCAACGGCGGTAGTTGCGTTAGCAGCCAGCTTACTGGCCAAACGAGTCACGCCTGGCCTTCAACGGCGCAACGCCTCGATCAAGTCAGCCAGCCACGGTTCGGCGTCGGTTTCCGGCGTGACGCTTTCGCTGGCATCCAGACGCAGCATCGGCAACACCTCGCGCACGCCCAGTTCGGCGAACAGCTCGCACATCTGCTCGCCGCCGGCACAGAAGGTGTCCCCATAGCTGGCGTCGCCCAGGCCGATCACCGCGCCAGGCAAGCCGCGAAAGAACCCTGGTAATTGTTCGCGGATGGTCGAATACAACGGCATCAAACTGTCTGGCAACTCGCCCATGCCGGTCGTGGACGTCACTGCCAGCAAAGCCTCTGGCGCGAATGCCTGCACATCCGCCAAGGTCGCGCGCGGGTTGTGCCAGGCATCGAAGCCCGCCTCGCGAAGCAGTTTGGTGGCATGCCGGGCGACTTCTTCGGCGGTGCCATACACTGAGCCGGAAAGAATGGCGACTTTCATCGATCTGATCCTGAACCTGAAAAAAGAGCCGGGATAGTATCAGTTGCGCCTGCCGGGCTGCGAATGGCTCTCAACAGCCATGATGGCCAGTAGACAGCCTATCGATTTCTTCTAAGATGTCGCATCAAAGAATGTTCAAAGGCCGCTTTCCAATGATCAACGCTCAACTGATGCAACTGGTCATCAATGCTTCGAACGACGGGATTGTCATCGCTGAAAAAGAAGGCGAAGACAATATCCTGATTTACGTGAACCCGGCCTTCGAACGATTGACCGGCTATCACCGCGACGAAATCCTTTATCAGGATTGCAGGTTCTTGCAATCAGGTGATCGGGACCAACCGTCCCTGAAGGCGATTCGCGAGGCTTTGCGAGAGGGCGGTGCCTGTCGTGAAGTGCTGCGTAACTACCGCAAGGACGGCACGCCGTTCTGGAATGAGCTGTCCTTGTCCACCGTAAAAAACCAGGCGGACGGGCATACCTATTTCGTCGGTGTGCAAAAAGACGTCACCACTCAGGTCAAGGCTCAACAACGGGTCGTCCAGCTGGAAAAGGAGTTAGCCGAAGCCCGGGAAACGATCGCCCGGCTCGAAGCGACGAACGGCGCAAACAAAACCCCGAATTAACTGTCAGTCACTACAATCACCAGTGAACACGTAAATTATTATTTCGAGCCGAACATGCAGCGCGATGCCCTCTTGACGCAGGATGAATTGGATTTCATCCGGACCATGCAACACAACCCGCAGCTGAACGAGCGGGATGTCACGTCGAGCTTGCTGGTCAACGGCGGGTCGCAGATTCGTGACCTGCTGACGCGTCTGGCAGCAAATGAGCAGGTCACGCTGCAAGCCAATTTTGAAAACCAGCAAATGACCTTTCCGCTGCATCTGGTGGAAGACGAATTCCATGCGATGCACCTGCGCTTGGGTGTGCCAAGCATTTACGAGGACGGACCGAAGATTCGCCCGTGGCGCCTGGTCCTCGACGAGCCGGTAGCATTGGAAAATATCAAGGGCCAGCCGGGACCACTCTGGGTCCACGAAGTGTCCTGCAAGGGCGTATTGCTGGAAAACCGCAGCCGTACCAAACCACCGAAGCAATTTGCCTTGTGGTTCAGCCCGTCAGGCTACGAGAGAATTTCGTTGCGCGGTGCCTTCGAACGGGAAACCGATCGAGGATGGCTTGCCTATCATCTGAACCAGAACGACCAGGACGAGACCGAGCGCCTGCGCCAGTACATCCTGCAGCAACATCGCCTGACCCATCCCACCATGCACCTCTAGCACAACCCGTTCAGGTATCCAGATTGCCTGCCAGAAATTGATGCAGGCGCTTGCGCATCACCGCTCCTTCAGTGCCCAGGCAACCGATTGGCGAGCCAGCCAGGCATTCCTGCGCCAGGTCGGATACTTCACCGGCCAGCATCAACGGACAATCCAGGCTGATCGCCAGTTTGCCCAAGCGCTTGGGCAAGTCCGGGGTCGGCGCGTGATTGGAAACCAGCACCAATGCCAGCGGCTGGACCTTTTGGCACACCAGGGACAGTTCATCGAATGGCAGGCCGATCGACAGCGCCCTGACGCCCACATCCGCCTTGGACAGGAACAGCGCCGTGACCAGCAACTCCAGCTCACGACACTGGCCGGCCAAGGCGCAGACCAGGACCCGAGGCACCCCACTTTCGCGCTTGAGCAAAAGCCGCTGGACGATGCGCGAACGCAGGAATCCATCGAAAAACACCCATTCACTGATTTGCCCGAACTCTGGCTGGCGATACAGCATTTGTTGCCAGAGCGGCATCAGGATGTCCTGGAATACGATTGGCACACTGTAGGTGGAAAAGACCTGCCCGTAGACACGATCCAGTTCCACATCGTCAAAGTTGCCAACCGCGTCAGCCACCTGTTGCTGCCACTGGGCGTAATCGGCCTTGACCAGATCGGATGAAATCAGCGTGGAGACCGGTTGCACCGACTCGGTCTTGGCCAGGATCTTGCCCACTTTGCTCACTGCCACGCCGCGATCGATCCAGGCCAGGATGCTGCGAACCTTTTCGATATCGCCCAACGAGTACAAGCGATGCCCGCTTTCGGTGCGGGTAGGCTGGATCAAACCGTAGCGCCGCTCCCATGCACGCAGGGTCACGGGATTCACGCCGGTCATGCGCGCGACTTCGCGAATGGGGAACAGATCTTCCCGCGTCAAGGCACCTGACGCTTGGAAAACATAGTTATCCTCTGTGATCACGCTCATTTTCGCAGCAATCCGACTAGCAAATTGGATCCCAGTTTACTCCTCCTAAGACATACGATGACAAGAACAAAAACACTTGATATGCGGTTTTGTTGTTTTTTGCGCAATCGGGAATAATCCTTGCGTGTTTTATGGCGACCAGACGCTACCCACCACCCCGGGGCGTCTCCTGCAAAATCTCCTACCCGGAGTTCTGCGCCTGTCTTACGGAGATACAAAATGTCTACCTCACCCGTCACCCTGATGGTGGCCCGCCGCGTCGCCAACGGGCGCTATGAAGATCTGATTGCCTGGTTGCGCGAAGGCGAACAATTGGCCACCGACTTCCCCGGCTACCTGGGTTCCGGCGTGCTCGCGCCACCGCCCCAGGACGATGAATTCCAGATCATCTTCCGGTTTGCCGACGAACAGACCCTGCATGCCTGGGAACACTCCGCCTCACGCACGGCCTGGCTGGGACGGGGCAGTGATCTGTTCGCCCATCCCTCCGAACACCGGGTGCGTGGCATCGATGGCTGGTTCGGCGCGGTCGGCCAGCGTCCGCCCCGCTGGAAACAGGCCGTAGCCATCTGGCTCGCGTTCTTTCCCGTGTCGCTGTTGTTCAACTTCCTGTTGGGGCCGTTGCTGGGCGAACTGGGCCTGTTGAACCGCGTTTTTATCAGCACACTCATCCTGACGCCGCTGATGGTCTATCTGTTTATCCCGATGTCGACCCACCTGCTGGCGAACTGGCTCAACGGCCCGCCACAGCGGGCATTACCGGCCAAGCCTTTCACACAGAATCGATGATGCTGCCAGCCCTGGCCGCGGTCTCTGTGGGAGCGAGCCTGCTCGCGATAGCGGTGTGTCAGGAGATATTTGTGTTGGCTGACCCAGCACATCGCGAGCAGGCTCGCTCCCACAGTGGAATACGGCGATATATCCGCTGGATTAGCCATCAATAGGTACACACCGCCCGTCGCTGTTATAGTTTTGCTCTTGCCGTGAACCGAGCCGTCCCATGTCCAGCGCTACCGCTCCGATCCTGATCACGGGTGCAGCCCAGCGCGTCGGCCTGCACTGCGCCCGCCGCTTGCTGGAGGACGGGCACCCGGTGATCGCGACCTATCGCACCGAACGCCCCGGCGTGCAGGCGCTGCGCGACTTGGGGGCGACGGTGCTGTTCGCCGACTTCTCCAGCGAAACGGGGATCCTGGCCTTTATCGAACAACTCAAACAGCACACCAACCAGCTGCGGGCCATCGTGCACAACGCCTCGGCCTGGATGACCGAGGCGCCTGGCAACGAAGCGACGGCCTTCAGCGCCATGTTCGGCGTGCACATGCTCGCGCCTTACCTGATCAACCTGCATGGCGCCGAACTGCTGCTGCGTTCGACGCCTGCGGATATCGTGCACATCAGCGATGACGTGACCCGCAAGGGCAGCGCCCGGCATATCGCCTATTGCGCCACCAAGGCCGGCCTGGAAAGCCTGACCCTGTCGTTCGCGGCCAAATTCGCCCCGGCGATCAAGGTCAACGGCATCGCCCCGGCCCTGCTACTGTTCAACCCCGAAGACGACGCGGCTTACCGCGCCAAGGCCCTGGCCAAGTCGGCGCTGGGTATCGAACCTGGCAGCGAAGTGATCTACCAGAGCCTGCGTTATCTGCTGGACAACCCTTATGTCACCGGCACGACCCTGACCGTCAACGGCGGGCGGCACGTCAAATAGCCTTGTTTCGAGGATGCACCATGACGCTATCCCTGCCCCAGCACTACCGCGAAATCCTTATAGGCCTGGGGGAAAACCCCGAGCGCGAGGGGTTGCTCGACACCCCGGTGCGTGCCGCCAAGGCCATGCAGTACCTCTGCCATGGCTATGAACAAAGCGTCGAGCAGATCGTCAATGGCGCGCTGTTCGCCTCTGACAGCGATGAAATGGTGATCGTCGCCGACATCGAACTCTATTCACTCTGCGAACATCACCTGCTGCCCTTCATCGGCAAGGCCCATGTGGCTTATATTCCTACCGGCAAGGTCCTGGGGCTGTCGAAGATCGCCCGGCTGGTGGACATGTTCGCCCGCCGCCTGCAAATCCAGGAGAACCTGACCCGGCAAATCGCCGACGCGGTGCAGCAGGTCACCCAGGCCGCCGGCGTGGCGGTGGTGATCGAGGCCCAGCACATGTGCATGATGATGCGCGGTGTCGAAAAACAGAACTCGACCATGAACACCTCGGTGATGCTCGGCGCCTTTCGCGATTCCAGCACCACGCGCCAGGAGTTCCTGCAATTGATTCGACGGAGCAAGTAAATGCCACAACTTCAGCCAGCCATGGCACGTATCAAGGTCAAGGACCTGCGCCTGCGCACCTTCATCGGCATCAACGAGGATGAAATCCTCAACAAGCAGGATGTGTTGATCAACCTGACCATCCTCTACGCAGCCCAAGAAGCGGTGCGCGACAACGACATCGACCACGCGCTGAACTACCGCACCATCACCAAGGCGATCATCGCCCACGTGGAAGGCAACCGCTTCGCCCTGCTCGAACGCCTGACCCAGGAATTGCTCGACCTGGTCATGGCCAACGAATCGGTGCTGTACGCCGAAGTCGAAGTCGACAAGCCGCACGCCTTGCGCTTCGCCGAGTCGGTGTCGATTACCCTTGCGGCAAGCCGGGCTACTTCGTAGCAGCTGCAAGCCTCAAGCTGTAAGCTTCAAGCCTGACCACCGCAAATCCACTCTTGCAGCTTGAAGCTTGCCCCTTGAAGCTGCCTCGCAGAGACTCCCATGAACGACCAACAACGCCTCGAACTCGAAGCCGCCGCTTTCCGTCGGCTGGTTGCCCACCTGGACAGCCGCAAGGATGTGCAGAACATCGACCTGATGAACCTTGCCGGCTTCTGCCGCAACTGCCTGTCCAAGTGGTACAAGGCCGCCGCCGATGAACGCCAGGTCGAGGTCAGCCTCGACGACGCCCGCGAAGTGGTCTACGGCATGCCGTACGCCGAGTGGAAAGCCCACTACCAGAAAGAAGCCAGCGCCGAACAACAAGCGGCGTTCGCCAAAGGAAAACCCGATGCCTGATCTCAATACCCTGCGTACCCGTCTCAAGAGCGGCGAACATGCCTTCGCCGACACCCTGGCCTTTATCGCCGCCGGTTACGACTACCAGCCCCAGGCCTTCAACAACGGTGGCGTGGAAAACGCCGCCGGGCAGAACGAAGGTTCGTGCAAGACCCTGGGCCTGGCGCTGCTCGAAGGCTTGAGCGATGAAGAAGCGCTGCTGGCGTTCGGCGAACATTACCGTTCGGTGCTGGCCACGCCCGAAGGCAGTGACCACGGCAATATCCGCGCGCTGATGGCCCATGGGCTGGCCGGCGTGACGTTCGAGGCGCAGCCGCTGCAACGGCGCTGATCCACAGACTTCTTGCAGCCCTCTTCTGTGGCGAGGGCATTCATCTGTGGGAGCATGGCTTGCCCGCGATGGGCGCGCCGAGGTTTAACAGCCGAACCGCGTTATCGTTCATCGCGGGCAAGCCATGCTCCCACAGGTCTTCCCCCGCAAATAAATCCTCCCGCTCCACATCCCGACTTTTAAGATTGACCCGGCGACTTTATTTCGTTTGCCGGCCCCCTCTGCTCGCGGCTTAGATAACGGCAACTTCTTCGTCCGGACGTCATCCATGAGCAGCGAAACCATCAGCCAATCGATCTCCATCGTGCATCCCGTCAGCCTCAGCCACGGCAAGAATGCCGAGGTCTGGGACATCGATGGCAAACGCTACATCGATTTCGTCGGCGGCATTGGTGTGTTGAACCTCGGCCATTGCCATCCGCGCATCGTCGAGGCGATCCGCGAACAGGCCACCCGGCTGACTCACTACGCCTTCAACGCCGCGCCTCACGCACCCTACATCGAGTTGATGGAGCGCCTGGCGGCGTTCATCCCACTGGACTATCCGGTCAGCGGCATGCTCACCAACAGCGGCGCCGAGGCGGCGGAGAACGCCTTGAAAATCGTGCGTGGCGCCACGGGCCGTACCGCCGTGATCGCGTTTGACGGTGCCTTTCACGGCCGCACCCTGGCGACCCTCAACCTCAACGGCAAGGTCGCCCCCTACAAACAGAAAGTCGGCGTGCTGCCCGGGCCGGTGTATCACCTGCCGTACCCCAGCCAGGACAACGGCGTCACTTGCGATGAGGCTTTGAAGGCCATGGAGCGGCTGTTCAGTGTCGAGATCGATGTGAATGACGTGGCTTGTTTCATCGTCGAACCGGTGCAGGGCGAGGCCGGTTTCCTGGCGATGGATGTGCCCTTCGCCCAGCTCCTGCGGCGGTTCTGCGACGACAGGGGCATTGTGCTGATCGTCGATGAGATCCAGTCCGGCTTCGGCCGCACCGGCCAGCGCTTTGCCTTCCCCCGGTTGGGCATCGAGCCAGACCTGGTCCTGCTGGGCAAAAGCATTGCCGGCGGCGTGCCTCTGGGAGCCGTGGTGGGACGCAAGGCGCTGCTGGACAACCTGCCCAAGGGCGGCCTCGGCGGCACCTACTCGGGCAACCCCATTGCCTGTGCCGCCGCACTGGCGACCCTGGACGAAATGACCGACGCCAACCTGAACGCCTGGGGTGCACAAAAGGAAGAGGCGATCGTCAGCCGCTACGAATCCTGGCGCCGTCGCGGGCTGAGCCCTTACCTGGGCCGCCTGACCGGCGTCGGCGCGATGCGCGGCATCGAGCTGGCCCACGCCGATGGCACTCCGGCCTCGGCACAACTGACGCAACTGCTGGCCCTGGCACGGGAATCGGGTCTGCTGCTGATGCCCAGTGGTAAGTCGCGGCACATCATTCGGTTGCTGGCGCCGTTGACGACCGAGCCGGCGGTGCTGGAAGAGGGGTTGGATATTTTGGAGGCATGCCTGGCGAAGCTGGTCTGAAATGCACTGCGTCTGACAACACAAAAAACCTTGTGGGAGCGGGCTTGCTCGCGAAAGCGGTGTTCCAGTCGACATCAACGTTGACTGACACATCGCTTTCGCGAGCAAGCCCGTTCCCACAGGGTCCAGCATCCATCCGTAGATCTTGTGACAGGCACAAAAAAACCGGCCGAAGCCGGTTTTTTTACGCCCGATGAATCAGAACGAAGCGTTCTGCAGGCCATCTAGATAACGCTCGGTGTCCAGGGCTGCCATGCAACCGGCACCCGCCGAGGTGATCGCCTGGCGGTAGACGTGGTCGGCCACGTCGCCGGCGGCGAAGATGCCTTCGACGCTGGTGGCGGTGGCATTGCCGTCGCGGCCGCCCTTGACCACCAGGTAGCCGTCCTTGAGTTCCAGCTGACCTTCGAACAACGAGGTGTTCGGGGTGTGGCCGATGGCGATGAAGACGCCGTCCACTGTGATCTCGTCAAAGCTGCCGTCGTTGTTCTTCAGGCGGGCACCGGTCACGCCCATGTTGTCGCCCAGCACTTCGTCCAGGGTCGCGTTGAGCTTGAGGATGATCTTGCCTTCCGCGACGCGGGCGTTGAGCTTGTCGATCAGGATCTTCTCGGCGCGGAAGGTTTCGCGACGGTGGATCAAGGTGACCGTGCTGGCGATGTTGGCCAGGTACAGGGCTTCCTCGACGGCGGTGTTGCCGCCACCGACCACAGCCACTGGCTTGTTGCGGTAGAAGAAGCCGTCGCAGGTGGCGCAGGCGGAAACACCTTTGCCCATGAAGGCTTCTTCCGACGGCAGGCCCAGGTAACGAGCGCTGGCACCGGTGGCGATGATCAGGGCATCGCAGGTGTAGGTCGCGCTGTCGCCGGTCAGGGTGTACGGCTTGGCGGCGAAATCCACGGCATTGATGTGATCGAAGACGATCTCGGTCTCGAAGCGCTCGGCGTGTTCCTTCATGCGCTCCATCAGGGCCGGGCCGGTCAGGCCGTGGACGTCGCCCGGCCAGTTGTCGACTTCGGTGGTGGTGGTCAATTGACCGCCGGCCTGCATGCCGGTGATCAGCAGCGGCTTGAGGTTGGCACGGGCCGCATAAACCGCAGCGCTGTAACCGGCAGGGCCGGAACCAAGGATAATCACTCGCGAATGACGCACTTCAGACATGACCTGCTCCTGTTGACCGGACCTTGCGGGCCGGAACGCCGGGTGAGCGGCGCGAATAAAAAAGGACCGTTGACGCACTTGGGGAAGGCTTGGGTTCGACAGTCCTGAAAAAGAATGGGTGCAGCGTATCGAGGGAGCGAAGATTAAGGAAATACGGTTTAACAATCCAGCTCATAGGTGAGCTCTATCTGCGACGAGCCTTTCAATAGGGGACTTCGCCTCTGGAAACGTTGTTACACGCCGTGTCGCCGCTTTCCCGGGCGGGGCAAAGCCGGTAAGGTCGGCGCGTTCACCTTCGCTCGGAGCCACCTATGCCCGCCCCCGTCCTGTCCGGCCCGCAATATTTGCGAGAGGGCCTCAAGCTGGTCTTGAGCCCGGGCCTGCGCTTGTTCGTACTCTTGCCCCTGGCAATCAACCTGGTGCTGTTCGTCGGATTGATCTATCTGGCCGGCCATCAGTTCAGCCTGTGGGTCGATACATTGATGCCGTCGCTGCCCGAATGGCTGAGTTTCCTCAGCTATGTGCTCTGGCCGTTGTTCGTAGTGCTCGTCGTGCTGATGGTGTTTTTCACCTTCACCATGCTCGCCAACATCATAGCCGCGCCGTTCAACGGTTTTCTCGCGGAGAAAGTCGAGGTGGTCATCCGCGGCACCGATGACTTTCCGGCCTTCAGTTGGGCCGAGTTGATCGCCATGATTCCGCGGACGCTCGGCCGCGAGGCACGCAAGCTTGGTTATTTCCTGCCCCGCGCCCTGGGGCTGTTCGTGCTGTCGTTCATCCCCGTGGTCAATCTGGTGGCGGCGCCACTGTGGTTGCTGTTCGGCGTGTGGATGATGGCGATCCAGTACATCGACTACCCGGCGGACAACCACAAGCTGGGCTGGAACGAAATGCTCGCCTGGCTGCGGGAAAAACGCTGGCAGAGCCTGGGCTTTGGCGGCAGCGTGTACCTGGTGCTGCTGATCCCGGTGGTGAACATCCTGATGATGCCGGCAGCGGTGGCCGGGGCGACGTTGTTCTGGGTCCGTGAGCAAGGCGCCGAGACCGCGTTGGCCCGTCAGGGCTGAGCTGGTCACAAATCCATCATCCTGGCGTCACAATGACGAAATGGCCCCGGTCGACACTGGGGTCATGACCACACCCCTGCACATTACCCTGATCACCGAAACCTTCCCGCCGGAAATCAATGGCGTGGCCAATACCTTGGGCCGCCTGTACGACGGCCTGCGCGCCCGCGGGCATCAGGTCGAGCTGATACGACCTCGCCAGACCGACGACCCGCGCCAGGCCAGTGACGACCAGTTGTTGCTGTGCCGGGGCTGGCCGCTGCCGGGCTATCCGGGCTTGCAGTGGGGCCAGGCGTCGATGCACAAACTGCTCCGGCGCTGGAAACGCCGTCGTCCGGACGTGCTCTACATCGCCACGGAAGGGCCGCTGGGTTTGTCAGCCCTGCGGGCGGCACGGCGCCTGGGCATCTCGGTGGTCAGCGGTTTCCACACCAATTTCCAGCAATACACCCAGCAGTACGGCCTCGGGCTGTTGAGTCGCGGACTCACTCATTACCTGCGCTGGTTCCACAACCGCTCCAGCCTGACCCTGGTGCCCAGCCTCAGCCAGCGCATGGAACTGGAGCGACGCCATTTCGAGCGCGTGGCGTTGTTGTCCCGGGGCGTGGACAGCCAATTGTTCCATCCGATCAAACGCTCGACGAGCCTGCGCGAGGCGTGGGGCCTGGGCGACGATGACATCGCCGTGATCCACGTCGGACGCCTGGCACCGGAAAAAAACCTCGGACTGCTCAAGCGCAGTTTCGCCACGCTGTGCAGCGCTTTCCCGGGGCGGCGGATGAAGCTGGTGGTGGTTGGCGACGGCCCGCAGCGCTCCGCGCTGGAGCAGGAATTGCCCGAGGCGATCTTTTGTGGCTCGCAACGCGGCGAGGCGCTGGCCAGCCACTATGCCTCCGGGGATGTATTTGTCTTTCCGAGCCTGACCGAAACCTTCGGCAATGTGGTGTTGGAGGCGCTGGCGTCCGGGCTGGGCGTGGTGGCCTACGACCAGGCCGCCGCGGCGCAACATATTCGCCACGGCTACAACGGCGTGCTGGCGATGCCGGGGGATGAAGAGGCGTTCTGCGATGCCGCCCGTTGGCTGCTGGAAGAGCGCGAGACCTTGCGTTGCGTGCGGCTCAATGCGCGCCAACATGCCAGTCGCCAGGGCTGGGCGTCGGTGATCGAGCAATTCGAGGCGCAGTTGCGCGGGGTTTGTGTCGGGGAGCAGGTGATGCCTGCTGCGCCGACTGTGCGCTGATTGTTCGGTGATACTGAAATCGTCATCGCGAGCAGGCTCGCTCCCACATTTTGATCTTCAGCGCGCACAAAGTTTGCGTTCAGCCGAGATCCATTGTGGGAGCGAGCCTGCTCGCGATGGCGCCGGATCAGACACGCTTAAACCAGGGTCATCAACGCCTCGCGACTGAACGGCAAGATCTCCTGCTCCCGCCCTTCACGGACTTTTTGCGCCCAGTCCGGATCCACCAGCAGCGCACGTCCCACCGCCACCAGGTCGAACTCATCGTTGTTCAAGCGCTCCAGCAGCTTTTCCAGGCTGGCCGGTTGCGCGACCTTATCGGTGTTGACCATGAACTGCAGGAACTCGCCATCCAGGCCGACGCTGCCGACGGTGATGGTGGGCTTGCCAGTGAGCTTGCGGGTCCAGCCGGCCAGGTTCAGCTCGGAGCCTTCGAATTCCGGCTCCCAGAAACGTCGCGTCGAACAGTGGAAAATATCCACGCCCGCTTCGGACAAGGGCTTGAGGAATTCGCCCAAGGCTTCAGGCGTCTGCACCAGGCGCGCGGTGTAATCCTGCTGTTTCCATTGGGAGAAGCGGAAAATGATCGGGAAGCCCTCGCCCACCGCCGCGCGCACGGCACGGATCAATTCGATCGCAAAGCGCGAGCGGTTGGCCAGGCTGCCGCCATATCCGTCGGTGCGCTGGTTGCTGCCTTCCCAGAAGAACTGGTCCACCAAGTAGCCGTGGGCACCGTGGATTTCCACCCCGTCCATGCCGATGCTCTGGGCGTCCTTTGCCGCTTGGGCAAAAGCGGCGATGACCTCGTCGATGTCCGCCTGGGTCATGCCGTGGACCACCACTTGGCCATCCTTTAGCTTTTCGGTCGGGCCATAGCCCGGCACGCTGGCGTCCGGCTCGGTGCCGATGCGGCGCACACTGCCGACGTGCCACAGCTGTGGCACGATCTTGCCGCCTTCGGCATGCACCGCATCGACCACTTTCTTCCAGCCGGCCAGGGCGGCATTGCCGTAGAAATGCGGCACGTTCGGGTAGCCGTTGGAGGCCTTGTGTCCGACCGTCGTGCCCTCGGTGATGATCAGGCCGACCCCGGCCGCCGCGCGACGACGGTAGTACTCGATCACCTTGGCGTTCGGCACGCCGCCCGGCGAAAAGGAACGGGTCATCGGCGCCATCACCACCCGGGTCGGCAACTCGAACGCGCCGAGGTGGAAGGGTTTGAACAGGGCTTTTACAGGCATGGGGCACTCCACGGGACGAAGTCACAGGTCGGATATGACGACGATAATATGGAGCATGAGGAGTGCTGGGTAGCACTATTGATTTGAATGATCAAGGATCAAAAGGGAGCGCTGAGTATCACAGCCTCAAGCACATCCCCTGTGGCGAGGGAGCTTGCTCCCGCTCGGTTGCGCAGCGACCGCAAAAAAGCCAGGGCCGCTTCGCAGCCCGGCGGGAGCAAGCTCCCTCGTCACAAAGGGACCGCCATACATCATTGGGATCAAGCCAGCGCTTTTTCGATCGCGTGGATCACGGCAGGATCATCCGGCGCCGTGCGAGGTGAGAAACGCGCCAGCACCCGGCCGTCCTTGCCGAGCAGGAATTTTTCGAAGTTCCAGGTTATGTCCCCGGGAAACTCGGCACCCTCGCCCGCCAGCAGGCGGTACAACTGATGACGTTCATGACCATTCACGTCCAGCTTGCTGGACAGCGGGAATGTCACGCCATAGTTGAGGCTGCAGAACTCCTGGATTTCCTGTTCGGTCCCCGGCTCTTGCCCGGCGAACTGATTACAGGGCAGGCCCAGCACGCTGAAGCCCTTGTCCTTGTATTGCTGATAGAGATTTTCCAGCGCCGCGTACTGAGGCGTGAGGCCACATTTGGAGGCGACGTTGACCACCAGCACGACTTGCCCCTTGAAAGGCGCCAGAGGAAGCTCCTGGCCATCCAGGGCTGTCAGTTTAAGGTCGTGGAAAGCACTCATGACGAACTCCAGGTTTGCGGATCTTTTCGAAACAGCCATGGGTGATGCTAACAGCAAGCGACTAAAAAGGCGCCATAGGGCGCCTCTCCAGTCAACTTGAGCGTAGCGCACAAATCAATGGTGATGGCCGCCTTCACCATGGACGTGACCATGGGCGATTTCTTCCTGGCTGGCGTCACGGATGTCAACGATCTTGACTTGGAAGTTCAAGCGCTGACCGGCCAACGGGTGGTTGCCGTCAACGGTGACGTCGTCGCCTTCCAGATCACGGATGGTGACGATCTGCATCTGGCCATCGGGCGCCGAAGCATGGAACTGCATGCCCACTTCCAGCTCATCCACGCCTTCGAACATGCTGCGGCTCAAGGTGCTGACCAGTTCAGCGGAATATTCGCCATAGGCGTCTTCCGGTTCAACGGCCACTTGCAGCTCGTCACCGACGGCTTTGCCTTCCAGGGCCTTTTCCAGGCCTGGAATGATATTACCCGCGCCTTGCAGGTAGACCAGCGGAGCGCCGCCGGCAGAGCTGTCGATGACCTCACCAGCGTCGTTGGTCAGGGTATAGTCGATGGAGACAGCCTTATTGGCGGCGATCAGCATGGGGCGAGACCTTTTGCATAAGAATGAAGAACGGACAAGTCTAAACAAGGATTTGCCCGAAAGCGAACGGAACCCGGACAAACGGGCTAGCTCGAACAGACCGACGGTCACCGGTTTCCATCAGGACGAGGACGGACACTGGGTGGCCGAGCTGTCCTGTGGCCACACCCAGCACCTGCGCCACCAACCGCCGTGGCAGTCTCGGGCCTGGGTGCTGGACCCTGCGCAACGTATTGGAAAAATAGGCCAGCCCTTTGCTTGCGGCTGGTGCGCTCAAGGCCCGGTTAGCGATAACCTTGGCGACTGAATCGTGGGTAGACGGCCAGTCATAGGTCGCGCCATTCCCCCTTAGAGAATTCGCATGCAAACTTTTTTTATCGCGCCCACCGATTTTGGTGTGGGTCTGACCTCCATCAGCCTCGGGCTGGTGCGTACCCTTGAACGGGCCGGGCTGAAAGTCGGCTTTTTCAAACCCATTGCCCAGCCGCATCCCGGCGACACCGGGCCGGAGCGCTCCACCGAGCTGGTGGCCCGCACCCATGGCCTCAAGCCCCCGCAACCCCTGGGCCTGACGCATGTGGAGCGCATGCTCGGCGATGGCCAGCTCGATGAGTTGCTGGAAGAAATCATCACGCTTTACCAGCAAGCGGCCATCGGCAAAGACGTGCTGGTTGTCGAGGGCATGGTCCCGACCCGCAACGCCAGCTACGCCGCCCGGGTCAACCTGCACCTGGCCAAGAGCCTCGACGCCGAGGTCATCCTGGTGTCGGCACCGGAAAACGAAGTGCTGACCGAGCTTTCCGGGCGGGTGGAGTTGCAAGCGCAGTTGTTCGGCGGGCCGAAGGACCCGAAAGTCCTCGGGGTGATCCTGAACAAGGTCCGCACCGACGAAAGCATGGAAGCGTTTTCCGCACGGCTCAAGGAACACTCGCCCCTGTTGCGCAGCGGCGATTTCCGCCTGCTCGGTTGCCTGCCGTTTCGCCCCGAACTCAATGCCCCGCGCACCCGCGACGTGGCCGACCTGATGGGTGCGCAGGTGCTCAATGCCGGCGACTACGAAACCCGGCGCATGAGCAATATCATCATTTGCGCCCGCACCATGCGCAACACCGTGGAACTGCTCAAGCCCGGCGTGCTGGTGGTAACGCCTGGCGATCGCGACGACATCATCCTCGCCGTGAGCCTGGCGGCGATCAACGGCGTGCCGCTGGCCGGCCTGCTGCTGACCAGCGACACCCTGCCCGACCCACGCATCATGGACCTGTGCCGCGGCGCCTTGCAGGCGGGCTTGCCAGTGCTGTCGGTGAGCACCGGCTCCTATGACACCGCCAACCTGCTCAACGGCCTGAACAAGGAAATCCCCATCGATGACCGCGAACGTGCGGAGATCATCACCGATTTTGTCGCCAGCCACCTGGACGCCAAATGGTTGCACCAGCGCTGCGGCACGCCGCGGGAAATGCGCCTGTCGCCGGCGGTGTTCCGTTATCAGCTGATCCAGCGCGCCCAGGCCGCCAACAAACGCATCGTACTGCCCGAAGGCAGCGAACCGCTGACCGTGCAGGCTGCCGCCATTTGCCAGGCCCGGGGCATTGCCCGCTGCGTGTTGCTGGCAAAACCGGCCGACGTCGAGGCCGTGGCCCGCGCCCAAGGCATCGAACTGCCGCCAGGGCTGGAGATTCTCGATCCGGATTCGATACGCGAACGCTACGTCGAGCCGATGGTGCGGTTGCGCAAGAGCAAAAGCCTGAACGCGCCGATGGCCGAGCAGCAACTGGAAGACACCGTGGTCATCGGCACCATGATGCTGGCCCTGGATGAAGTCGACGGGCTGGTATCCGGCGTTATCCATTCCACCGCCAACACCATCCGCCCGGCCTTGCAGTTGATCAAGACCGCGCCGGGTTGCTCCCTGGTGTCCTCGGTGTTTTTCATGCTGTTTCCCGAAGAAGTGCTGGTCTACGGCGACTGCGTGATGAACCCGCACCCCAGCGCTGCGGAGCTGGCGGAAATCGCCCTGCAAAGTGCCGACTCGGCCGCCGCGTTCGGCATCACCCCACGAGTGGCGATGCTCAGCTATTCCAGCGGCGAGTCGGCCAGTGGCGAAGAAGTGGAAAAAGTCCGCGAAGCCACCCTGCTGGCCCACGAAGCCCAGCACGGCCTGTTGATCGACGGTCCGCTGCAATACGACGCCGCCGCCAACGAAACCGTGGCCCGACAACTGGCGCCCAACAGCCAGGTGGCCGGCCGGGCGACGGTGTTCATCTTCCCGGACCTCAACACCGGCAACACCACCCACAAGGCCGTGCAGCGCAGCGCCGATTGCGTCAGCCTCGGGCCGATGCTGCAAGGCTTGCGCAAACCGGTGAATGACTTGCCCCGCGGCGCCCAGGTCGACGACATCGTGTACACCATCGCCCTGACCGCGATCCAAGCCGCCAACCGACCTTTGGATATTTAAATGCTGGACTTCCTGCCTGCCTCTTTGCGCGGCGTCATCGCCTCGCTGCTGTTGGCCCTGAACACCATCGCCTGCTGCACACCGCTGTTCATCGTGGCGATTTTCAAGCTGTTGCTGCCCTTCCCCGCCGCCCAGCGCTTCACCGACTGGCTGATGAGCCACATCCATGAAACCTGGATCAGCAACAACAAGGCCTGGATGAACCTGGTGCGGCGTACCCGCTGGCACCTCAGCGGCTTGGATGGCCTGGACTACCAGCACTCGTACCTGATCACCAGCAACCACCAGAGCTGGGTCGACATCATGGTGTTGCAGTACGTGCTGAACCGGCGCATCCGGCCGTTGAAGTTCTTCCTCAAGCAAGAACTGATCTGGGTGCCGGTGATCGGCCTGGCCTGGTGGGCCCTGGGTTTTCCGTTCATGAAGCGCTACTCCAAGGCTTACCTGGAAAAACACCCGGAAAAGAAAGGCAAGGACCTGGAAACCACCCGCAAGACCTGTGCGAAGTTTCGCAACAACCCCGTGGGCATTTTCAATTTTGTCGAAGGCACGCGTTTCACCGAAGGCAAGCATGCCCAGCAGCAGTCACCGTTTCGCTACTTGCTCAAGCCCAAGGCCGGTGGCATCGCGTTCGTGCTCGATGCGATGGGTGAGCAGTTAGAGTCGATCATCAACGTGACCATTCACTATCCGGGCGGGCGTCCGGGGTATTGGGATCTGCTCTGCGGCAACGTAGGCGAGGTGGTGGTGCATTGCCAGGAGCTGACGATCCCCCTGCAGTTCATTGGTAAAAGCTACGACCAGGACGGTGCGTATCGCCTCGAATTCCAGGGCTGGATCAACCAGTTGTGGCAGGACAAGGATGCGTTGCTGGAGCAGATGCATCGGGAGTATCCAGATCATCACTAATTGCCTTTGTGGGAGCGAGCCTGCTCGCGAAGGCGTCGGATCAGCCACCTCTTCGTTAACTGGCACACCGCTTTCGCGAGCAGGCTCGCTCCCACAATGGATTGGGTTTGCGCCATAGAAAAATGAAAAAGCCCGCCGATGATCACTCATCGGCGGGCTTTTACTTGCCGCTTGAAGCTAGAAGCTTGTAGCTGCCCCCCTTAGATCGCCCCACGCTTGCGCAGCAGATCCAACACTTGCTTGACGCTCTCTTCCAACGTCAGCGACTGCGTGTCGATCACCAGGTCGGCATCCAGCGGCACGTCATACGGGAAGGACTCGCCCGGGATGTTGTCGCCGGCGGCGGCGTACAGCCCTTGCGGATCACGCTGGGCACACACCGTTGGCGAGGCTTGGACGTAGACCGTCAGCAGACGCTCACGGCCGATCAGGTCCTTGGCCTGCTCGCGCCCTTCGGCACTCGGTGCAACGAACGCGGCCAAGGTCAGCAGGCCCGCTTCGTTGAACTGACGGGCGACATGCGCCGCACGGCGCCAGTTCTCGGTCCGCCCGGCACGATCCTGCGGCAAGCCCTTGTTCAGGTCATGGCGCAGGTTCTGGCCATCGAGGACAAAGACCGCACGGCCCGAGTCGAACAACTTGCGCTCGACCGCATAGGCCAGCGTGCTCTTGCCAGCGCCCGACAGGCCACTGAACAAGACCGTGGCCGGCTGCTGGCCGAAACGCTGGGTGCGTTCTTCCACCGACACATGGGCCAGTTTGCCATGGTGCGAGCTGCTGCCGTGGGTCAGCGGCTGGGCGACGATCATGCCGGCGCCGACCGTGCCGTTGGTCAGGCGATCGATGACGATGAACGCGCCAGTGGTGCGGTTGCTCTCGTAACCGTCCAGGGCGATCGGCGCATCCAGGGCGATCTTCACCTTGCCGATTTCATTGAGCTGCAACGCGCTGGCCGGACCTTCTTCCAAGGTGTTCACATCAACCTTGTTGACGATGCTGGCAATCGAGCCCGGCACGTAGCTGGTGGCACGCTTGATGTCGTATTTTTTGCCCGGCAGCATCGGCTCTTCGGCCATCCACACCAGCATCGCTTCGAAGCTGTCAGTGACCGGCGGCACATTGTCGGCATGCACCAGCAGGTCGCCACGGGAGATGTCGATCTCGTCTTCCATGGTCAGCGTCACCGCCTGGCCAGGACCTGCATGTTCCAGCTCGCCTTCGAAGGTGACGATGGATTTCACGCGGCTGCTCTTGCCTGACGGCAGCACCACCACTTCGTCGCCCTTGTGCACGATGCCGCTGGCGAGGGTGCCGGCGAAACCGCGGAAGTTCAGGTTCGGACGATTGACGTACTGCACCGGGAAACGCAGGTCGGTGAAGTTGCGGTCGCCCGCCACTTCCACGGTCTCGAGGATTTCCATCAGCGACTGGCCGGTGTACCACGGCGAACGTTCGGACTTGTTCACCACGTTGTCGCCCTTGAGGGCGGACATCGGCACGAAGTGCATGCTGGTGGGCTTCATCTTCAAGCCTTCGGCGAACTTCAGGTAGTCGGCCTTGATCGACTCGAACACGCCCTGGTCGAAGTCCTTGAGGTCCATCTTGTTGATGGCCACGACGATGTGCTTGATGCCCAGCAACGAGGCGATGAAGCTGTGGCGACGGGTCTGGGTCTGCACGCCGTAGCGGGCGTCCACCAGGATGATCGCCAGGTCACAGGTGGAGGCACCGGTGGCCATATTGCGGGTGTACTGCTCATGGCCGGGGGTATCGGCGATGATGAATTTACGCTTGGCGGTGGAGAAATAGCGGTAGGCGACATCGATGGTAATGCCTTGCTCGCGCTCGGCCTGCAGGCCGTCGACCAGCAACGCCAGGTCGATATCGTCACCGGTGGTGCCGACTTTCTTCGAATCGCGGGTGATGGCTTCCAGGTGATCTTCGTAGATCATCTTGGAGTCGTGCAGCAGGCGCCCGATCAGGGTGCTCTTGCCGTCGTCGACGTTACCGCAGGTCAAGAAGCGCAGCAGCTCTTTACGCTCGTGCTGGCCCAGGTAGGCGAGGATGTCCTCGCTGATCAAATCAGATTGATGCGACATGACAGCCCCTTAGAAATAACCTTGACGTTTTTTATCTTCCATCGAGCCTGCGCCATCGTGGTCGATGACCCGGCCCTGGCGCTCGGAAGTTCGCGTCAGGAGCATTTCCTGGATGATGTCCGTAAGGCTTTCGGCCTCGGACTCCACCGCGCCCGTCAACGGGTAGCAGCCAAGGGTACGGAAACGCACTTTCTTCTTGACGATACGGGCTTTGTCTTCGTCGGACAGGTGCTCGAGGATGCGCTCGTCGTCGATCATGATCAGCGTGCCGTTCTTCTCGATCACTTCACGCTCGGCGGCGAAGTACAGCGGCACGATCGGGATGCCTTCGAGGTAGATGTACTGCCAGATATCCAGCTCGGTCCAGTTCGACAGCGGGAAGACGCGGATCGACTCGCCCTTGTTGACCTTGCCGTTGTAGACGTTCCACAGCTCCGGGCGCTGGTTCTTCGGGTCCCAGCGGTGCTTGCTGTCGCGGAACGAGTAAACACGCTCCTTGGCGCGGGACTTCTCTTCATCGCGACGGGCACCGCCGAACGCGGCGTCGAAACCATATTTGTCCAAGGCCTGCTTAAGGCCTTCGGTCTTCATGATGTCGGTGTGCTTGGCACTGCCGTGGGTGAACGGGTTGATGCCCTGCGCCACGCCGTCCGGGTTCACATGAGTGATCAGGTCCAGGCCCAGTTCCTCGACCATGCGGTCGCGGAATTTGTACATTTCCTGGAATTTCCAGCGGGTGTCGACGTGCATCACCGGAAACGGCAGCTTGCCGGGGAAGAACGCCTTGCGTGCCAGGTGCAGCATCACGGCGGAGTCTTTACCGATGGAGTACAGCATCACCGGGTTATCGAACTCGGCGGCCACCTCGCGGATGATGTGGATGCTTTCCGCCTCCAGCTGTTTCAGATGCGTCAGTTTGTCGACCATGGCTACTCACGAAAACTTTCTTATGAACGGCCAGCGGGCCGTGTTCGAGCGGGGAATCCTAGCACAGCGACCTCTTCTAATCAGGGCGCCAACTAGATCGAAACAGCATATGGATATGCCTGCCGGTTCGGGCTTTGTGACGGATTCTGTGTGGGCCAGTGAACTCTGTGGGAGCAAAGCTTGCTCGCGATAACGGCGTTGCATGTGCCGACGCCATCGCGAGCAAGCTTTGCTCCCACAGGCCCACTCCACATGTTGGTTCAGCGTTAGTCAGATCGGATTCGGGCAATCGATAAAGATGTGCTCCAGGGCAAAGCGTCGCGCCAGATAGTCACCCAGCGCCTGGACGCCATAACGTTCGGTGGCATGATGCCCGGCGGCGATGAAGCTGATGCCGTTTTCCCGCGCGCTGTGGAACGTCTGCTCCGACGCCTCGCCGCTGAGGTACAGGTCGACGCCGGCCAGCACCGCCTGATCGATATACCCCTGGCCGCCACCGGTGCACCAGCCGACCCGGCGGATCATCTGCCCGCTGTCGATCAGCAAGGGCTCGCGGCCCATGGTTTCCTGGACCTTGCGCGCGAAATCCCGTGCCGTCATCGGGTCGGACAGGGAGCCGACCAGACCGACGATCTTGGGATTATCCGGATCCAGCGGCCCTTCGACGGTGATGTCCAACTGGCGGGCCAGCTGCACGTTATTGCCCACTTCCGGGTGCAGGTCCAAGGGTAAGTGGTAAGCCAGCAGGCTGATGTCATGCTTGAGCAACGTCTTGAGGCGACGCTGTTTCATGCCGGTGATACAAGGGTTCTCGCCCTTCCAGAAATAACCGTGATGCACCAGCACCAGGTCGGCCCCGGCCTCGACAGCCGCATCGAGCAACGCCTGGCTGGCGGTGACGCCACTGACGATGCGCGTCACCTGGGGCGCGCCTTCGACCTGCAGGCCGTTGGGGCAATAATCGGCAATCCGGCTGCTGGCCAGGTAACGGTCCGCTTCTTCTACCAGGGTGTTCAGGGCGACGGCCATGAAAAGACTCCTAAATATCCCGTTCAGAGGCGCGCGCGGCCTCGTATAATGCGCGACATTATGGGCGGTCTCATACCGCCTGCAACCTTTGTAGGACGTGCTTAATGCTCAAGGCGCTGCGTTTTTCCGGCTGGCCGCTATTGGCCGGTGTGCTTGTCGCTCTGCTGATTATCCAGCGCTACCCGGAGTGGGTCGGCCTGCCAAGCCTCGACGTCAACCTGCAGCAGGCGCCGCAAACCAAGGCGGTGATGCAGGGGCCGGTGTCCTATGCTGACGCCGTGACCACCGCCGCGCCGGCGGTGGTGAACCTGTACACCACCAAGGTCATCAACAAGCCCAGCCATCCGCTGTTCGAAGACCCGCAGTTCCGGCGTTTCTTCGGCGACAACTCGCCCAAGCAAAAACGCATGGAGTCGAGCCTGGGGTCGGGCGTGATCATGAGCCCGGAAGGCTACATCCTGACCAACAACCACGTCACCAGCGGTGCCGACCAAATCGTCGTGGCCCTCAAGGATGGCCGTGAAACCCTGGCCCGGGTGATCGGCAGCGACCCGGAAACCGACCTGGCGGTACTGAAGATCGATCTCAAGAACCTGCCGGCCATCACCATCGGCCGCTCCGACAGCATCCGCATCGGCGACGTGACCCTGGCCATCGGCAACCCGTTCGGCGTTGGCCAGACCGTGACCATGGGCATCATCAGCGCCACCGGGCGCAATCAGTTGGGCCTGAACAACTACGAGGATTTCATCCAGACCGACGCCGCGATCAACCCGGGCAACTCCGGCGGCGCGCTGGTGGATGCCAACGGCAACCTCACCGGGATCAACACGGCGATCTTCTCCAAGTCCGGCGGCAGCCAGGGCATCGGTTTCGCCATTCCGGTGAAACTGGCGATGGAGGTGATGAAATCCATCATCGAACACGGCCAGGTCATCCGCGGTTGGCTGGGGATCGAAGTCCAGCCGCTGACCCAGGAACTGGCGGAGTCCTTCGGCTTGTCCGGGCGGCCCGGCATCGTGGTGGCGGGGATCTTCCGCGACGGCCCGGCGCAGAAGGCCGGCCTGCAACTGGGCGATGTGATCCTGAGCATCGATGGCGAACCGGCCGGCGATGGCCGCCGCTCGATGAACCAGGTGGCGCGGATCAAGCCCACCGACAAGGTGACGATCCAGGTCATGCGCAACGGCAAGGAGCTCAAGCTCACCGCTGAAATCGGCCTGCGCCCACCGCCGGCGCCGGTGGTGCCTAAAGAAGAGCAGTAAGCCGCACCATAACCATAAAAGGGCCTTGCAACTGAGCAAGCCCTCCTCAAAACCCTGTGGCTAGGGAGCTTGCTCCCTCGCCACAAAAACGGCGTTCGGCTCCACGTTTCCAGAGAAAGATAAATAGCATAAATTCTCATTGGTAGTGTTATATTGTTTCAATTCTAAAAATTGGAACAACATAACATGTCATCCCTGAAACGGATTTCCATCGCCAGCCTCGCCCTTGGCCTGCTCGGCGATCCGGCCTACGCCGAAGAAATCCAGCCGCTGGAGCTGGACGCCATCACCGTAACGTCCGACTACGAATCCGCCACCGGGCCTGTCACGGGCTATCGCGCCACCCGCTCTGCCAGCGCCACCAAAACCGACACCGCCCTGCGCGATATCCCGCAATCGATCAGCGTGATTCCCGCCAGCGTGCTCAAGGACCTGGGCAGCACCAGCGTCGAACGGGCATTGGAATACGCCGGCGGCGTGTCGAAGCAGAACAACTTCGGTGGCCTGACGCTCTACGAATACAGCGTGCGCGGCTTCACGACTTCGGAGTTTTACAAGGACGGCTTCAGCGCCAATCGCGGTTATCCAAGTACACCGGACGCCGCGAACATTGAACGCATCGAAGTGCTCAAAGGCCCGGCCGCCAGCCTGTATGGCCGGGGCGACCCTGGCGGCACGGTGAACATTGTCACCAAGAAACCGCAACCGGAAGCCTTCACCACCCTGCAAACCAGCGCCGGAAGCTGGAATCGCTACCGCACCGCGCTGGACGTCAATACGCCACTGGACGCCGAAGGCAACGTGCTGTCGCGGGTCAACCTGGCGGTCGAGGACAACAATAGCTTTCGCGATCACGTCGACAGCAAGCGCGTCTTCGTCGCGCCTTCCATCAGTTGGCAATTGAACCCCGGCACCCGGTTACTGGTGGAAAGCGAAATCGTGCGCCACAGCTCGACGTTCGACCGTGGCATCGTCGCCCCGAACAATCGCTGGAGCGGCGTTTCTCGCTCGACTTTTTTGGGCGAGCCCAACGACGGCGACATCGACAATCACAACAACATGCTCCAGGCCGCCCTCGAACATCAGCTCAACGACACCTGGCAACTGCGCCTGGCCAGCCATTACAAGCAGGGTGAACTCTGGGGCTTCGCCTCCGAAGCGCGCCCGCTGAACGCCGATGGCCACACGGTGGACCGTCGCTATCGCGAGCGCGACAACAATTGGCACGACAGCATCACCCAACTGGAATTGCGTGGCTTGTTCGACCTCGGCCCCTGGCAGCACGAACTGCTGATCGGCAGCGAATACGAGGACTACCGCAAGAACGAGCGCGTGACCACCATCAACGGCAGCGCTTATCCCATCGATATTTATCAACCGGTTTACGGCCAGCCAAAACCTGATGGCAAACGCACCGGTCCTGACTTCTTCGAACATGTACAAAGCCGCGCGCTGAACCTGCAGGACCAGATCGTTTTCACCGAGAAGCTGCGAGGCATGCTCGGCGTGCGTTATGAGCATTTCGAGCAGAGCATCGACGATCACACCCGCGATAAAACCAGCCGCCAACGCCACGACGCCCTGACGCAGCGGGCCGGCCTGCTGTATCAATTGACGCCCGAGGTCGGCCTGTTCGCCAACGCCTCCACCTCGTTCAAGCCCAACAACGGCCTGGATGCCAGCAGCAAGACTTTCGATCCCGAGGAAGGGGTCGGCTATGAGGTGGGGATCAAGAGCGAGTTGTTCGACGACCGCCTGAGTACCACCCTGGCGGCATTCCATATAGAGAAGGAAAACGTCCTGGCTCAGATCGCGGGGACTGATTTCTACAGTGCCATGGGCAAGGCGCGCAGCCAGGGCATCGACCTGCAATTCACTGGGCAGGTGACCGACGCCGTGCGCGTGATCGGTGCCTATGCCTATATCGACGCCGAAGTGACCAAGGGTGACCCGGGAAATCCCACCGGCAGCCGGATCCTTGGCGTCGCCAAACACAGCGGCAGCCTGCTGGGCGTCTACGAATTCCAGGACGGACACTTGCGTGGCTCGGATGTCGGCGCGGCGTTCACTTACGTCGGCGATCGCTCGGGCGAAGCCGGCAAGGATTTCGAACTGCCGGCCTACCACACCGTGGATCTGCTGGCCCATTACAAGGCCAGCGATGACGTCACCGTGGGCCTGAACCTGAACAACGTCTTCGACGAAAAATACTACGAACGCTCCTACAGCAATTACTGGGTCACGCCCGGCGATCCGCGCAACTTCACTGTCAGCCTCACCCTCGATCTATAAGGAAGTCAGCATGAAATACCCCAAGACCTTCGCCCTGCTTGGCCTGTTCCTGGCCGCGCAGGCCTCGGCCCATGGCCTGTGGACCGAACAGCGTCGCGGCAACATCGAAGTGATCTACGGCCACGGTGCCGAAGACAATGCCTTCAAGGCGCAGAAAATCAGCGGTGCCTGGGCCTATGACCTGGGCGGCAAGATGATTCCGGTCACCGTAGAACGCCTGCCGGACCACGCCCGCCTGCAACCGCTCAAGCCACCAGCCGTGCTGGCGGTGGCGCTGGACAACGGCATGTGGTCCCAGACGGCGGACAAGAAGTGGATCAACGAAGGCCGCAGCAAAGTGCCCGGGGCGGTCGAAGCGACCCAGACGTTCAAGTACAGCCTGGCGATCTACGAGCCGGGGGCGAAACTGCCGGCGCTGGAGCCGATCAAGTTCGTGATCCTGCCGGAAGTCGACCCGCTGACCGTAGGCCCGGGCCAGCCATTGCCGGTCCGGGTGCTGCTGGACGGCAAACCGGCGGCCGGGGTGAAATTGGTGGGCGACTACCGCAGCGCGCCGAACACCGTCTCGACGGAAACCGACGCCGAAGGGCGGGCCAAGGTGCTGGTGCGTAACGAAGGCTTGAACGTGATTGCGGCGCACATGGAAATCAAGCTCAAGGACAACAAGGACGTGGACACCCGTGGCGTGTTCACTTCGCTGACGTTCCTGGGTGAGCCGCACCACGAGTAACCCACAAATCTTATTGTGGGAGCGAGCCTGCTCGCGATGACAGTATGTCAGCCACATTAATGTCGACTGATCCGCCGCTATCGCGAGCAGGCTCGCTCCCACAGGGGACAGGCGGTGCACACATTTTTTGTGAACACCCACAAGCTATTGTGGGCTTGCTCGCGAAAGCGGTGGGTCAGCTTGCATGAATGTTGGATGTCATGCCCCTTTCGCGAGCAAGCCCGCTCCCACATTAGGGGATGGTCGGTGTACGGGAAATTTGAATACACCTGTAATCCACTGTGGGAGCGAGCCTGCTCGCGATGGGGCCAATACAAGCGCCGCAAAACTCAAGCCGGCGTCAAGCACTCCGGCCCATTGAGCTTCGGATCATTGACCATGTTGGCCAGCACCCGCTCGCGCAATGGCGCCGGCTCGCTGGCCAGCAGCCCTTGCAAGGCATGCAGCGGCGTCTCCGGGTCGAGCCACAGGCGCTGGCCTTCTTCGTCCAGGATCAACGGTCGACGCTGACCCGCCGCCGGTTGGGTGATGACCGCCGTGCTCAGCCACACCTGCTCCTGCACCGGATAGGCTTCCCAGATCGCGGCAAAAAACAACGACGAGCCCTCCCCCGGCGTCAGCCAGTACGGACGCTTGCGCGTGCCGCCGCGCCATTCATAAAAGCCGTTGGCCGGCAGCAGGCAGCGGCGCAGGCGCAAGGCTTCACGGAACATCGGCTGCTCGGCCACGGTTTCGGCCCGGGCATGGGCCGGGGTGCGGGACAGGTCGGTCAACCACGGCGGCGTCAGGCCCCAGCGCGCCCGCGCCAGTTCGCGCTGGCCCTCGGCACCGGCCCGTAGCATCAGCACCGAATCGTTGGGCGAAATATTCCATTGGGCCTTCTGATCGGCGGGAAAGCCGGGTAAGGCCGCAAAGGCAGGGTTCCAGCGAAACAGGGCATAACGTCCACACATGGGGCAACACGACTCTTGATCGAACGAACGACCGCCAGCCTAACAGACCAGCGTGCCGGGGTAGCTGTCCGGTTCATCGCCGGGCAGCGGCAGCGCGGCATTGTACGCGGCGATCAACTCCCGGGCGTATTGCGCCTGGTCATCTTCCACCGCCAGCCCGAGCAATCCATGCATCGGCAACTCCCCCGCGCCGCCGACCAGGTCGCGCCCCACCAGGTGCGCCGTGACGCCTTCGCTGGCGAGCATGCCTTGCAGCAACTCACCTTCCATCAAGTTGTCCAGCTCGTAGATTCGCTGCATGGGCGCCCCCTTCACTCGTTTTCACTGAAGACTTCGAGATGCCACTCTTCTTCATGGACTTGCAGTACAAAGGTGATCGGCCGACAACACACCTGACAGTCCTCGATGTAGGTCTGGTCACCGCCGGACAAATCCACGGTTGTCTCTACTTCCTCCCCACAATAGGGACAATCATAACTAGCCTGTTCCAGCATCGCGGTCTCCCAGGTGACTTGTGCGTATAATCGCCGGTCTATTTGCAGGGCTATTTTCGTCTGGCTTATCTTCCAGGCCGTGCCCTGTCGTTTTTTTGATCGAACCTTTACTTACCCTAGCCGTTTCCAACAAGAGAGCATGATGGGCGAATTCGATGCCATCCGACCTTACGACGACAGCGAAGTCCCAGCGGTGCTGGCACGGCTGCTCGGCGACAAGGCGTTTCTAGATATCCTCACCCACTTCCGCTTCCCACGCCTGGCCGGCGCCTTCGGCTGGATGCTCAAACCCCTTATAGCGCAAAGACTGCGCCGTGAGTTCGCCGGTGTGACCTCGGTCGCCACGTTGCAGGACAAGGTGGAGTTCTACGTCGACCACACCATCGAGCGCGCCACCGATGGCGTGACCTACACCGGGGTGGAGCAATTCAAGTCCGGCAGCGCCTACCTGTTCATCGCCAATCACCGCGATATCGTGATGGACCCGGCCTTCGTCAATTACGCCGTGTACCACGCCGGCCTGCCGACGCCGCGCATCGCCATTGGCGACAACCTGCTGCAAAAGCCTTTTGTCAGCGACCTGATGCGCCTGAACAAGAGCTTTATCGTGCACCGCTCCATCACCGGGCGACGGGAAAAAATGGCGGCGTACCAGTTGTTGTCGGCGTACATCAACCATTCGATCCGCAACGACTGCGCCTCGATCTGGATCGCCCAGGCCGAAGGACGGGCCAAGGACGGTGACGACCGGACCGAATCGGCGATCCTCAAGATGTTCCACATGAGCCGCAAGGACGAGCCGTTCGGCGAGGTGATCCAGTCACTGAACCTCACGCCGGTGTCGATCAGCTACGAATACGACCCGTGCGACCAGGCCAAGGCCCGCGAGTTGTACATCCGCGCCACCACCGGCACCTACACCAAGGCCCCGGGCGAAGACGACGTGAGCATCGCCAAGGGCATCACCGGCTACAAGGGCCGGGTCCACGTGAACTTCGCCGCGCCCATCACCGAGCTGTTCGAGGACACCAAGCAATTGGCCCTGGAAATGGACCGGCAGATTCTCGGCGGCTACCGGCTATTCCCGGTGCATTACCTGGCCTACGCCCAATGGGCCGACGCCGACCCGCAACTGCAGGTGCCGACGGCGGCCGAGGTGTTTGGTGCCGAGGAACTGGCCAAGGCCCAGGAGGAATGGCAGCGCCGACTGGACGCATGCCCGCCGGAACACCGGCCGTTCCTGGTGCTGCAATATGCGACGCCGGTGCGTAATCAGTATCGGGTCAAGGCGGGGTTGGCGCTTTAAAGCCAGGCTTGCGAGGACCTGGTTTGGCTTCTGTGGCCTCTGTGGCTTCTGTGGCTTCTGTGGCTTCTGTGGCTTCTGTGGCTTCTGTGGCTTCTGTGGCTTCTGTGGCTTCTGTGGCTTCTGTGGCGAGGTGGGGCTGCCCGTCTCTCACCCTTACACGGGCGGGTATATGCTCGAGGGAGATTCCGGCGGTGGCGCGGATCCGTGGACATCTGCGCGTACAGACTGATTGGAGCTTGTGTCACGTGACTGTG